>CAKUGU010000030.1 GCA_934654815.1 uncultured Ellagibacter sp.
CACTTCTTGTATTTCTTGCCGCTGCCGCACCAGCATTCATCGTTGCGACCAGGGCTCTTCATTCCGTCGAACATGCATCTGCCTTTCATCCAGGCGCCCACACGGACGCCGTTTCGTGTCGCTCTCCATTGTAGCTTTCGGCGAACAAAGGCGAAACCGCAAGTTTGCATGAGATGCAAGCGATCGAGCAGTCACACTTACAAAAATATTTCCACTATCTATGCTCTAACGTGGTTTTTCGTCTCGCTCACGCATTTTTGGCATCGAAATGCGCCCAGCACGGATAACAACGCTGGGAATAAGCCGTCTATAGCAACTTCTTGCGGATCTTCTTGAGCCAGTTTTTCTTGAAGCTGCTCTGCGCGCCAAAGAACCGGCTATCTGTCTTGGTGGCCTCCTTCGCCTCAAACTTCAATGCTGCGAGTTCGATCGCACAGATGAAATCAGCAGCTTGCGCAAGCCTATAGTCTCTTGGACTCCCGTCCTTGTACATGACCGCGTTTGCGGAAAGGGCATACTCCACGGCATCGTGCAAAGCTTTGGTCACAAGGCACTGTCCGTCGTCGTAGTAGATTTTGATTTTGTCGAACCTTTGCAGATAGTCAAGGTTGTCGAAGATGAGATTTACGATGTCGCGCCTGATTCTCGCCCCAAGAGCAACGCCGTCGAGGAACTCGTCTTTTCTGTACGAAAACGTATGGTACTTGATGGGCAAGTGTTGAAGCATGGTGAAGAACGCTTGCAGCAGCCGTTTCCTATCTTGGATGTCCATACCCTCGTAATCGTCGTGCCCGTTCATGAGCGGGCACACGTGCAACGGAATGTCGGGAAGGTTTTTCGCACGCAAGTCATTCTCGTAGATGCTGATGGGCTGGGAAATACTCGCGTCCTGTTCATGGAAAACCAGTGTCAGCAGGTAATACTTCGATTCCGTTCCGCTTTCACCTGATTCGTCGACGAACAGGCTGATCTCAAGCATGGGCTCTCCTCGCGAGATAAAAAATGCCGGGGGACAACCCCCGGCTCCTGGAAGCCCTTTCTTGCGAAAAGACCAAGCTCAATATCTCATGTTTTTGTTTAGCTGGCAAGCGATTTTCACGAGATGTGTCGCCATCGTGCAACATTTCGCATCGCTTGCGCGTGTTTACGATAAGACCGGTCGAGGAGGATGATGGGCGGCTCCGAGGAAGCGGGTCGGCTATCATCGAAACCATCTCGTGAAAGGGGACGCTTGAGAAGGAAAACGGATCATACCCTCGAAGGCGCGATTGAGAAGTGGGGAGCAATGGTGTTTCGCCTCGCGTTCGCCTACTGCGGCAGCGAACGGGTTCACCGTCCGCGCCTGGGCAAGCAACGGCGGGACCATCCTGCCCGCCGAAGAAGGCGGCATCGTCTTCGACCGCACGCACGCGCAATGGACCGAGACCGGCAACGCAAACACGGGCTACTTCACCGGTTGCACCTTTACGGTCGAAGGCGAAGGCATCGTCCGCGTGCAGGCGAGCGTGTCGGCGGGCGAGCTGTACCGTCAGGACATAGCGACGATTTCCCAGGCCAGCGACCCCGTAGCCTTCAATCGCGCTATCAACTGGGACGACCGCTTCCGCGGGCTCGACGGCACGCTTTCGAACTGCGACTCGGTCGTCGTCGTGAAGTGAGATACCGAGGAAGGGGGCGCCCTGAACGGCGACAGGCGCGCAGCGATCAGGAAATCCAAGCGGCCCTGCTGAAACGCTACGGGTCGGTCGTCGACGTGTCGGCCGCAGATGCGCCCGGGATCGACGACGGCACGACAAGCTTCGGGCTGTTCAACCCGAGCGCAGACGGCGACCCGATCGCGCTCTTCGACGGAGCCACGCTCACCGTGACCGCAACCTTCGAAGACGGAAGCTCATCGACCCAGGTCATCACCCTGCACGAAGCGATGTTCCGCGTGGAGCCGCGCTATACGGACAACCCGACGTACTTCGCAATGACGTCCGAGATAACGAGTCGCGATGTCGATCCAACTGCGACCGAGACGCGCGGGGGCACGCCGCCGCTCGACCGAACGAAGAGCGAGTTCGCCTACCAGCGGTCGTTCATGGGCGATTCCGCCTATGCCGACAAGTGGCTTGAGAGGCGCTTTGGGATGTCCTTCAACGACGACGGGACGATCGTGACGGACGGCGTCACGTTTGCAACGATCACAATCGACATCGAGAACATGGGCAATGCCGATGAGGATTTCGTCGCCAATGCCTCCAGCCTTGCATCCCTCGTGGTTGTGGAAGACGACGGCAGCGTGTCGGACATCTCGCGCACATCCTACGAGCTTGTCAACGAAGTCGATGCGCCGTCGCGGGCCGATGATTATGAGGGCACGATATATACCGCCCCCGCCAACAGCCACGTGACCTGCGTGTTCGCCTACACGGTTCCTTCGCATTTCGCGACGGATGGAAACGTGTACGTCATGGTGAACGGAAAGCTGTTCCCTGTAGGGGCGTAAAGAGGGTCGCGTTGGCGCGCAGGCCATACGGCGTGCGACAAAAGCGGTACACTGGTGAAACCAAGAGATGCGGCGGGCTCATCGACGTCCGCCGCGCCGTCGACGCTGGACGGAAAGGGGCCTTGTGAGAATCGCCGTGAGCGCGTGTCTTTTGGGCGAGCCGTGCCGTTACGACGGGCGCGCGAAGCCGTGCGCAGCCGTACAAGGGCTCGCATCGCGCGGGCACGAGCTTGTTCCCGTATGTCCCGAGGTGGCAGGCGGCCTGCCCACGCCGCGCACGCCCTGTGAAATCATGTGCGCTCCCTGGATGGAAACGAACCGCATCGAGCACGCAAGCGAAGCGCAGGTCGCAAGCCATATGACGGGTGCAGAGCGAGACGGCAGCGCAACAAGGGACGCCAAGGCGAGCGCCCAGAGCCCGACAGCGCAGGAAGACTCCCTTGGCGCCGGGCAGGCCGCAAACCCGTGGGAGATCGTCGACGCGAACGGGGTCGACCGCACTGCCGCTTACGAGCGCGGGGCGCGCATCGAGCTTTCGCGTGCTCGAGAAGCGGGCTGCAAGCTGGCCATTCTCAAGGCGAAGAGCCCTTCGTGCGGGGTGCGCGAGGTATACGACGGCACGTTCTCGGGCACACTCGTGCCCGGTCAGGGCATCGCCGCCGCCCTGTTCCGCGAAGCCGGGATCGTCGTTATCGACGAGAACACCGATTTCGACCAGCTTTCGCGAATTTAGGGTAGGTCCCCCGAACACTCGCCAACGTTTCCCCAGGTCGCGATTTTCCTTGCGAGGGCTCGAGCCGCGAAAAGGGGATTTCTCGCAGCCTCGCCTACCCTAAATTCGACTTTCCTGGCGAAAACGAGGGGTCATGCACGATAGGGCCACGAAACGACCCACCGGAACGCGAGCAGCGAGAAAAAACCGCGTCGAATGCCGCAAGGCTTCGCGCAAAGCGCCCTTCAAACGAAGCGCCGCGCAACCCCCCTACGCGACGGTGAAGACCCCCGTGCGACACTCCACTCCCACGCTCAACTCCATCCCTCACGTTCAAGCAGACCGTCGAACCTCAACCCTGCCAACTAATCCACCGGGCTCAAAAGGTCGACCAGGTCCTCGCGCGAAAGCGAGGCTAGAGACACGCCGGACGCGCCCACGACCTGATCGGCCAGGTTGCTCTTCGATTCCTGCAGCTCCAAGATGCGCTCCTCGATCGTGCCCTTCGCGATGACGCGCTCGACGCTCACCACATGCGTCTGCCCGATGCGATGCGCGCGGTCGGTCGCCTGGTCCTGCGCCGCGGCGTTCCACCAGGGGTCGGCATGGATGACCACCGACGCGCCGGTCAGGTTAAGGCCCGTGCCCCCCGCCTTGAGCGAGATGAGGAACACCGGCGTGTCGTCGGCATTGAATCGGTTCACCAGCTCCAGCCGCTCACGCTTCGCCGTGGCGCCCGTGATGGTGAAGTACGGCACGCCCATCTCGTCAAGCCTATCGGCGATGCGCGATAAGAAGCTTGTGAACTGGGAGAACACAAGCGACTTCTCCCCGCCTTCGATGGCGGATTCCACCAGATCGCAGATCGCGTCGAGCTTCGCCGCGGGCCCCTTGTAGTCGTCGTAGAGAAGCCCGGGGTCGCAGCACAGCTGGCGCAGGCGCGTGAGCTCCGCCAGAATCTGCACCTTGCTCTTCTCGAAATCGCCCTGAGACATGCCGCTTTTGCGTCCGCCGCCCTTCGCGCGCTTGTCGTTCTTCTGGCGCGTGAGGTCCTCGCGGAGACGCTGCTCGTGCGCGCGATAGAGCTTCAGCTGCTCGCCGGTCATGGGTGCGTACACCACGCTCTCGAGCTTTTCGGGAAGCTCGGTTAAGACCTGCGTCTTCAGGCGGCGCAGCATGAACGGGCCGACCACCGCCTGCAGACGGCGCGCAACGTCCTCCTCGCCGCCGACGATGGGCAGCTCGAAGCGCTCACGGAAGCGCTGGTAGGGGCCGAGCAGGCCGGGCATGAGGAAATCGAAGATGCTCCACAGCTCCGACAGGCGGTTCTCCATCGGCGTCCCGGTGAGCGCGAAACGGTGGCGCGCGTCGATGCGCTTCACCGCGCGGGTGACGAGCGCTGCGGGGTTCTTCACGTACTGCGCCTCGTCGAGCGCGCAGAGGAAGAACGTCCGCCCCACGTAATCGGCGATGTCGATACGCAGAAGATCGTACGAGGTCACGAGCACGTCGCACGGACCTGCGGGCTCGGTGGCGTCTTCCGGCGCCGCGCCGTCGAGCGCGATGGAGCGGATGCGGCGGCGCTCGCGCTTCGGCCCCGCTACGGCGCTCACCGAAAGTTCGGGTGCGAATCGTTTGAACTCCTGCAACCAGTTGTACACAAGCGATGCCGGGCACACGACGAGGCTTGGGCCCACCTCGCGCGCCTCGTCCCTGCGCGCGAGCAGAAGCGATATGAGCTGGACGGACTTGCCGAGACCCATCTCGTCGGCAAGAACGCCGCCGAAGCCCGCGTCGCAGCGCGCCGAGAGCCAGCGGAAGCCCTCTTCCTGGTAGGGGCGCAGCACGCCCGAAAGCTCGGGCGGGACGTCGTAGTCGCGCTCGTCGGCGGCGCGGAAGTTGTCGAGATACTCCGTGAACGACCGGTCGCGGTCAAGGTCGGCTTCCTCGTCGAGGTAGAACGCGCGATAGCTCGGCAGCTCCACCGAACCCGTCGCCAGCTCCTTCGCCGTGATGCCCAAATCCGACGCCAAACGGTCGAGTTCCGCCAGGTCAGCGTCTTCGACCGACAGGTACGCGCCGCTCTTCAGCTTGTGGTAGCGCTTGTGCTTGCGGTAGCTCGACAGAAGCGCCGCGAGCTCGGCGGCATCGAGGTCGTCGGAGGACACGGTGAGGTCGATCAGGTTCCCCGAAAGCGATACGCCCATGCTCACGCGCGGTTTCCCGTCGCGGATGAGGCGGTCGAACGCGGGGGTGGTGAACACCTCGCCCGCCGCGCGGAACTCGGGCAGGCCGCCGAACAGTAGCGCGCCGATGCGGTCCTCGTCGGCGTTCGGGATGAACGCGGTGTCGAGCCCGAAATACCGTTCGACCAGCGTCTTCGCCCGGCCCTCGAGACGCGCGTCTCGCAACGGCCCTACCTTCGCCTTCGCCGCCGCCCCGGCACGCTCGCCCTTCGCGACGCGCGTTTCCGCCTCGGCGTCTTCCCCCGCGAGCACGTAGCGGAAGTCGCCGTAGGTCGCCACTGCCTCGATGCGCACGCCCGAGCGCACCTTGTCGAAGTAGAAGGATAGAGCGCCTGGCACCGGCTTGAAATCGGCGACCTCGCGCGGTGCGTCGAGCGCAAGCGTGTCCTCGATCACGGGCAGCACCGCCGAGCAGAACAGCGGCATGTCGTCGGTCGAGATGAACAGGCGGTTGTCGGGGCTTTCGTAGACCGTGCGCAGGAAATCGGCCGCGCGCGCGAGCTTCGGGCTGCAGCGGTACACCGCGTCGCCCATCCACACGTACATGCGCTCGCCCTGCGCCGCGAAAACGAGGTCGCTTTTCCGCTCGATGGTGTACCCGCCGTCTTCCGAGCGGCGAAGGCCCACCTCGATGCGCGGGTCCTCGCGGACGATGCGCGCCTCGGTGACCGTGCGCGTGCCGATGTCGGTGCCGCGGATTGTGAACGTCGCCCCGTCGAGCGCGTCGAGCAGCTCGATGACCTCGGCAGACGACAGGTCGAGGTCGCGCCCCACGTCGATGCCGCTCGTGTAGCCCCAGCGCGTCGTCGACCCCGCACGCTCGCGCAGGGCGACCGCGCGGTCGAGGAAGTCGGCGACCTTGCGGGCACGCGCGGTCAGAAGCGCAGGCGAATGCGTGAATGCGAGCTTCTTGCCGTAGGCGAACCGCTCGCCTGAGCGCATGCGCTTCACGAAGTCGGACACGCTTTTCATCACGTACGACGAGGTTGGGCCCGCGACTTTGAAGCTCGCGGACCACAGACGGTACCCGTAGGAGAGCGTGACCTCGATGTCGATGTTGCCTTCAAGATCGCCGTCGGCCGCGACCTGTTCGCTTTTGCGCATGAGCTCGGTGATGCACGCCGACGTGGCGACGCGGCGACGCTTCTGGTAGCCCATGAATTTCTCAGGGTCCTGATTATACGAAAGCACAAGCGCCACGCAGTGCTTGCAGAGCCCGTCGTACTCGAATGCGGCGGGGCAGGTGCACGACCAGTCGTTGATCGAGTCCTCGTCGGCCGACAGCGTCACCGACGTGCGGTAACGGTCGTCCCACCCGCTCGACGACGCCACGAGGGCCGAAAGCACGGTTTCCCCCACCTCGTAGCGGACGCGTTTCGTCAAGATGTTCTTGTCCGACGCAGCGATGCGGCGCGCGCGCTCGAGCGTGCGCGGGTAGCAGCTGTCGACTATTTCTCGTTCTGGTACCACGGTTCTCCTTTTTTCGCAAACTTAAGTGTAGCATTGCGGTAAAGAGACGAGCGCGAAGGAGGACGTGTGGACATCGCAAAACACATCGAGGCTTACAAGCCAGAAAACGAGCAGGAAGAAGTGGACAAGACCGTCATCTTGAACGTGCTCGCGCGCGACGAGGGCGCCTTCGACCGGTCGGCGCTCGCGCACATGGCGTGCTCCATCTGGGTCGTGAGCCCCGATTGTGAGCAGACGCTCCTCGTTTACCACAACATCTACGACTCCTGGTCGTGGATCGGCGGGCACGCCGACGGCGAGCGCGACCTGGCCGCCGTGGCGCTGCGCGAACTGCAGGAGGAGACCGGCGTTTCGCACGCGAAGGTGGTGCCGCTTCCCGCGGGGAACATCTACTCGCTCGAGGTGCTCACCGTCAACGGGCACGAGAAACGCGGGCGCTACGTCGGGTCGCACCTGCACCTGAACGTGACGTATTTGGCCGTCGCCTCGCCCGACGAGCCGATTCGCGTGAAACCCGACGAGAACAGCGGCGTGAAATGGGTGGCCGTAGATGACGCGATCGCGCTTTCGAGCGAACCGTGGATCCGCGAGCGCATCTATCGCAAGCTCATCGACAAGCTGGGGAAACCCGACGTGAAACGTGCGATCGAACGCACCGCGAAGGCATTCGGGTAGCAGGCGGCGGCGTGTAGGGCGGGCAGCCCGCCCTACACGAGGGGGGCGAGCAGCGCCCGTGACCCGCCCCAAAACAGGAAAAACAGCCCTGCGTGTTCGAAAATGACGATTTTTCGCGAACCAAGGGCTTTTGAACGCGCCTCCAAGGGCTAATCCTGGTTCGAGACCGCGACCAAACGAAAGTTACGCACCATATCGAAGCGATATGGGGCGTAACTCACATGCAAACTGGCCTACAAAAGGCTATCAACGCGAAAAATCGAAATTTTGGAACACGCGGGGCCCAATTCCCTGCCGGAGTGAGTCCCGAGCACGTCGCTCGACTCGCGTTATACGCGCGTGCCCTCCTTCTTGGACGTGCTCCGCCCGATCAGCACCACCGTGACGATCGTGAGCGCCATGAGCATGATGACGCCAACGAACATGGGCATGTAGCTGTTCGTCGCATCGATAACGGTGCCCCAGATGAGCGCCGCGACGGCGTTGGACACACTCGCCACCATGGACACCTTCGCGTAGATCGGCGCGTAGTCGCGGTTCCCGAAGGCACGGCGCGTGAACAGCGGCATCATGACGTTCGTGATGCCATAGTAGCAGCCGAAGAACAGTGCTGCTGCGTAGTACGCGGGCGCGCTCTCGGCGCAAAGGGCGAACAGCGCCACGCCGACGATACCGAGCACGAGCGTGACAACCGTCGCCGCCTGGGGATGCTTCTCTCCTACCGCACCCAAGGCGAGCTTGGAGACGGTCTGGCCAGCCATGGCGACGCTCGACGCCGTCGCACCCAGAAGCGGAAGGGCCGCGCCCACCGCGAGCGTGGTCGCGTAGCTGGGAATCATGAAGTAGACGTACATGCCGATGTTGAGGAAGAAGCACATGGCGCAAATGAGGAAGAACACCGGCATCTTGTACGCCTTGGAAGCGGGAACGCCCTCTTCGGAGGCCGAGTCGCCCACCGCCGAGCCGTCAGCGTCACCGGCCACGTAGCCGACCGGCTGCAGCCCCAAATCTTCCGGGCGGCTGCGCACCATGAGCAACGTGACGGGAAGCGTGACGGCGGAAAGCACGGCGAACACGAGGTAAGTCGCGCTCCACCCGATCGAGTTGATGAGCGCGCCGCCGACGCTCGACCAGACCACGCCGCCGACGCCGGTGAACGCCATCGCGAGGCCGAGCATGGCGCCGGCGCCCTTGGAGAACCAGCGGTTGATGAGCGTCGAAGGGGCCAGGAACAGAAGCATCGCGATGGCGACGCCCATGGCGAACGCCGCCACGTAGAACTGCCACAGCGCGGTCATCTGGGAAAGCCACACGAAGGCAACGGTCACGATGGCGACCGCGCCGGTAAGGCAGATGCGGGCGTCGAACTTGTTGAGCAGCTTACCCAGAACAGGGAGCGTCACCAAGGCGGCGACCCAGATGAATGTCGTGTAATAGCTCAGCATGCCCTTTTCCACCCCGAGGTCGCCCGAAAGGCTCGGGTAGAAGATGCCGGCACAGCTCAGCCCCAAAGACAAAGGGATGAAACTCGTGATAACCATGGCGGCCACCACCAGATGGCCGAAGTGGATTCCCTTTTTGCCTTTTTCGCTCATGCTCTTCCTTCCCATACAAATCACAGCAGCAAGCGCCGGGCCGGGGATTCGCCCCCGGGTCCGGCGCAAACGTTCGATTTCGCCAACCGCTATTTGACGATATAGTGCAGGCTCATGCCGGGTTCACCGACCGTCTCGAAGCGATCGCCCAGCGTGACATCGTGAGTCAGCACGACCTTGTTCACATCCCCGTCGACGCGATCGAGGATCCAGCGATACGCCTCGATCACATTATGCGCCGAGCCGCTGCGCCCCAGGATCGGGACGAGGCAGCCCTTGAAACCCTCGTGCCCAACGAGGTTGGCGGGACGGCAGGCGACGTCGCCGGCGATGATGTACTCGCCCTCGTCGGTCTTCACGACGACCAGCTGCTCGACCACGGAGTGGCACTCGTAGACGCAATGGATGTTGATGCTGGGTAGAAGGTTGATCACATCGCCGTTGAGCAGCGTGATCTTGCCCTCGTCGACCATCTTGCGGATCTCGGGGTAGTCGGGCGGATAGGTCGCCGGCAGGGTGATCTGCGCATAGCTTTCGTCGGCGACCATGCGCTCCCATTCCTCGAACTCATGCTGTTGCATGTAGATGTGGGCGTTGGGGAAGCGACCGATCGCCCCGATATGGTCGATATGGGCATGCGTGATGATGATCGTGTCGATGTCCTCGTAGGAGAGCCCCGCCATCTCAAGGCCCTTCGTGGTGCCGTTGATGTTCTGGCCGAAGTTCTTCCACAGCTTGTCCTTCGCCTCGTCATCGGTGTCGATGCCGGTGTCGACCAAGATCTTGTGGCCATGCCCCTCGAGGTAGGTGAAGGAATGGATGTTATTCTCCGTCTGGCCAGGAGCGGGGTTACCAATCTCCGCGCCGTAGAGCATCTCGGTTCCCCACGGGCCGATGCCATATTCGATGTTAGTGATCTTGTAGGTCATCTTCTGACTCCTAACGTTTTCGCAGGGCCGGCCTTCCAGGCCAACCCTCCCCTAAAAGCCAAGTCGCATGCTGCGCCCGAGATGGGACGCCGCGGCTTTACGCCTGCTGCTCCTTGTCCATACCAGTGATCTTCGCGGCGATCTTGCCAGACTGCGCCATGAGCGTTGCGGTAACGACGCCGATGAAAAGGCTCACCCCAACGGTGATGTACGGGGTCATGTCGACCGCATCGGTCGCGGAAGCGAACACGGCGATCATTCCGACAAAGGCCATGGGGCAGAACCCGATGGCCGGCTTGAGCCCGCCGGAGACGAACACCGTCGCGATCCCCTGGACGAGGAAGGTGGTTAGCGCCGTGAAGATGCCGAACGACAGAGGTAACCCCATGCTCGCGGCCGTATTACCGACGAAGAAGAAGCACAGCCAGCCGCCGGCGACCATGCCGAGAAGCAGATTGACCCAGTGGATGGGCACTTGCTTCCACTCACCGCCGGCCATGAAGACGACGGGGATGATGATGAAGCACGCCCAGTAGAACGGTGTCTGGACCAGCCCCAGGCCGGCGGGCCCGATGAAGGCATAGACGCCGATGACGACGCCCGCGATGATTCCCACGAGTGCGGCGTGGATGATGTTGGTGAGCACGAGCTTGTTCATTGAGGTTTCCTCTCCTTTTTCTCTGTGACTTGCCGCGGGGCCTTTCCCCTCACCCGCGCGGCCGTTGCGAGACGCCCGCCGCCTTGGGCAGAGGCGCGCCGCACCCGCAGCACCTGGCAACGTCCGGATCGTTGTCGGTTCCGCAGATGGGACAGCGCCCCGGCCTCAAGGCAGGCCGCACGTCCCCCGAGCATTTGCCGCAGCCTATGCAGGTCTGGCACATGGCGTGCAGGCCTACAGGGCGTAGAGCACTTGTTTGGGCTTGGACGCAAGCTTCTTCGAAAGCTCTTCCAAGTCCCCGTACGTCAAAACATGCGCTTGGCAGTGCTTGACGCAGGTGGGCTCATCGTTGCCCGCCGCGCGGCGGGCGGCGCACTGGTCGCACAGATCGGTGAAGACAGGCATGAAGATGTCACACGCCTTGTCCTTGCCGATCCAGTACAGCCCTTCCTCGTGCACCTTGACGCCGCAGTGGCCCTGCGGGAAGTGCTTGTGGCTCAGTTCGACCGAGCATGCGACCTCGCAGCTGTGGCAGCCTGAACACCACTCGTAATCGACGAGAATTCCCTTCGGCATGGTCTACTCCTTCTGTTGTGCCGCCGCGTACAGCGCAGCGAGCTCTTCGCGAGCCGCCTGACGCTCGGCTTCCTTCTCGGCCTCGATTTCGCGAGCGCGCTCGCCGAGGCGCCCGCCGTCGATGGTGTACAGCTCGGGCGCCGCCTTGATCTCCTTCGACGCGTTGTAGGGGTGCGTCGTGGCGGCCGCGAGTACGTCCTTCGAGACGTTCTCCTTTTTCACGACGGCCTCGGGGTCGCTTGTGCAGACGCCGTTCGCCGCCACCTGGCCGGGTTCATGGCCGAGCGGGTTGTCCTTCGTGTTGAAGTCGCCCTCCTCGCATTTGTAGACGCGGCAGAGAACGGTCTTGTAGTTCGAGCCGAACCCGGACTTGCCGGGGTCGAACGTCAGCAGCTGGTTGATGTTGAAGTCCCACATGCCGCTGAAGCCGCCCTCTTCGTACTTCCCGCTTTCCGGCAGCCACCAACCGTGATCGGTGGAGCAGTAGCGGGGATCGAGGCCCTCGCAGAACTCGACTTTGCGCTTGGCGCGGCCGCGATGGTTCTCGACCCATACCCAATCACCCTCGGCGATGCCGTACTTCTCCGCCGTGGCGGGGTTGAGCTGGAGAATCGGGTCGGGACGATAGCTTCGAAGCTTCGGGACCTGACGATGCTCCGAGTGGAACAGCGTCCAGTTGCGCGCGCCCGTCGTCAGGATGAGCGGGTAGTCCTCGTACATGTCGGGGTCGGCGACGGGGCCCGGCGTCGGTTCCTCGAAGCTCGGGACGGGGTCCATCCCCACCTGGTTGAAGTACGTGGACCACAACTCGATGCGGCCGGTCGCGGTTTGGAAGCCCACGTTGCCGTCGGCGCGCAAGAGGCCCTTCTCGTACTTCTTGTACTCGAAGTCGAGGTAGGTCGGGGCGTTCGCGCGCAGGTTCTCGAAGCTCATGCCCATACCGGAGAGGATCTCGGAGTACATGTCCTCCTCGGTTTCCCACGGGTAGAAGTCCGGGCAGATGCGCTTGCCGAGCTCCCAGTTGATGACCATGTCGGACTTGCATTCGCCCACTTGAACGGCTTTGTTGATGGTCTCGCCGCGTTGCACACCGTCGCCGATGCGGATGCCGTTGCGCTCCGCGTACGTGCACGCGGGGAGCACGACATCGGCGAGGGCCTGCACCGTCGGAGTCATGTAGAGATCGACGCTCACGATGAACTCGAGCTTGTTGAGCGCGTTGTAGGTGCGGCGCGTGTCGGGTGAGGAGTTGATGAGGGGGTTGGTGGTCTGCAGCCACGCCGCCTTCATCGGGTAGTCGTTGCCGTTCTCGTCTTTGCCCGTCTCGAGCGCCTCGATGGCGACGTCGGTCGAGGCGTTCTTGAAGCCGTACTTGTACAGCGGGTACTTGCTGATGCCGAGACGCTTGTCCCACTGTTCCTGGGGCATGTTCTCCCCTCCCCAGCCATTGTAGTAGGCCAGGATGGAGGGAGGAGAGATCATGCCGCCGGGAACGTCGACGTCGCCGGTGATCTGGAACAGCGCGGAAAGCGCCTGGCAGGAGGGGATGGCTTCCTTGCACATGTCGGTCGCGACGCCCCATTGCATGATCCAGCTGTCAGCGGCCGCCATCATGCGGGCGGCTTTCGCGATCTTTTCGGAATCGACCCAGGTGATCTCCGCGGTCTTCTCGAGCGTGTAGGGCTCGACCGCCTCGGCAAGCTGTTCGAAGCCGTAGCACCACTTGTCGACGAAATCGTGGTCGTAGAGGTCCTCCTTGATCATGACGCGCAGCATGCCCATGGCGAGCGCGGCGTCGGTGCCTGGGCGCAGCGGCAGGTGCAGCTCCGCCTTCGTACCGAGCCACGTCATCTTGGGATCGACCGAGATGAGCTTCGATCCGCGCTTCAAGCAGTCGGTTACCCAGTGGCCGTACAGGCCGTCGGAGTTCGACACGACGGGGTTGTTGCCCCAAAGGACGATGAGCTCGGGGCGCTTCCAGCGGGGATCGTCGTAACGATCACGGAACTGCTGGGAGTAGTCGCCGACCCAGAACGAGCCGCTCGTGCACGTGGATGCGGCGATACGCGGAACGAAGCACGCGCAGCCGGACAGGCCGAAGATGACGTTAGGGCTGCCGAAGGACCAGGCGAGGTGGCTGATCCACGGCGCGATGTCGCGGCCGGTGCCCTTCCAGAAACTCACGGACTCGGCGCCGTAGTTTTCTTTGTAGTAGAGGAATTTCTCCGCAATAAGGTCGTAGGCCTCGTCCCACGTGATGCGCTCCCACGCATCTTTGCCGCGATCTTCGCGGGCGCGCTTCATGGGGTAGAGCAAGCGGTCCTTGTTGTAGACGGACTCGATCATGTCGAGGCATCTCGGGCACAACCTGCCCTTGTTGAACGGATTCTCGGGATCGCCTTCCACCTTGACGAGCTTGCCGTTTTTGTCGGTGTAGAGCAGGATGCCGCATCCCAAATGGCAACCGGGGCCCGACCACGCGCTCGTCCTCGTTACCGTGAGATCGCCCTCCTGGTAACGCCATGGCTTTTCGTGCTCGACGTATTCGTACTTGCTGGGCTTTTCGAACGCGTCACCATCGAGCAGCTCGGGATACTTCTCCTCGAATTCGGCCATGCTTCCTCTCCTCTCATAAGCCGTTTTCTCGTCAAGGAGAGTCTATGCGCGACGCGATGAGGCGCGTTTGTCACGATCCGCAGCGAGGTTTCCAGTCTGGAAACAACCTTATTCCCCGCCGCCCACCACGGCTTTCCAGCCTTCCATGCTCTTCTCGCTCGCCGCCGCGGCGGACTTGGCGACCTCGATGAGCTCGGAGTCGGTGAGGCGCAGCCAACGCGCGGTGACGTCGTAGGAGGTGTCGATGCCGTCGATGGGGAGGAAGACGAGCTCCCTGCGGAAGATGTCGGCGTTGTGCCCCGAGCTGAACCCGATGCAGTCGCCCTCGGCGAGCCGGAACGCCAGCGTCTCGATGTCCTTGTAACGGTAGACAACGCTGCCCGACCCCGCCGCGCGGACGATCCGTTCGCATCGCTCGACGTAGCCGGGATAGGCGACGATATCGGGCAGGATGAAAGGCTGGCCCGAAAGGTCGGCCAAGGTAAGACCGTCCCTGTCGGCGTAGGGGTGCCCCTTCCCGACGACCGCGTAGATGCGGTCCGTGTAGATGCGCACGTTGTCGCAGGCCAAGTCAGCCTCCGGGTCGAGTTCCATGTCGAGCAGGACGTCGATGACATGCGAGCGATGAGCCACGAGAAGCTCCGCGTATTCCATGCAGGTGAGCTCGAGGTCGATGTTCGGGCAGTTCTTCGAGATATGGTTCGCGAACGTGCTCAGGAAGGGCCGGGCGGCGCCGCGCAAATACCCCACTCGCAGCACCTTCTTTTCGGAGGAGTTGTCGGGCCTGACGTCTTGGAGCGCCCGATCGTAGTCGTTGAGGACGACGGCAACATCCTTGTAGAAGATCGCGCCGCTCCGGGTCAGCTCCACGCCGCGCCGATCGCGTTCGAACAAGCGGACCCCTAGGTCGGCCTCGATGGCAGCGATATGCTTGCTGAGGACGCTCGTCGAAAGGTAGAAGTGTTTCGCCGTGATGCTGAAGCTCAGCGTTTCCGCAAGATACGAGAACTCGCGAAGATGCTCGATGTTCATATCGACCCCCTTCGAATGGCAGGTCCATTATGCAGCATTCGGAAGGCGAACTCGAGCGCGCCTTCTTCGGTGGGGCGCAGCCTGCTCCGAAACAGGAAAATGAGGGTGCGTGTTCGAAAATGACGATTTTTCGCGGCAGATACCTCTTTTGCTCAGGTTTTCGGAAAGGTTACACCCCATATTGATATGATCTGGGGTGTAACTTTTGCTCATCAATGGATTCGAACCCACATGAGCGCTTGAAAACGCGACAAAAGACCTCTCACGCGCGAAAAATCGAAATTTTGGAACACGATGAGCGATTTTTCTCGCGCGGACGGGGTAACAGCCCGCCTTCGGGCGCTCCCGATCCCGGAATCAAGCGCCGCCCTCGCCTATCCCTCGCGTTTCATCGCCTTCGAGATGGACTCGCGCACTTTTTTCGGCACCGAAAGCAACGCCGAGCCTACGCGGTAGGAATACGAGTGTGCGTACTCCTCGACCTCGCGGCGTGCGCCATCGCGCTCGCGAATCGCCTCGTCGCGGCGCGCCTCGGCCGCAGCCACAGCCGACCGCTCGCGCTCGACGTCGCGACGCAAACGGTCGGCCTCGGTCGCCTCCGCCGGCTTCGAGGGGAGGAACATCTCTTCAGGAAGCAGTGCGCTCTTCGCGGGAGCGATTCCCTGAATCGCGTCGAGAAGGATGTTCTCAGCGTCGGCGCTCTTTTTCCGCAGCTCGGCGACGCGGTTCGCCAAGGCGAACGACTGCTGCGCGCCGAACGAGAGGGCAGCGGCAAGCCGCTCTTCCATGTCCTCCGCGTCGGCGTCCATGGGAAGCAACGTGCCCTCAAGCCCCAGATCCTCGTAAAGCGACACGACTTTCGGCAGATACCCCAGCCCCACGCACGGCTTGCAGAACGACCCGAGCAGAAGCGAGCAATGGTAGCGCATCGAGAATCCGGCCGAACAACGGGAAAGGAAGTCGGCGACAGGCTCGATCGCTTCACCCGCATCGAAGATATGCAGCACCACCTTCGGAGGCAACAGCGAGGAGATGCGCTCGGCAAGCGCCCGATCGCTCGAATCGAGGATGCAAGCGGCGAAGATGACGTCGGGACAGCGGCGAACGGTCTCCGTCAGCGCCTTCGCGACGCGCTCGGCGAAATCCTGTGGCGCGTTCTCGTATTCGCGCAGCGACACCGCGACCACGCGGCTTCTCGCGAGATCGATGCGTTCGGCGGCAAGCCATTCGTCAACGAACGCGGTCGGGGCGACCTGACCCAAGAAGGCGATGTCGGCACGCGGGGCGACCTGCTCTTCACGCACGCGGCATGCCCGTATGAGACTTGCCGTCGCTTCGTCGCGCGTGACGAAAAGCGCCCCCAAGCGCCCCATAAGGCGCACGAGAGCGCGTCCGTCAGCGACGTCGAGCGGCCCCGCCCCGATGCCGTAGAACACCGGCCGAGCATCGTTCAGGTACGCGAGCTCCGTATAGGCGGCGATGCCCGCCAAATCGGAATGAGCCATCGAGGAAGCAAGTTCAGCCTTGCCGATCGACCAGCGAATCCCCTGGTCGAACAGCAATCCCGCCATGATGAGCGCGGCGGACGACGCGGCGAGCACCTTGTCAAGCACGTACTTGTCCGCAAGCGTTATCGAGTAGATGCCGCGCGCCCGCAGCGTGTGCATCGGGTTCTCGCCCACAGCGATCACGCTCAAACCGCGCACACGCTCGCGCAGCCGCTGGTCGATCGTCGCCAGAATGTACTCGTCGCCGAAATTTCCCATGCCGACGTAGCCGAGAACGCTCACCACCGTGCGCGGCGCCGGCAATCCCGCCATGAGCCCGCGCTCGGACAGACGCTCCCGCACCTTCTCGAACGCCGCCGACAGGCACCCTTCGAGGAAGGGCCCGTCGGTTTCGGCCGGAAACCTTCGGCTCTCGAACGGCTCGCATTCGGCGTTTCGGCTCTCGAACGCCTCGATCACCGCGTCCCGCGCGGCGGCAGCGTCGTCGAACTCGTCCATTCTCTCGGCACGCCAGGGTGTAGAACCGCTCCCCACGCCAACAAGCTTCATGCCATCAGTGCGCATGAGGACGATCATCTCATCAGTCAGAAGAGCGTCGCGAGGACGATCCTCATCCGAAGGAACCTTGCCTGCCGCATCGAAACCGGAACCGAACACCACGCACGCCGCGCTCGAGCGCGAGGAGTACGCGATATGAGTGAACGACGGGTCCGACGCGAAGCGCTCGGGCCACCCTGCGCCGAAGCAACGCACGGCACCGCCCTTGAAACGCTCGTCGCGCGCAAGTTCGTCGAAGAATGCGATCCGCTCCGGCGTCGCGTCCTGCACGCACATAACGCCCGGACCGAAAGCGACCATGTTGGCAAGCGGCGATCCGACATACGCCGAATCGGGGGACGGAGCACATGCGGCGACCGCGCCCTCGAACCCCTCCAGCTCGTCCACCTGGAGCGAACGGCCCGACACGGTGATCGCGAAGTCGAGAGGAGCGCCGCCCGATGCGGCAACGCTCGAAGAGGCCTCGTCGCGAGAAGCGCACAGCATGCCGCACGCAACGCCGCTTGATGCGGCGACGTCGAGGTTCGCAGCGCCCATTCCCTCGGCAAGAAGCAGGCAATCCGGCCGCTGGACCTCGAAGAAGCGAGCAAGCACCGAGGCGTCGAGGGCGCCCTCCTCATCGAAAAGCTCGGGCCAGCGCCTGGGCGTGAAGAGGAACACCGTGTGCCCGAGCGTTTCAAGCGCGCGCTTCACGCGATACGCCGGGGTGGACACACCCGCTTCCATGCGGGCAATAAGAACGATCTTGAAGTAACGCTCTTCCTTGTCGGGCATACGTCCTCCTTGTGCTGGAAAAGGCGCCGCCGAGCAGCGCCTTCGAACTTGCAGGAAAGAGGGGCTCGGCACCGCACGCCGTGTCCCGCCTCATTCTACCCTCTACAAAGAATCGAGGTAGATGCGTGAGTAGGTTTGCACGAGTTGGGCCATCGAGGCGCGCCAGGCGTTGTCTTGCGGCCGCAGCTCGTTTCCGTTCACACCGTTGATGAGCCCCACGTCGACGGCCCATCCCATGGACCCGCGCGCGTAGTCGCTCACCTGGTCGGCGCCGTCCTTCTCCTCCATGGCCGAGCAGTCGCTCGACGTGTCGAGGCCGTCGTTCAGGTTCGCGTATCGGGCGAACATGCATGCCAGCTGCTCGCGCGTGACCTTGTCGGTCGGGCCAAAGTTCGTGTACGTGCCGTCGGCGTTGCGATATCCGCTGATGATGCCCTGTTCCTTCGCCCAGCACACCGCGTCGTAGTAGTACGCGTCCGGATCGGAGACGTCGTCGAACGGGTAGGACTCGCCCGACCAGGGGCAGCCCGCCATGCGCCAGAGAATGGTCGCCACCATGCCGCGCTCGAGCGAATCGTAGGGACCGAAGTTGTTCGTCCCCGTGTAAAGACCCATGAAGCCGCGGATGTCCACGTAGTCGAACGCGCCTGATGTCACGTACCAATCGTCGGCGGACACGTCGTCGGGGTAGCTCGTGCGGTACATATAGTTTACGTCGGCACGGCCGCCCTCGTCGTCGGTCGGATAGTCGATGCCGGCAACGCGCCCGCCGCTCGAGTACTGCCACATGCCGTAGTCGCCGTCGTAGCTGCAGGTCGTGTTGTACTGCGCCACCCAGCGCGTCCAGTTGTCGAACACGGGGTCAGTCAGGTAGTGGTCGAACCAGTACTTGTTCGCGTAAACGCCCACGCTGTAGCCCGCGTCCTGGATCTTGTCGCAGAACGTGCTCGCGATCGCCGCAAGCGCCTCGGGGTCGCCGTCGGTCGCGTTAAGCTGGCTCGCGTCTTCCATGTCGAAATACACGGGATAGGCAAGGTCATGCCCGTCGATCAGGCGAAGCACATGATCGGCCTCGCTCGCAGCCATGGAGGCGTTCTTCGCGTAGGAATAGATGTACACGCCGAAGGGGATGCCCAAGCGTTCGCACTCGGAGACATTGCGCTCCCAGTAGTCGTCGTCTTGGCTGTAGATGTCGCTGCCGTAGCCCACGCGGATGATGGCGTACTTGATGCCGTCGTCCTTCACGGCCTGCCAGTCGATCGTGCGGTTCCACTCACTCACGTCGACGCCGCGGGCGATGACGCCCGGGATGACGTCGCCGTTGCCGTCGGTGTAGCCGTCGTAGGTAAGGGACCACTTCAAGTAGCTCGAAAGAAGACCGGGCGTCGTGCCTTGCGTGGACGCATCGTCGACCGAGACATCGGCCGCGCCCGAGTCGTCCTGTACGTCTGCAAGCTGACCGTTCGAGAAGCGCCAGCTGTCCGCATTGTCCGCCTGCCCCCCGTCGGCCGCAGCCGCAAGAGCCTGCCCGGGCGCGAGAAGACACAGCGCGCACAGCGCCGCCGCGCACGCAAGGAGAAGCGCCCTGGGAGCGCGCCTTATACCTGCTTGATTCCGCAAGATAGCCATGTTTGAACTCCGAATCCTGGGTTTCGTCGCATCGTTTCGTCGAATGAAGAGGGCTTGCCCGCCGATAGCGACCCGGCAAAGCTTCTCATGCGAAGAGTATACGGCAGCACGGGCGTGCGCGCCCAAGCCAACACGCCATCGGCATAACGGCAGGCGAAACCCGCCGATCGCGGCCGTTGGCGTGGCCAATCTGGGCTTTTCATGCGCTTTGGGGCGCGCCGCGGCCATGCGGTAAAATAGGATGTTGCGCATAGGGCTGCCGCGGCGCTATACCGCACCACCCCGGCGCCACGCAATGCAACCGACCCAAAAGGACGCTATGGCTCAGACAACATCGACCAAGGCAACGCTTCGGCGCAATTGGTTCACCATCACGTCGCTTGTGTCGAAGGACTTCAAGCTGAAATACCGCCGCAGCGTGCTCGGCGTGCTGTGGTCGGTCTTAAACCCCCTGCTCATGATGTGCGTCCTCGCCGCCGTGTTCACGAACGTGCTCAAGTTCGGCGACGACGTGCAGAACTTCCCGATGTACCTCATCTTAGGCAACGTGCTCTTCTCCCTCATGGCCGACTCGACCTCGTCCGCCATGGGCTCCATCTTGGAATCGGCGCCGCTCATCAAGAAGGTGCGCGTGTCGAAGATGATCTTCCCATTGGAAAAGGTGCTCTTCACGCTCGTGAACTTCGCGATCTCGCTCATCGCGGTCGTCATCGTCATGCTGTTCTTCCGCATCCCGCCTACCGTGAACCTGCTCGCGATGCCCATCCTGCTCGTGTACATGCTCCTGTTCTGCGCGGGGCTCGGCATGCTGCTCTCGGCGCTCGCCGTGTTCTTCCGCGACGTGTGCCACCTGTGGGGCGTCGTCATCACGGCGTGGACCTACGCGACGCCGCTGTTCTACCCCGTGGGGCTTCTGCCTGACTGGATGCAGGCGGGCGAGATGTTCAACCCGATGTACCACTACGTGTGCTACTTCCGCGACATCGCCATGTACAACACCGTCCCTGGCCTCACCGAGAACCTCATCTGCCTCGGCATGGCAGCCCTCACCTTCGCGGTCGGCTTCGCCGTGTTCAAGGCGACCGAGAAGAAGTTCATCCTCTACGTTTAGGCGGTCAGCATGCCCGAGAACATCAACACCACACCGCTTGTGAGCCAGGACGCGCCCGACGAGGAAGCCGAGCGCGACGATCGCGAGGTCATGGTCGACGTCAGCCACGTCTCCATGATCTTCAACATGGCGAACCAGCAGCTCAACAGCCTGAAGGAGTACGCCATCGCGCTCGCGCGGCGCGAGCTCATGTTCAAGGAGTTCCGCGCGCTCGACGACGTGTCGTTCACCGTGCGCAAGGGCGACGTGTTCGGCATCTTGGGCACGAACGGCTCGGGCAAGTCGACCATGCTCAAGATCATCGCCGGCGTGCTCGAGCCCTCGCGCGGCACCTGCACCATCAACGGCTCGATCGCGCCCCTGATCGAGCTCGGCGCGGGCTTCGACATGGAGCTCACCGCGCGTGAGAACATCTTCCTGAACGGCGCGCTTTTGGGCTACTCGAAGAAGTTCATTCAGCAGCACTTCGACGAGATCGTCGAGAAGTTCCTCGACATGCCGATGAAGAACTACTCGTCGGGCATGGTGGCGCGCATCGCGTTCGCCATCGCGACCGTCATCGTGCCGGAGATCCTCATCGTCGACGAGGTGCTCTCGGTCGGCGACTTCATGTTCCAGCAGAAGTGCGAGCGACGCATCACCGAGCTCATCAAGGAGCACGACGTGACCGTCCTCATCGTGTCGCACAACAACGACCAGATCGAGCGTCTGTGCAACAAGGCCATCTGGATCGAGAAGGGCCACACCCGCATGATGGGCGCGGCCGCCGACGTGTGCCGCGCGTACCGCGTGCTCGGCGGGCACGTGGGCTCGGCGGAGTCCGAGGTGTGCGTGTTCGACATGCTGAACGCCGACGTGACCGTGCCGCAGGGGCTCATCGACTCCGTGAGCGGCGAGAACCGCTACGGCACCGCCGTGAAGCTCGTGGAGAAGTGCGAGTTCGCGCCCGGCGGCACCGTCATCCTGGCCTCGGGCGACTACGCGCTGCCGTGCATGTCGGCGCAGGGGCTTTCGGGCGTACTCGACGCGCCGGTGCTCCTGTCGAAGCACGAGTCGCTCCCTGACGTCGTCGCGCAGGAGATCGCGCAGCTTTCGCCCACGCGCGTGGTCGTCTTGGGCGGCGACGAGGTGCTCTCGCCCGACGTGGAGCAGGCGGCGCGCGACGCGGCCGGGGAGAGCACGGTCATCGAGCGCATCGACTGCAACGAGTCGGTCGAGCTCTCGCGCCTCATCTACGAGTACGGCGCCCGCGCGGCGAAGGAGGCGGGAACTCCCGGTTGGGACAAGCTCGCCATCATCGCGCACCACGACTGTATCGGCGACCTCATCACGCTCTCGCCGCTGCTCATCGCGAACCGCGTGCCCGTCTTCTTCATTCGCACGCTCGGCGTGATCGACGACGCGGTCGCGGCCGCCATCCAGTCGGGCGCGTTCGACCACCTGCTCGTGCTCGGCGTCGACAAGCACATCCCCGACACGTTCCTCGAGGCGTGCGCCAAGCACGGCGTCACCTCCGAGCGGCTTATCGGGCGCAACCCCTACGACGCGAACGAAAAGATCAACGACCTTCTGACCTCGAACGACATCGCAGGCGACGCGCTTTCCATCGACAACCTCATCGTCACATCGGTGTGGAACCCCTCCGATTCGTTTTCCGCCGGCGCGTACGCGAAGAAGACGAAATCGGCCTTCCTTCTGGAGGACCCTCAGAACCTCGACAGCGTCGCGCACGCCATCGGCTACATCAAGAAGAAGGCCGGCAGCGTGAAGCACCTCACCTTCCTCGGCGACTCCACCCAGTTCGGCAGCCTCGACAAGGAGCTTTTGGGGAAGGCCGTCGAGCAAGCACTCGAAGACGCCGGGATGGCCGGCAGCGACAGCACCGACGACGACACACCGCAAGAGTAGGAGCATCGAGCGAACATGACCACATCCCCCGCTTCCCCCTTGGTTTCCGTCATCCTTCCCATCTACAATGCGGAACCCTACCTTGACCAGGCGCTTAACAGCGTCGAGCGGCAAACGTACAAGAACCTGGAGATCATCTGCTTAAACGACGGCTCTACCGACGACTCGCTTTCCATCATGCGCGCGCACGCGGCGCGCGACGGGCGCATCGTCGTCATCGACAAGCAGAACCAGGGCTACGGCGCCACATGCAACCGTGGCATCGATGAGTCGCACGGCGAGTGGATCTCCATCGTGGAGCCCGACGACTGGATCGAGGAGGGCATGTACTCCGATCTTTTGGCCCTTGCGAGCATGTACCCGAAGCCGATCGACATCGTGAAGTCGGGGTATTGGCGCATCTGGCTGCCCGACACGCCGAAGCAGCGCAAGCTGAACTGCAGCTACCATGGGCGCATCCATCCGCCGAAACAGCCCTTCGCCATCAAGGACGCGGCGCACCTTCTGTGCCACCACCCGTCCATCTGGTCGGCGATCTACCGCAAGCAATACCTCATCGACAAGGGCATCCGCTTCCACGAGATCCCCGGCGCCGGCTGGGCCGACAACCCGTTCCTCATCGAGACGCTCTGCCAGACCGACCGCATCCTCTACACCGACAAGGAGTACTACTGCTATCGCGAGGAGACGCCCGAGAAGTCGGAGGCGTTCGCGAAGCGCAACACGCTTCTGCCGCTTGAGCGTTGGAACGACATGATGGACATCCTGGAGAAGCTCGGCGTGACCGACGAGAGCGTGCTACGCGCGCACAACAGCCGCGGTTTCACGTACCTGTCGGGAATCATCGAGGTCGTGGACATGTCGCACCCCGAGGTACGCGCGGCCGCGAAGCACATGTTCGAACGCATGGATGCAGGCCTTGTGTTCTCCGACCCCGAGATCTCGCCGGGTTGCAAGCGCCTGTTCGCCGACGTGCTCGGCATCGACTGCCCCAAGATCGACCGCGCCGCTTACGTGCGGGGTCTGGTTGGCCAGGGCGTGTACAACCTGAAGAACACCGGCGTGCGCAACACCTTCTTCGCCACGACGAACTACCTGAAGAAACGCAACGCCCGCACCGGAGGGGAATAACTAAGAGAAGAGGGCCGCGATGAGCGGCCCTCTTCTTTAACTGCGCGCGTTATTCTTCGTGCGTCTATAGCCCCTGGTAAATAGCCTGCTGCGACGTTTTGCATGGGTTAAGCACGGTTCGCTGCGACGTTTTGCAAGCGATTTCGGCTGTCCCTGCGACGTTTTGCGGAAGTTCACGCAAAAGAAAGCGCCGGGCACCGTATCGATACGGCGCCCGGCGCATAACATGCATCGCGTTTTCGCGTCCTGACCTCGGACGAACAAGCCCGCCTACCCTTCGCGGTACTCGATTCCCATCGTCGGGCCGGGGAAGTTCCACGACTCGATGATCGTCTTGCCGCAGAGGATGCGGCACGTGCCGCATTCCAGGCAGCCAGCGTAGTCGAACGACTTCACGCCGTCGGCATCGCGCTTGTACAGCGCCGCCGGGCACACCTTGATGAGCTTGTCGAACTCGGCGTCGTCAATGTCCTGGATATCGCCCTTGAGAACGATATGGGGCGTCTCCTCGTCGACTTCGTACTTATTGACCGCGAGATACTCGTCAACGTTGACGGTGATCTTGATATCGCTCATAGCGCCTTCATCGCTCCCCTCACATCGCGGATGATATTCATGATGCCGACTTTCTTGACCGGCGGGATGATCTTCTTTTTGATTGGCGCCGTAGGGGACCCGTCGACGATGAACATCCCGTTCATGATGTCGCGCACCATAGCCGGATACTCGTTGAACATACGGGTGAAGTTCTCGAGGAACGCAGGCTCGCCCGCGTACTGCTTCAGGTCCTTCATGATGAAGGAACCGTTGATCGCATCGACGTAGCCCTGAAGACCAGCCTTCGAGGTGTCGCCCGCATCGATCGCCTTCGCGGCCTCCTGACCTGCGTACATGCCAGCCGCGACCGCATAGTCCATACCGCGGACCATGTACCCGAAGTTGATGCACATCATGGCTGTGTCGCCCGCGAGCATGACGCCGTCGGCCACGACCTGCGGCATGATGGTGTAGCCGCCCTCGGGGACGACGTGGCCGGAATGCTCGATCACCTTAGCGCCACGGATAAGGGGCTTCACCGCCGGGTGGTTCTTCAAATCCTCGAGCATCTGATAGACCGGCGTTTGATTCTTCTCGCTCGCGCACGCCTCGATGCCGGACACGATGCCGAGCGAGATGGTGTCCTTGTTGGTGTACATGAAGCCGCCGCCGAAGACGCCATGCGTCGCGTCGCCGGCGAACAGCCATGCCGCGCCCTCGCCGGGGTTGCAAAGCAGCCGGTCCTCGATGGTCTTCTCGTCGAGCTGGAAGACTTCCTTCACGCTCACCGCGATCTGGCTCGCAGGAGGCGTGTCGTAGCCGACGGCCTCCTTCGCGAGGAGCGAGTTCGCGCCGTCGCAGAGGATGACGATTTGCGCGGTGATCTCGTCCTCCCCCGCCTTCACGCCGCAGACTCGGCCCGACTCGTCTTTGACCAGGCCCTCGACGGGAATGCCGTAGATGAACTCGGCACCGGCGTCCTCGGCCTTCTGCGCAAGCCACTGATCGAAGGGCGCCTGCAGCACCGAGTAGGACGCCTGGTCCTCCTTCTCCATCTCGTCCGAGGAAAAGTCGATGGTGAAGTTGGAATCCGGAGCCATGAGCGAGATGCGCTCATGGCAGATCTTGCGCTCAAGCGGCGCCTCGGTCTCGCAGTCGGGGAACACCTTCTTGAGCGAATGGATGTAGATGCGCCCGCCCGTCATGTTCTTGGCGCCCGCGTAGTTGCCGCGCTCGACCACGAGCACCGCCTTGCCGGCTTGCGCGAGCTCGTAGGCCGCGATGCAGCCCGCGATCCCGGCGCCGACGACGATTGCGTCGAAATCCGCCTCTTCAGCCATCGATTGAACTTCCTTTCCCGATCCTTGAACCCTATAGCGCAGCCGTCACAGCCGGCAGGATTTCCTTCAGGTCGCCCACCAGGCCGTAGTCGCACTGCTTGAAGATGGGGGCGTTCTCGTCCTTGTTGACCGCGAAGATGACGCCCGCGCGGTCGGCGCCGACCATGTGCTGCATCTGCCCGGAGATGCCGGCGGCCACGTAGACCTTCGGCGAGAGCATGAGCCCGGAAACGCCGATGTAGGTTTCCGTGGGCATCCAGCCCGCGCCCTCGGCGAGCGGACGCGAGCAGCCGAGGCCCGCGCCCATCTTGTCCGCCAGATCGCGCGCGAGTTGCAAGTCGGCTTCTTCAGCGAATCCACGACCAGCCGCGACGACGGCGTCGGACTTGGTCAGGTCGACGCCGCTCTTCTCGATCGGGGACGTCGACACGAGCTTCACCGCATGCTCGGGAGCAACCCAGCTCGCCGCCACGACTTCGTTTGCGCCCGCAGCCGCCGACTCATCGCAGAGACTGGGCGAAACGATGTAGACGGCCTTCTCGGTGTGCGGCTTCTCGACGCGTTCGGCGACGCCGCCGAAATACATCTCTCGAACCTCTTCGCCGAACGCGACGTTCGCAGTGATGGCAGACGTCGAAAGCGCAGCCGCGATACGCCCGGCGATAGACTTGCAGCGGCGGGTCGGCTCGGCAAGAACGACATCGGAGTCCTGCGCATATGGGAGAAGGGACGCATACGCATCGTCGATGACAGCGCCCTCGGGAACGGCGAGCTCGATAGCCTGGTCGCACGCACCTTCAGGAGCGCCGCCGAAGCAGACGAGGGAGACGCTGTCGGCGCCCAACGTGCGTGCCCCACCGGCCAGCGCCTTCGCGGAATCGGTGTGCTCTGCGATAACAAGTGCTTTCATTTTTCCATACCTGCCTTTACTGAAGAGCGGCCTTGAGGGCTGCGGAGAACCATTCGATCGCACCGTCGTCGGATGCGTTTTTGACCTCGAGCTTGCGCTCGGCGCGCTTCGGGGCCTTGACCTCGACGACCTCGACGGCGTTTTCGCAGGCGGCAGGGGCGGCCTCAACGTTCATCGGCTTCTTGCCGGCCTTCAGGATGTCGCGCATGCCGGGGATGCGCGGAAGGGCGATCTCGGGGGAAACGGAGACGACGCAGGGCGCGGGGACCTCCACGACCTCGTTGACGTCTTCGAGGCGGCGGGTCGCGGTGAAGCCTGCGCCCGCAGCTTCGAGGGCGACGACGCCGTTCACGCTCGGGACGCCGAGCTTCGCGGCGAGCTGGACGTCGACCTGCTGCGCGTAGTTGTCGGCCGAGCCGTCGCCGCAGATGACGACGTCGTACTCGCCGATCTTGGCGATCTCGGCGGCAAGCGCTTCGGCGGCCTGCCGGTTACTGTGCCAGCAGAATGCCACGCGCCAGCCTGCTGCGGCAAAGGCCCGCACGGCTGCTGCGCCAATGCCGCGGCTGCCGCCGGTGATCAGGGCGATTCGTTGTTTCATAGCTGTGTTCCTTTCCATTTTTTCTTCTGGCGTTTTTGCCGCAGCCGTTCAAAAAACTGCTGCATCAGCGCCGTGGCCTGCTCTTCGCACAGGCCCTTTTCGATCACGGGATGGTGGTTGAAGGGCAGTGCAAACAAATCGGTCAGCCCCCCGCAGCATCCGGCTTTGGGATCGGCTGCCCCATACACCACGCGGCGCAGGCGGCTGTTGATAATGGCCCCGCTGCACATGGGGCAGGGCTCCAGCGTAACAAACAGCTCGCACTGCCACAGCCGCCACCCGCCCAGCTTTTCGCACGCACGGCTGATGGCCAGCAGCTCGGCATGATGGGTGGCGTTTTTTTCGGTTTCGCGCGTGTTGTGTGCCATTGCAATGGGCTCGCCGTTCAGCGCCACCACCGCCCCCACGGGCACTTCTTCCATATCGGCTGCCAGCTGCGCCTGCTGCAAGGCCAGCTGCATAAGTTCAAGATCCGTCATACATTCATCACCTGTGCCAGTACCATGCAGGCAAATGCCGCCCAGAACACCGGGCTGTGCAAAAGCTGCCCATGCCCGGTGGAAAGATCCACGGGGTAAAACCGGCTTTGCAAACGGCGGCGTTTGATGTGCAGCGCCGCTGCTACGGCCCAAACCACAAACACAGCGTCCAGCAAAACGATCACCACCGTGGTGAGGGTGTTGTCTGCATACTGATAGCAATATGTTTCCCAAAAGGCGATTGCATTGTTGATCCCATGCAGGATCATGCCCACCCGCAGATCGCCCGTAAGCGTGTAGATCAGCCCCAGCGCAAGGCCGCTGATCACAGCGGTGAGCATGGGCGCGCCAAAGGAATGCGCCGCGCCAAACAGCAGCGCCTGCCCCGCAATAGCCGTCCACGGGCCGCAAACCTGCAGCATGGGCTGCACCGTGCCGCGAAACAGCCATTCCTCGCCCACTGCCGGAATGATGCAAATGCACAAAAACTGCACCCAAAGCCCCATGCCGTGCCCGGGCACAGACATTTGCGGCCTGCCTGCCGACAAAAGGCCGAACAGCAAACTGGCCGCAATGGTAACAGCCATAAAAATCGGCAGCAGCAGCGCCACACTTCGGCACAGGGGCAGCCCCTCACGCCGGGCCGGGCGGCTGCGGCGGCCAAAGCGGCCGGCTGTGTACACAGCCAGCCCCAGCGGCAGCGCCGTGTATAGAATCACCGCGCCGTAATGCACCGCCAGCGGCACCCCCACCGGGCTTTCAAGGCTTGCGCCGGGATGCCACAGCTGCATGACAAAGCCCAGCAGGCTGCGCACCAGCACGGAATAGATCTCGAACGAGATCACCGTCATCACAGCGCCATACACGGCGCGGCTTGTATTCAGTTGTACTTTTCTGCCTGCCGCCATGCCGCTCTCCTTACTGTGCGCTATGCCGCACGGGCGCAAGGGCCCGCAAAGGGTCATTCCTGTGTGGGCTCCGGCTCTTGCTCTTGATTTTGCTCTTGATATTCCTCTATGGTCAGCGCCGCCGTGTTATCACGCTCGGCGGCAATATAGATATTGGCAATGCGGGTGTCGGGGTCAAAGCTTTCTCCTTCGGCAGGTTCGGTTCTGGCCACGGTGCCCGCCGCATACTGGCCGTCATTGGCCACCATGAGCAGGCTGTAGCGAATGCCCGCCTTGTCCAGCTCTTCAATGGCCTTTTCCTGCGTAAATCCAAAGATCTTCGGCATGGTTGCCAGCTGCGGCCCACGGCTGACCACCAGCTCCACCGTGCCGTTTTGCGGTGCTTCCGAGCCTGCTGCCGGGCTTTGGCTGATCACCACACCGTTTGCCACCTCCGAGCTGTACTCTTCGGTGATGGTAAAGCGATAGGCCAGATACTCTTTTTCGTGCTGGATCGCACTGAGCTTTTTTCCCACAAAGCTGGGCAGTGCGGTTTGCTGCGTCTGCACCTGGCTGGCAGCCGGATCCGACGCAGCGGGCAC
>CAKUGU010000031.1 GCA_934654815.1 uncultured Ellagibacter sp.
AACGACATAATTCCAAGACTGAATGCATCAGCCCACATCATGTACACAAAGACGTGCATTTGAGATTGGAACTAACCTCGTGGTGTCGATGTTCTCGCTGCGCTCGACCGCCGTCGCCTCGTTGGGCTGGATTATCTGCTCGTGTTACAACATGGTCGTCTGGTCGATGCTCTACTACCTGGTCTATCAATGGAAGGCCAACGCGGTGCGCGTCGTGGCGCTAGGCAACGCGGCGCTTTCGGGCGGCTCCCTTGCCGCAGCGGCGCTCGCGATGGCATATCAGAGCACGCGGTTCGGCGACGATTTCATGCGGGTCGTCATCACGGTGATCGGTGTCGCGGTGCTCGTCGACGTGCTGTTCGTGTTCTCGGAAAAGCAGATCAACAGCCTGCTTCTGCCCATCGACGAGACCGCTGACGCTTCAGAAGACGTCGGGGGAGGCGCCCGGGAATCGGGCCAATGGGACAAGAAGTGCGCCGCCGTGGCCGCGCGATGCCAGCTTTCGGCGCGCGAAGCCGAGGTGATGGCCTCCCTCTCGCGCGGGCGCAGTGCGCAGGAGATCGCCGATCGAGAGGTGCTCTCCATCTACACCGTGCGCGCCCACACGCGTTCGATCTACGCGAAGCTCGACGTGCATTCGAAAAAGGAACTCGTGGAGTTCATCCGGAAGGAAGAGATCTCCTAAGAGGCGGTAACAAGGGGCTTAGACGCCGGGAACCGAGACGCCGAGACGCGCTCCCTGCAGAATCCCCCTCATTTCCCCTTCCCCGTCCGAGGAATCTTGATGAAGACGATGACGAGACAGACAAGCGCGAGAAGCGCCGAGAACCCAAGCGCCGCGTGGAACCCCCAAAATGCGCCGGATCGGGGGAAGCACCCGATGGCGAACACCATGACCGCCGTGGCAAGCGACGCCGCGATCTGACGCGACATGATCATCCCGGCCGAACCGTGCGTGGTCAGGCCGTCACGCCCCAAAGACCCCAATCCCCATGCCGTCGTCGTGGGGATGAGGGTGGTAAGACCGACGCAGCGCAGCATTTGCCCTGCGGCCATGACCCAAAGCGGCGCCGTGGCGGGAACGACCGCGCACAACAGCGCGCCTGCAAACAGGAAGCAGCCGCCGAATATCGCGACACGTCGTGCGCCGAACCGGTCGGTGGCCATGCCCGCACCCGGTTCGAACACAAGGGCCGCCAGTGCACCGGGGAAGAGCACGAGCCCGGCTTCAAACGCATTGTGCCCGCCGGCTTCGATAACGGCAAGAGGGATGACGAGCGTCATCCCCATGAAGCAGCCGTAAAGCGCGCACTGCGCGACGACGCTCACCCGATATTCCCGGTGCGAGAATATCGCCAGGTTGAGCAGAGGCTCTTCGATCCTGCGCTGGCGCTTCGCGAACAACGCCACGCACACGGCGCCCGCAAGCACCGGCGCCCACACCAGAGGCTCTCCCAAACTCATGTTCGCCGCCGCGGTGAAGCCGAGCAGAAGCCCACCGAACCCGAACGTCGAGAGGACGAGCGACGTGACATCGAGGCGAGCTGCCGCATCTTTCACGTCGCGCTCGCGCACGACGACGAATGCGCTCACGACGAGCACCGCAGACGCGCACACCAGGATGAGGAACATCGCGCGCCAACCGAACGCCGTGGCAAGCGCACCGCCGACGACCGGGCCGATGTTCGGCGCGAATCCAAGCGCGATGCCGGCAATCCCCATGGCGGTCCCATGGCGATTCTCCGGGAAGCGCGTCATGGCTATCGTCTGCAGAAGCGGCATGAGCACGCCGGTGCCCAGCGCCTCGAGCACGCGCCCGATGATGAGCATCGGGAAGCTGACGGCAAGAAAGTCGCAAAGCGATCCCACGAGATAGAGCCCATACGAGCAGAGAACGAGTGCACGCACCGAAAGCCTGCGCTGCAGGTACGACGCCAAAGGAACGGCTGCACCCATGCAGAAGATGTAGATGGTGGCGAGCCACTGACCCCAGCCGATGTCGGTTCCCAGATCGGCGAGAACCACATCGGCCGTGGCGTTGAGCGCCGTTTGCGTCATCCCGCCGAGTCCTGTTCCCACCACAACGATCGCGAACAGAGCGTATGTGTAGTGCTTGCCCTGGATCATGCCCGTCATCTTCCCTTCTCGACCGCGATCCGCGCCCGTCCCCTTGGTGGGCGGCAATCGGATCGCAAGCCATTTCGAATGCGTTCGATTCCACCTTGAAGGGTACGGGAGGCAACGACGCCGATACCCCCGACAGCGACTGAAAAACGCACGGGAAGCCGACCCGCCGTTCATACCAGAGGACTGAAAGGGGCAAAAGCGGGCGTCGTTTTCGTCAGAGCGCAAAACGGCCCCAGAATTGTTCCTGGGGCCGATCGTAGGTGCGGAACGCTATCAACAGGCGGAACGAGCCTAGGCGATCTTCGCGCCGGCGTCGGGACCGGGTTTGCAGGTGAAGAGCTCGTCGACGTGAACGACGATGCCGCCCTTCGCGGTTGCCGGCATGCCGATCGCCTCAAAGCAGCCGTCAGCCCACTTCTTCAGTTCGTCGAACTGCTCGCCCTCGTTGATGTAGTTCGCCGTGCCGTGGATCTGGTAGGCGCCCTCATCGCCCCAGAACGTGATGGCGACCTTGCTGTTCGCCTTCAGGTTCGCAAGCGTCTTGTTGAAGAACTGGTCGGAGATGTAGACGGTTTCGTCGTCGAGCACCTTCTTCATCCCCATCGGATCGGCGTTCGGCGCACCGTCCGGCGTTGCCGTCGCAAGAACCATGTTCTTCGCGTTGTTGAACATATCCTGAGCTTCTTTGGGCATAACGGCCATGGCGTTTCCTTTCATCGCGTACGAAAAACCCTGACGGAACAACATCCGCCAGGGTCCATGATACTGCGATTCCTAATCAATTGTCTGCAGAACGCCCCACTCAAACCGGATTGAGCGATTCTCGCGTTCACCAATTCGAGTGCGTTCGGCACCCAACCTTAAGCCGCGGTCTTTTCAGTCCCCTCAGTCGCGCCGCATGAAGCGAGACGCCCAGACTCTGCGGTGCGGACCTTGTCGCGCATCGCCCACGAAAGAACGAGGTAGAGCACGACCGTCATGGGAGCCGTGGTGAGGAACGGCACGGAAACGATGCCCGTGGAGTAGAGCGCCATGTTCACGATGCTCGTGACGCCCAAGGTGACGACGCCGCGCCAGTTCACGGACTCGACCGACGACAGGGGCACGCCGCGCGAGCCGATCTTCATAGGGCCGCGGACGATGTAGTAATCGGTGATGAGGAGCATGCACCAGGAGATGGTGAGGATCGAGCCGAACGACATGAAAGCGTTCACCTGGTCCAAGATGTTGCCGAGGATGAAGGCAAGCCCGATGGCGTTGGCGATGACCACGGCGACGGGCCAGGACAGTTTCACGCCGAACAGCGAATCGAACAGGTTCGTCACCGCGTTCGCGCCGCCGATGGAATTGGAGGTTTCCACCTTCATCTGCGACAGGCAGATGATCGCGAGCCCCACCCCACCCGCAGCGAGCACGAGCGAAATGCCGGGGTTGGTAATGGCCGCGTGCGCGGCGGCGGTGGCGCCCATACCCTGCGCCGAGAAGTACTCGACCGACTTCTCGAAGCCGAAGTACGTGATGAGCGCGCCGAAGAGGTAGGTGATCACGGCGAACAACGATCCCACGCCCGCGATGGGGACCAGGTCGCTTTCCTTACGGGCGAAGCGCGTGAAGTCGGCGGCGAACAGCGCGAGCAGGCCGCTCGTCATGATGGCGTAGTTCACGCCGTAGGCGAAGCCCTGCCCCACTTCCACGCCCGGGATCATGACACCGTGGGTGAGCGCGTCGCCCATCTGGCCGTTCGCGGCGATGAGGTAGACGACGTAGCCCATGACGCAGAAAAGCGCCACGACGAACGCCGCATTCATGCGGGCGATGACCTTCGTGCCGAACAGCGCCATGAAGATCCACACGCAGCTGATGCCGACGAAGAGCGCCCAGCGCTCCCAGGTGGCGTCGAGGCCGAACGCGTAGAGAATCGCGTTGCCGAGCTGGACGGTGCCCACGGCGAGCACGCCGACGAGCAGGAAGATCCACACGAACGAACCGATCGCCGAGCCCTTCGTGCCGAAGATGTAGAGGCGGCTCGCGACGTTGTTGGGAAGGCCCTCGCGGAAGGTGATCTTACCCACGAGGTAGGTGAGGACGAACGAAAGCGCGAACGTGATGGCCATGGCCACCCCGCCAAGCTGGCAGCCGGCGTAGAACGCCACGATGCCGCCGCCCATGAGCTTTGAAAGCGATGACACGACACCGGAGAGGATCGCCGCGATGTCGGGCCAGGCCAGGCGCGCGGAGTCGGGCACGCGTTCGAACAGCGACGACTGGGAAGTCGCCTTTCCCTTCGACGGCGCGCGTCCCTGGGCGGGAGCGGCCACTTCAGGCGTAGACTTCCCCTTCGCGGCGCGTGCGTCCGCAGCTTCTGCATTCATATGTTCCCCTTTGTCTTCGGCCCCTCGTGCGGAGTCATGCTTGTCGATGCTGAGATTTCGCGACCTCAGAGAAGAGGGCTGTGGCGCTTCCCGGCTTGAATAGAGGGAAAAGGGGAAAGCACCTAGTTGGAGAGTTCGCTCTTAGGGGTTGAAGAGCGCGGGATATGTGGAGGGAACAGCCCTCTTCCCTGAGGGATGGGCGCTCGCATCGATGAGCGCCCATCGAGGTTCCGGCCCTTGAGGGGCACCGCCCGCCCGCGATGCCCCAGGGATAGGCCGGATCGCGAGCGGCGGGACAGGTACGCCCGCCGCCCTAACGGGTTTCCTTACGCGATACCGAGGTTCGCGAGGACGATCATGACGATCAACGCGCACAGGCCGGCGCCGATGGAGATGGCAGCGATGTGCTTGTAGGAGTTGCCATGGTTCAGGCCCATCGCGGCGAGCATGCCGAACATCGCGCCGGAGTTCGGCAGGGCGCCGCCGATGGTGGCAGCGGTCGCGATGATCTTCGCGAGAGCAGCCGGGTCGCAGCCGGTGGCCAGGTACGGCTCAAGGAAGTTCTGGGCGATGATGCCCACAGCGCCCGAACCGGAGCCCATGACACCGCCGAGAACGGCAGCCATGGTCGCGGCGGAAACGTAGGTGCCGCCGGGCATGTTGAAGATCGCCTCGTAGATGACGGTGAAGCCAACGGAGGCAGCGGCAACGGTACCGACGCCGACGGCAGCGGAAGTGAAGAGCGCAGGACCGAGGGCGTTCTTGGCGCCGGTGCCCATGGTGTCGCGCTGGCTCGAGATGTACTTGTTGAACACGATCATGGAAACGACGACGGCGACGATCATGCCGATGTAGACGACGTTCTTCACGCCGAGCTGCGAGCCGCCGATGATGATGACGATCAGCAGGATCAGCGGGAGCAGGGACACGAACAGGTTCGGGAGGGCCTGCTCGTCGGCAGCGGTGATCTCGTAGGTCTCGCCCTTGGCCTGAGCGCGCTTCAGAGCGAACTTGATGTAGAGGCAGGACACGACGATCGCAATGACGGAGCCGACGATGCCGAGCACGGGAGCCGCGGTCATGGACACGCCGCAGCCGTTAGCCGCGTTGATCCAGGCGATAGCGGGAACGCCAGGGATCATGGCCATGGTGAACGAGCACGCAGCGAGCGACCACGCGGCGCAGAACAGGTGCCACGGGATGTTGCATTCCTTGAAGATCGGGCGGGCCAGCGGGATGAGGGCGAACATAGCCACGAACATCGAGATGCCGGCGTAGGTGAGGATCGCGCCGACGGCGGCGATGGCGAGAAGAACGAGGTACGGGCTCTTCGTGCCGACCTTGCCGACGATCGCCTGGGCGATGGACTTCGCGGCGCCGGACTTGTCGATGTATTCGCCCAGGATGGCCGCTCCCATGAAGATGAGCAGGTTCTTCTGGACGAAGCTCGCGAGGCCGGTCACGTAGGAAGACTGCGTGCCCAGGATGGCGTTGGCGATGTCCATGCCGTTGGTGGCCGCGATGATGACGGCCGTCACGATGGACGTGACGAGAACATTCCAGCCCTTCATGGCTGCAATGACGAAGAAGACGAGACCGACGATGATGCCGATGACTCCAATCCACTCCATGTTGCTTCCCCTTTCGTAAAGCAGGTTGTTTATCTGCAATGCCGCTGCAAAAGAGACTCCCGCGTTGGCGGTACGGGAAGGTTCGAATGCAGCGACGTGCATTCGGGCAAAGCCCGCCCGACTCCCCTTGATCGATCGGGCGGGATGATGCGGGAAACCCGACTGCCCGCAGGCCGGTGCCGTGCCCTGGCCTGCGGAGTCGCGGGCGCTTTATGCCATGTCGTTGCGCGTGGCGCGCATGAGATCGACGACGGAGTCGTGCTTCATCTGAAGCTCATTGCGGCGGATGGTGCCCTCGTCGAAGGTCGTGAGGTCCTCGGGGCTTTCGAACATCGTGCCCATGTCGCCACGCTGCTGGTTCAGGCGGATGGCCTCGTCGGCGTCGTACGGGATGAGCGGGGTCTTCTCGCGCGGATTCCAGATGATGAAGGAGGGCTTGGTCGCGTCGGGAGCGGGCATACCCTCGCAGTAGCGCACGTCGCCGTACTTCTCAACGAGCTCGTCGATCGGGCCGAAGTCGAAGGCGCGAAGCGGGCAGCTCTGGGTGCAGGCGGGCTGCTTGCCCTCGGCCAGGCGGTCGATGCACATGTCGCACTTGCTCATCTTGCAGGTGGGCTCGTCGGTCGCAAAGCGCGGGGCGCCGTAGGGGCAGGCCTCGTAGCACTTGCGGCAGCCGGTGCATTTATCCTGGTCGACCAGGACGGCGCCGAACTCGTCCTCCTTGTAAAGGGCGCCGGACTCGCACACCTTCACGCACGCCGGGTCCTCGCAGTGCGCGCACGGGAACGCGAGCGAATGCAGGCGGATGTTGGGGAAGGTTCCCTCTTCCCATTCGTACACCGTCATGTACTTCTCGGCGCCCGGCTCGATGCCGTGCCAATCCTTGCAAGCGATGCTGCACGCCTGGCAGGCGTAGCAGCGGTTCATATCGAACATGAATCCATACTGGGTCATCGTCTTATTCCTTCCCCTCACCGAGCGAGCGGCGGTAGTTCAGTGCCACGCTTGCGCCGCGCATGCCGCCGCGCTCGGCCTCGTTGCCGAAGCCTTCCGCGTCGCCATCGCGAAGCTTCTCGACCTCCACCAGGCCCGCGGTGATGAGCGCGCCCAGGATGTGGGGCAGATGCCCGTCGTCGAGCAGGATGTTCGGAGTGCCGCGAAGGTCTTCGCCGAACTTGTTGCAGGGAGCCGGAGTGCCGTCGGTCTGGAACCACGCGCCGTGGTGAACAGCCGCGGTGCCGGGCATCATGCGGTTGGTGACGTAGGCCGTGAGCTCGACCTCGCCGCGGTCGCTGTACACGCGGCAGATGTCGCCGTCCTTGATGCCGCGCGCCTGGGCGTCGACGCCGGAGATCCATACCGCGTGGCGGTAGCAGTCCTCGCGCATGAGCGGGTTGTTGTCGTTGCTCGAGTGCTGGCGGTAAATCGAAACCGGGGAAACCATCGACAACGGGTACTTCTTGACCTTCGGGTTGTAGAAGCCGTCGTTTGAGGCCGATCCGATGTCGCCTTCCACGTAGCTCGGGCTCCACACGGGCATCGGCTCGATCTGGCCGCGCCAACGGGACTCAGTCATGTCGTGGGTCTTCACATAGTTCGAGGAGAACTCGATCTTGCCGGTCGGGGTCTCGAACGGGCTCTCACCGCGCTCGATTCTGGTCCTGAACGGGTAGTACGGCGAGTCGATCTCGGTGCGGATGACCGGATGGGCGTTGAACTCTTCCCAAGTCGGACGCTTCTCGTAGCCGAGGTAGGCCATGATCGTCTCGTTGTTCGCCCAGTTCTCGAAGGCCTCCTTGTACACCTCTTCCTGAGCGTCGACCCAGTGATCGACGTCCACGTCGAGCATGCGGGGGTTGTACTTGTCGGCAACGCCGAGGCGCTTGGCGATCTCGGTCCAGACCCATTCCTTCGAGCGGACCTCGCCCGGGAAGTCGAGGCCGCGCGCGCAGAAAGTGAAGTAGTTGCGCATGCCGTTCGGGCCGGACACGAAGCGCTGATGGCCGTACATGTACTCGTCCATGCCTTCGAACTGCCAAATCGGAGCCGGCAGGATGATGTCGCAGAGCTCGGCGGTGGGCTGGTTCAAATGCCACTGGAAGCCCCAGTTGAACTCGGTGGATGCCATACCGGCGAAGCGCTTGTTCACGTTGGAGTGGTTGTTGCCGTAGTTGTTCTCGAAGATGATCATCTGGATGTTCGGCAGCGGGCACTCGTTGTTCGGCGAGCCGATGCGATGGCGGAACTCCGACTCGCTCATGCGGCCTTCCCAGTAGTCCTTCTGGCAGGCGAGGATCTCGGTGAGGCAGTTGTTGTTGAACAGCACGGCCGGCTTGTAGCTGCCCGGATCGCGATGCCAGTCGGCACGAGGCGCGGGAACGCGGCCCGGGGTGGGCAGGCAGGCGCCCGTTTCGCAACCGCCGGGGCAGGCGATGTTGCCAGTCATGGCCTGGAGCAGCATAGATGCGATGGCGGAGTAGTCGCCCATATGGCGCTTGGCGCAAGAATAGAAGTACTGCAGGTGAACCGGCTTCGTGGTGCCGTAGAGGCGCGCGAACTCGCGAATGGTCTCGGCCGGGACGGCGCAGATGGGCGCGGCCCATTCCGGCGTCTTCTTGATGCCGTCCTCGCCTTCGCCCATGACGTAGGTGCGCCATTCCTCGAAGCCCGTCTTGTCGACCCACTCGTCGACGAACTTGTGGTCGATGAGGTCCTCTTCGTAGAGCACCTGTGCGATGGCGAGCATCATGGCGAGGTCGGTGCCGGGGCGGATGGGAATCCACTGATCGGCGAGGATTTCCGCAGACTGGGTGTAGCGTGGGTCGATGACGATGGTCTTGCAGCCGTACTCATGCGCGAGTTGCATGTAGTACGAAGTCGGACCGAACCATGCGACGACCGGGTCCATGCCCCACATGATGAAGAGCTTGGAGTTGAAGATGTCGGAGGCCTCGAATCCAGGGGACGCGTCGGAGCGGCCGCTCGCGACCTTCGTGAGGTCCACGCCGAGGTGGAGCATCTCGCCTGCGGCATGGCCGGACGTGGAATGCTCGCCCCATGCGCCGAAGCCCGCTTCCCACCAGGGTGCCAGCGGGAAGCCGTTCTTCTCGAACGACGGGTACTGCGAATGGAAGATGCCGTAGGGGCCGTACTTGGCCTTGATCTCCTTCATCTTGTCGGCGATGGTGTCGAGCGCCTCTTCCCAGGAAATCTGCACGAAGTAGCCCTTGCCGGGGCCCTTTTCGCCTACACGCTTCATCGGGTGCAGAAGACGCGTCTCTGCCTCGATCTCCTTCTTCCAGGAATGGCCCATCGCACACGGACGCATCTGGACGTTGCCCTTCCAGATGTTCTCCCAACCGCAGTCCTCGCGGCTGTCGTTGGCGTTGACCGAGTCGTCAGGCTCGATCGCGATGAGCTTGTTGTCCTTCACGTGGCACTTCAGCACGCACGCCGAGTCCCAGCAGCCGTTCGCAGGGCACGACGTGTAGAAGATGCGCTCCCCCTCGTGCTTCGCGCGGCTGGCATCGATGATTCCTTGCTTGTCCACCGACTCCTCCTTCTGTTGCTTTGAGTCGCGCGGTTTAAGGGGTTCGCTTCGAATTCGCCTTCGCGGTTCGCCTTGCGGCCGCTTTCGCGCGGTCGCGTCGACGTTCAGCGCATCCCCCCGGCTGCGCGGCTTCCTCTCCGCCCTCGTCTGTCGGAACCGCTGGTTTCACTTGGGCCCAAGGACCGCCAGCGGTTCGTATTTGGCGTTGAGTGGAAGGATAAGGAGCGCGAAAGGCGCTGGTAAGGGGTTTGGACGATTTGGGCGATGGAGTCGTTTGCCGCTGCCGTAAAGGATTTCTTGCATGAAAGGGAGCGTTTACAGCGGCTGGAAAGCGCGCTTTGCAACGAAGGAAAGTTAGCTCTGGTAATATGGGCGCGTGTCTATAAAGATAAACCCCCGAATCTGGGAGGTTATACCAGATTCGGGGGTTCTCAATCAGGGAGGCGCATCATGCGGCGGCGCCGTGATGGCGCAGGAAAGCTGCGATGGCGGCTGCGACAGCCGCATGGGCCGCGTGCCGCTACGCTAGAGGTGGAAGTACCCGTCGGGGATGTTGTTGCGGATGAAGTCCATGAATTCGACCGCCAGAGGGGAGATGGCACGATCGGGTGCCCAAACCAAGTCGACCGGGTAGCGCATGGGCTCGGTGTCGACCTCGGGCCACATGATGCCGGGGTCGTTCTTATAGCGCTCGGCGATGCAGCGGGGAACCGTCCCCCACCCGAGCCCCGCGCGCACGCCCGAAATCATCGCCTCGTGCGTGTCGAAGCGCGCCACCATGTTGTGATCGCGCAGCGACACACCGTAGCGGTCACGGAAATGGCGGTTGCCTACCATGTGGCGGCCCGAATTCCACTCGTAGATGATCATGGGCCATTCGAGCAGCTGCTTCACCTTGATGGGCTGCGGCACGCTGTTGTACGGCGGCTTCTCGGGCATGAGAAACACGAGCTTCGAGTGCCCGAGCGTCTCGGAGACGAGGCCGTCCTCGATGGGCTCGTTTTCCAGGATGGCGAAGTCGAGCTTGCCTTCCTTGAGCTTCTCCATGAGCTCGGGCTCGTAACCCGCCTCCAGGTGGACGAGTGCCTCTTCGTGCAGGTCGTGGAACTTCTTCACCAAAGGCGGCAAAAGCGCAACGCCGTCGGCGAGGCTCATGCCCACCTCGATGGTGCTGTCGAAGCTTTCGTCGGCCGCCGCGAGCTCGGCAGCGAGCGCGCTTTCGAGCGACGTCATCTTACGGGCGAATTTCGTCACGATGACGCCGGCCGGCGTGGGCACGACGCCCGTCGAGGTGCGCTCGTAGAGCTTGGTGCCGAAGCGCGCCTCGATGTTCGCGATCTTCTGCGAAAGCCCGGGCCTCGACATGTAGAGTTTCTCTGCCGCCTGCGACAAGCTTTTCGTTTCCGAAACGGTCACAAGCACTTCGATATCGTCAAGCTGCACGATTCCCCCTTCATCGCTTCGGCGGCAATCCGAACGCCGCTGTCAATCCGGCTTGACAGCCAGGTCGAAACGACTTGGCGAATAATCCTTCGGTGTAAAGAGGAGCTTACACCTTCTCGACTGTTTTTACGAAACCGACGCCGGCGCGGCCGCTTCAGGAAATAATCCCGATGCAGCGCTTTTAGACCGGTCGACGCAAAACAACCCCTCCATGCCTATAATGAAAACGTATTATCCCCCGAGCGTCAAGTTCGGGACCTGAGAGAAGGCCATTCACCATGGATTACCGTGCAGGACTGCGCATCGACCCTACCGCGCATATCGCGAAAAGCGCGACCGTCATCGGCGACGTGACGATCGGCCCCGACGTCACCGTGTTCCAGGGCGCAGCGATCCGCGGTGATTTCGGAGGGAGCATCGAAATCGGAGCCGGCGCGAACATTCAGGAGAACTGCTGCGTCCACGTGAACACGGGGGAAGTGACGCGGATCGGGCGAGACGTGACGGTCGGGCACGGCGCCATCGTCCACGGCTGCACGGTTGGGGACGGGTCGCTCATCGGCATGGGCGCCATCGTCATCGACCGCGCCCGCGTCGGCAAACGTTGTCTCGTGGGCGCGGGATCGCTCGTCACCGGCACGGCCGACATTCCCGACGGCTGGATGGCGTTCGGCTCGCCCGCGAAACCCATACGGCCGCTTCGCGACGATGAGCTGGCAAAACTCGTCGAAGCGGCCGAGGAGTACCGCGCCATCGGACGCGATATGGAACGTCAAGGCCTCCTCCAATCGGGAAGCGAGTACGACCCGTTCGCGTAGGCACCGTAGACGCGGGCGCTTCACGTTAGCGGCTGCTTCACGTTAAAGTGAGCGTTGGAACAGGCTTGAGGGACAAAAAGGCGCGATATGCGAGCCCGCAGACCCAAAGCGCAAAACCCGCCTCGCAAGTGAGGTCTCGCGACCAGGGCTTTTAACGAATACCAGCAACCTCGATTCCCGAACTCGCCGATCAAGGCTCGCAATTCGCGCTATTTTGTCCCCGGCTTCCCGATTTTCCAGCACTTCGCATGCGCCGACCTCGAACTCAAGCAGGGGAACCCGCGCTTCGTCAGCACACGCGGTTGACGAGGGGCTCTCCTGTTGCCACGCGGGCGATGTTTTCCCATACCATGCGGTGCGCGCGGTAGAACATGCCCTCGGTCACACCGCCGATATGCGGCGAGAACACGCAGCGGGCAGACGCTTCGGGCGAAAGGTTAAGGAGCGGGTTGTCGGTCGTAACGGGCTCGGGAGTGAGCACATCGAGCCCCGCAGCCCCGATCTTCCCCTCCTCGAGCGCACGGACGAGCGCATTCTGGTCGACGATGTCGCCGCGCGCCGTGTTCACGAGCACCGCGCCCGGTTTCATTTTGTCGAGGAATGCATCGTCCACCATGCCGCGCGTCTCATCAGTCACGGGAACATGGAGGCTCACGATATCGCAGGTTGCAAGCAGGTCGTCGAGCGCCATGTAGCGCGCACCGAGCTCGCCTTCCGCAGTCGCATCGAGCGGATGGCGCTTGTTGTACACCATCTCGCATCCCCAGGGCTTAAGATAGCGCGCCGCCGCCTGCGCAATGGCGCCGAAGCCGACGAACCCCACCGTGCAGTCCCCAAGCTCGCTGAAGCCCTCCACCATCATCTGCTCCTTCAGCCTGATCTGGTTGCCCGAGCGAACCGCGCGGTCGCCGTCAAGCGCGCGACGCAGGCACATGAGCATAAGCATGATGGTCTGCTCGGCGACGGCTCCCGCGTTCACGCCCGCGCAGTTGCAGACCGCGACGCCGTGGCGCTTCGCCGACGCGACGTCGATCGCGTTGAAGGCGACGCCCTCGGAATGGATGAGCTTCAAGTTCGCCATGCTCGAGATGAGCGTATCGTCGATTGGGCTGATCGCGTCGGCGACGATGACGTCGGCATCCGCAGCGAGCGAGAGCAGCATGTCGTCGGGCGTCCCCCGCTTCGCGCAGACGAGGTCGGCCTCGCGCGCTATCGCCAGGTCGGGCAGGTACTTGCGCGTGCGCGCCTCGTTGCCGATCGCCAAAACCTTCATCGAGAAAATCCTTTCTCCCACGGGGCTACAGAAGCCCCATCCACTGCCAATACGGCACCGACACGGCGAGTCCGACCAAGCATATCGCCAGGTAGACGCCGCAGTATTTCGCAAGTTCGGAGTGCTTGGCCATCTTGCCGTCCACCGCGTAGAATGCGGCGAGGTAGATCGGGCTTTGGTACTTCGCGAACCACGCGATGACGAGCGCGTAGGCGGAGAACCCGAGCACCCACGGGTTCACGCCGACGCTCGCCGCCATCGGCACGAGGAACGCCATGAGCAGGTTCAGGTACGCCACCTCGGAAACGATGAGGAACCGAAGAACGACGGTGATGACGCCGATCCCGAGAACGAGCACGTAGGGGTTACCGGCCATGAGTTGGAACACGGGGCCGCACGTCGACATGACCCAGTCGTTCAGCCCGGCCTCCGCGAACACCGACCCCAGCCCGAGCGCGATGCCGATGAACAGGAGCGACGTCCAGTTCACACCGGATTTGAACGAGGGCACGTCGATGACCTTCAGCACGAACATGGCGACAAGCGCCACAAGGCCGACCGACATGGCCGACACGTGATGAAAGGGCTCCGTCGCCCAGAGGACGACCGTGACCAAGATGATGCCGAGCATGCGCTTCTCGACCGAGGTGAAGGGACCCATTCCCGCTCTGTCAACTGGCGACTGAGAAGAGGCGTCCCCGGAGGCGGGTTGCCCGGCAACGCCCGCAGCCTGATTGGGCTGCTTGGCGGCGTCCGCAAAGCGAGTCTCGCAGCGAAGCGAGGACTGTTTGAGCGACTGGGCGTTGCCAAGCAGCCCATCCTCGGGACGGTTGCCGCCAAGCGCCTCCCCAGCGCCTTCCGCCACTTCCCCTCGCCTCGGCTTGTAAAGCGCCATGATGGCGAAGTAGTTCAGCACGAGGACGACGATAAGCCACGGAAGCGCAGCCACGAACCAGGTTGCCATGTTGAACTGTTCCTGCACGTCAGCGGGCAGCGTCGCCATGAGCGCATAACCCGTCACCGACGCGGACACGATGGTCGGCGCTACGGTTCGGATACCCACGAGCATCGCCGCGAACAAGCCCGTCGCCTGCCGACCTTGGCGCTTGTACCCCAGCTCATCGCCGATGTTCATCGCGAGCGGAGCCAGCATGGCGCCCTTCACGGCAAGGGATGGGATGAGCGGGCCCAAAACCGTGCCCGTCACCAGCTGTGCTATGACCTGGCAGCGGAACGTTCGCGGGAACTTGTTCACGATTGCGAGCGCGATGCGCTTCATGAGACCGCTCTTCTTCATGCCGACGCCGAGCGTGAACGCCGAAAGGAGCAGCCACCACGTCGACGACGCGAACGTGGAGAACACGGCGCCCGTCGAGACGCCGGCAACCACAACGAACAGCACGGCCATGACGACCGCCGTGACGAACTCGGGGAGAATGCCCGTGATCCACCACACGATGGCCATGATGAGGATGCCGAGCACGGCGGTCGCCTGGTACGAAAGCCCTGGTATCGGGCGTGTTGCGATGAGAAAGACAGCGACTGCGGCGCCGAGCGCGGAAACCGCTAGTTTAACGATGCGTTTCTGTTGTTCTGACACGATAAGCTCCCCTTTACCTTACCCGGTCAAGAATACTCCAACCAGGCGAATAAGGGGAGCCTATCGTTGCGCGCTTGGGGCTTTCCGCGCCCGGCGCGCACGAGCTCAATCGCCATGCGATCGGGTATCGAAGCCCTTCGCAGAAACGTCGCCCTTAGCTTTCCATGCCTTCGACGATGCCCTCGATGAGGCTGCAGAACTTCGGCTCGGCGACGCGCGCCACCTCGAACACTTCGGTGTCGCTCGGAGAAGCGCCTTCGACGCCCGCGGCCATGTTCGACACGAGCGAGATGCCGAGCACGCGCATGCCGACGTGGCGCGCCGCGATGACTTCCTCGCACACGCTCATGGCGACGGTGTCGGCGCCCCAAGCGCGGAACGCGCGGATCTCGGCGGGCGTTTCGAAGCTCGGCCCCAAAAGCCCCAGGTAAACGCCCTCTTGAACCGCGACGCCGCGTTGGTCGGCCACCTTATGGGCAAGCTTGCGCAGCTCAGGGTCGTAGGCATCGGTCATCGAGAAGAACCGGAACGCGATGCCGTCGGGCTCGGTGCCGACGACAGGGTTTCGCCCGGTGAAGTTGATGTGGTCGCTCATGATGCAGAACTCGCCCGGCGTGTAGCTCTCGTTGATGGCGCCCGCCGCGTTGGTCGTGATCAGCGCCTCCACTCCGAGCTTGTGCATGAGCCAGATGGGAAACGCCACCTCCTGCGGGGTGTTCCCTTCGTAGCCGTGCAGCCGGCCCTGCATGGCAATCACACATTTACCGCCAATGTTTCCGCAGATGAAGCGGCCTTTATGACCCGTCGCTGTGCTCTTCTTCATATGAGGAACCTCACCGAAGGGCACGATTTCCGCGTCCTCGATCTTCTCGCCCAAAGGACCGAGCCCCGATCCGAGCACGATGCCGACCTTCGGGGCACGACCGCCCAAACGCTCACGCAGGACGCGCGCCGCCTCTTCCAGCTGCGCCTTGAGCGCGTTTTCCTCTGCCATAGGAACCTCGATTCGCTAGACCATGTCGAATAGTAGTACGGCTATTCTAACGCAGAAACGCCCCGGCGCGCCGTCTTGGGCACGCCAGGGCGTCCTATCCGCAAAGCGCGCGACTCCACGCCGCGCGCGGAAGCCGAAAGCCTAGCGGTTCTTCGTAAAGTGATACGTCGGCACCGCCTCCTCGAGGATGCGGATCGCCTCCTCATCGGATTTGGCGATGGCGCTTTGAAGCTCATCGAGCTTCGCTGCAACCTGCTCGTGGCTGATTTCCTGCCCCTGCGAGATCATGATGGAATGGTTGCTCGTGGGAAGGGTCTTCTCCTCGTCCATGAGCAGCTCCTCGTACATCTTCTCGCCGTCGCGCAGGCCAGTGTAGGTGATGCTCACGTGCGCGCCGGAAAGGCGGATGAGGTTCTTCGCCAAATCGGCGATCTTCACCGGCTCACCCATGTCGAGCACGAAGATCTCGCCGCCCTTCGCCATGCCGCCCGCCTGGATGACGAGCTGCACCGCCTCGGGGATGGTCATGAAGAACCGCTCGATGTCCGGGTCGGTCACCGTGACAGGGCCGCCCGCTGCGATCTGTTTCTTGAACAGGGGAATCACGCTGCCGTTGCTGCCGAGCACGTTGCCAAAGCGCACCGCGGCGAACACGGTCTTCGACGTGTGCGCGTAATACTGCATGACCATCTCGCCCATGCGCTTCGTGGCGCCCATAACGCTCGTCGGGTTCACGGCCTTGTCGGTGGAGATGAACGTGAAATGCTCGACCCCGAACGCATCGGCGGCGCGGACGACGTTGAGCGTGCCGAACACGTTGTTTTCGATGGCTTCGCGCGGGCACACCTCCATGAGCGGGACGTGCTTGTGCGCCGCGGCGTGGAACACCACCGAGGGATGGTACTTCTCGAACAGCTCGGTCACACGGCGATCGTTGCAGATGCTGCCGATCTCGATATCGACTTCAAGGTCGCTGTACTCGCGCAGAAGCTCCTGGCGAAGCATGTAGGCGTCGTTTTCGCAGATGTCGAAGATGATGATGCGGCGCGGCGCCACCTTCGCCAATTGGCGGCACAGCTCGCTTCCGATCGACCCGCCGCCGCCCGTGACGAGCACCGTCTCGCCCGCGACATAGGCGTATGCGATGCGCATGTCGAGCTGGATTTCCTCACGGCCCAACAGGTCGGTCACGTCGACGTCGCGCAGGGCCACGTCGCCGAGCTCGTCGATGCGCAGATCGCGGATGTTCGGCAGCGTCTTGAGCGTGCAATCAGTTTTCGTGCACACCTTGTAGATGCGCTTGCGCTCGCTCGGCGTCGCCGAGGGGATGGCCACGACGATCTGCTGGATGTCGTACTTGTTCACGAGCGCGATGATGTCGTCGGTCGAGCCCTCCACCTTCACGCCGTGGATGCGCAGGCCCCGCTTGGTCGGATCGTCGTCAGTCGCGACGATAGGGATGCCCGGCATGTTCGGGTCCTTCGTGGACATGCGGTTGATGGTGAGCGAACCCGTTTCGCCGGCGCCGACGACGAGGGTGCGGGGGCGTTCCATGTCGCTGCCAGAGAACGCGCGCTTGCGACGGCGCATGATGCGCCACACCATGCGGTAGGCCCCCATGATGAACACGAGCAGGATGGCCGACCCGATGAAGACGCGAATAGGAAGACGTACGTCGATGATCCACAGGAACACAGCCCCGACCAGGGTAGACAGCACGACGGAGAACACGACCTGAATAGCCTCGTCGACGCTCGCGTATTCCCAAAGGTTGTTGTACAGGCGGAAGGCGCCCATCATGGCGACGTTGATGACCGCCAAGATACCAAGGATGAAGAAGATCTCGTTGCTCACGAACACTTCGTCGTAGACGTTCGTGAGCATAGAAGCCAGCCAATACGCCACGTACGTGGCGATGATATCGAGAAGCACCAAAGGCGCGGTGCGCTTCGCTATATGCAAATCCATGCGTGTCCTCACTCGGATGTAAGCGGCCTTGGGAAGCCGCATCGACACAACCTATTGATTGTAATCGATAGCGAAAGGTGAAAAGCATATTGCAGAAGAACTGCACGGTGAAGCGCGCTGTCCGCCCTCGGGACGGAGAGCCCCCGCTACCGCTTCGCAGCCTGCAGTTGCCCCGCTTGGATATGCGCCAACTTCTGAGGCGCGGTAACGGGGGCTCTCCGTCCCGAGGGCTGCCTTTGCTTCAATCGGATATTCGCAAGTCCGCCTGCGCCCCGCCTTCTTCATCGCGCCTCAGAAGTTGGCGCAGTCACAATCTGATTTCTTGTAGGCTGCGAAGCGATGAGGGAGGCGGGGCGCAGGCGGGCGCCAGGACACCGAAAACGCTCAGCGGTGATTCTTCCCCTGGCCCTTATTACGGCCCGTTCTATTCCCCCGCGCCTCAGACGCGCTCCGACCGCGATGCGTCTGGTCGCCCTTGTGCTTCTGCGATGTCGCATGGGCGTGCGCACCCTGACCCTTTTTGCGCTCTCGGCACGCCCGATTTCCCTGATCGCTCGATTTCTCGGGTTTCACCAGGCATTTCTTGTCGTATCCGATAAGGTCGGTGCGCCCGGCTTTCACAAGCGCCTCGCGCACGAGCTCGCGATTCTTCGGATCGCGGTACTGGATGAGCGCGCGCTGCAGCGCCTTCTCGTGCGGGTTCTTCGACACGTAGACGGGCTCCATCGTGCGCGGATCGACACCGGTGTAGTACATCACCGTGGCAAGGCTCCCCGGCGTGGGGTAGAAGTCCGACACCTGCTCGGGGTTGAAGCCCATGTCCCGCACGAACTCGGCGAGCTCGACCGCTTCTTTCATGGTCGAGCCGGGATGCGAGGACATGAGGTACGGCACGATGAACTGCTTCTTGCCGGCGCGGGCGTTCTCCTCTTCGAACAAGCGGACGAACTGCTCGTAGATCGCGTGGTCGGGCTTTCCCATGCAGGAAAGCACGCCATGCGAGACGTGCTCGGGCGCCACGCGCAGCTGGCCGCTCACGTGATGTTCGGCAAGCTCGCGCACGAATTCGCGGCCGTGCGTTTTGTCGAGCATGACGTAGTCGAAGCGGATACCCGAGCGCACGAATACCTTCTTCACCCCAGGAATCTCGCGAAGGCGCCTGAGAAGCTTCAGATAGTCGGAATGGTCGGCGATGAGCTTCTTGCACGGCTCGGGCGCCAAGCAGCGCCGCCCGCGGCAGGCGCCGTGGTCGACCTGCTTTCGGCACGCGGGCGCGCGGAAATTCGCCGTCGGGCCGCCCACGTCGTGGATGTAACCCTTGAAGTCAGGGTCGTGCGTCATCTCTTCCGCCTCGGCGAGAAGCGATTCATGGCTTCTGACCTGCACAACGCGTCCCTCGTGGAACGTGAGCGCGCAGAACGCGCATTCGCCAAAGCATCCGCGGTTGCTCGTGAGCGAGAACTTCACCTCGCGGATGGCGGGAACGCCCCCGGCGGCTTCGTAGTCGGGATGGTAGGTGCGCGCGAAGGGCAGGCGGTAGACCGCATCGAGCTCGGGCGTGGTCAAAGGCGCGCTCGGCGGGTTCTGCACGACGAACTCGTGGTCGGAATACGGTTCGACAAGGCGCTTCGCCGTCACGTGATCGCTGTTCGCGTACTGCACGGCGAAGCTTCGTGCGTAGGCGAGCTTGTCGGCGCGCATATCGTCGTAGCTCGGCAGGATTTCCGCGTCGTACACGTGCTCGAGCGACTTCGTCTTGTACACCGTACCGTCGATGAAGGTGATGTCGGAGATGGCAAGCCCCGACGCGAGCGCATCGGCTATCTCCACGATAGAGCGCTCCCCCATGCCGTACGACACGAGATCGGCGCCCGAATCAAGCAGGATCGACCGCTTGAGGGAGTCGGACCAATAGTCGTAGTGCGCAAGGCGGCGAAGGCTCGCCTCGATGCCGCCGATGATGATGGGCACGTCCTTGTAAACGCGCCGGATGAGGTTCGAATACACCACCGTGGCATGGTTGGGACGCAATCCCCCTTCCCCACCAGGGGAAAAAGCGTCGGAGTGGCGGCGCTTCTTGGCGACGGTGTAGTGGTTCACCATGGAATCCATGTTGCCGGAACTCACGAGGAAACCGAGCCGCGGGCGCCCGAGCGCCTGGACGCTCTTCTCGTCGCGCCAATCGGGCTGCGCGATCACGCCGACCTTGTAGTGGTTCGCCTCGAGCAGGCGCGTGATGATGGCCGCGCCGAACGACGAGTGGTCCACATAGGCATCGCCCGACACGTACACGAAGTCGCATTCATCCCAGCCGCGCGCCTCCATGTCGGCTCGGTTCACGGGAAGGAACCGCTTCCGCAGCTCGGCGGGATTTGGGGCGGCGGGCTTCGGCGCAGGCGTGGCAGAACGGTGCCTTTGTCCCTTTCGCCCGTTCCTGTTATGCCGTTTCTGCCCACCCTGCTCGTTGGGCCTGTGCTTGCCGTTGCTTCCCATCAGCACGCCCCCGAAGCGAAGGCCGGGGCCGCGACACGGAGCGCACGCGGCGCGATCGACACATAGAAGTGCGTGCCGAGCAGCTTCTCGCCGTCAATCTGCACAGCAAGCGGGCTTTCGAACCGAATGTCCAAGCTGCGCGCACGGCGAAGCTCCACCTTGTCGAAACGCGTATGGCGCCCCTCTTTCGCCAGCAGGAAGATGAAGGTCGCAGCCGCACGCGAAAGCGGCGGGTGCGCGATGCAGAGGTCGAATGCGCCATCGGTCGGGTCGGCGTCGGGGCAGATTTTGAATCCGCCGCCGTACGTCTGCCCTATCTGCACGGCGAACAGGTACGACGAGCCCGCTTCCGCCGGCGCGCCGTCGAACGACGCCTCGTAGCGGCACGTGTCGAGATGATGGAGCAGCTGGTCGATACCCGCCTGAAGGTACAGCATGGTGCCCGTCTTGCCCGTGCGGACGCGCCGCTCGACGGTGTCGAGCGCGATCGCCGCGTCGAGCCCGAACGACAGCGTCTCCAAGAACCAGCGGTCGTTGCAGCGCCCCACGTCAAACGCGCGAAACGGCGTGTCGATGAGCTGGAGCACCGCATCGTCGAGCGACTTCGCCATGCCGAGCGTGCGCGCGTAATCGTTTCCCGAGCCGACGGGGAGAAGCCCGAACGCCGGGCGCTGCACCTCGGGCACGCGCATAAGGCCGTTCGCAGCCTCGTTCGCCACGCCGTCGCCGCCCAGCGCGACCACGAAATCGAACCCGTCATGCACCGACTGCTCGGCAAGTTCACACGCCTGACCTGCGCGTTCAGTGAGAACAAGCGTGGCTGTGCCTTCGCCTAAGGCGGATGCGAGCAGTGCCTTGGTGCGCATAGCGGCCGCACGTCCCAGGCCGTTTTGCGCCACCGGGTTCGCGATGAGGAGAAGTTTGTTGAAGTATCGAGTCATGGCGAACATTATACGGCAGAACCCGCTGCCGTTGCGCCGCCCTCCGGTAGCGCGGCCCGCGATATAACGCCAGGGGCCGATTTCTGACAACTATCGCGAATTTAGGGTAGGCCAAGCGCGATTCCGGCCTTCCACGCCCCGTGCGTCTGAACGTTTTGCCTGGTCGCGGCATTCGACGCGCAGGCAGAGCTCGACCACCTACCCTAAATTCAAAATAGTTGGTCGAAACACGCCTTCGGACGTTTTCGCGAAGCCCAACACAGCCGCGCGACGAAGAGAAAGCGGTAATCCATTCCCAAACAGCACCAAAAAAGAAGGGTACCGCATCGAAACGGTACCCTTCACGTTCAATGGGCGCAACGCGGAGCCGCATACCCCACATCGCCTTCGCCCAGCATGGCATGTCGACACGGCAAGCGCTGCCGACCTTGCCTACTCGGCCTTCTCCTCGACAGGAGTCTCTTCCTTAGCAGGCTCCTCCGATGCCTCCGCCTCGTCGCTTGCGACGGTGATGTTCGCATGCTCGACGAGCCACTTGTTCGCACACAGGCGCTCGGCGGACTCGCGCAGCATGAACCCGCGACCCGTCTGTTCGAGACGCTGACGCAGCATCTTCGGGTTGATCTGGGGGTTCATAAGACGGCATGCCTCGTTGATGTCGTCATCGGAAACGACGAGATGCTCGTGACGGAACAGCGCATCGAGCGCGAAGCCCTGCACGAGAAGCTCGCGGATCTGCATCATCATCATCATGCCGAACTGCTGCTGGCCGCCCTGCTCCTCGATGAAGGCGTCGAGCGTCTTGCCCTGCTGCTGCGCGGTCTGGCGCACCTGGGTCATGAGCTGCTCGCGCATGGCCTCGTAGACCTCGTCGGCGATATGCCCTTGAAAGCGCTTCGCGAGTTCGCTTGCGGCGAGCTGGCGCGTGTAGTCGTCGTACTGGTCGCGCGTCTGCTTCTCGATGCTGTCGCGAATGGATCCGCGGAAGTCGTCGAGCGACTTGTACATGGGCATGTACTTCTTGACCCACTCGTCGGTGATGGCCGGCGTGACCTTCTTCTGCATCTCGAGGACGGTCGCTGTGCAGGTGACGACTTGTTTGATCTCATTGCCGGAATCGTCGAGGCTCGGTCCCTCGAACGTGAAGGTCTTCGTCTCGCCGACATTCATGCCGATGATGTTCTCGTCGAAGCCGTCGGGCATGTACCCGGCGCCCGTCGTGTAGGTGCGGCCGTCGGTGGTGAGGCCGGGCATCGGCGTATCGCCGTCGAAGCACTCGAGCTTCACCTTCACGCTGTCGCCCTTCTTGACGGGGTGCGGGTCAGCGGCGACGTACTCGGCGTAGCGCTCGGCGATGTCGTCCATCTGCTTTTGCACCTGCGCCTCGTCGACGGCGAACTTCGGCACGGTGATGGAAACGGGCTCGTAGGAGGTGAGCTCGTAGTCAGGCTTCTTCATGACGATGAGCGTGAACGCGAACTCGCGGTCGCGGGCGATCGCATAGTCGTGCTGGGCCTTCGGCGGGTACGCCGGCGTAAGGTTCTTCTTGTCGATGGCAAGCGGGACCAAGCCCTGGATGGCCTGATCCTGAACCACGGTGTCGAGGTTCTTGATGCCCATCTGCTCCTCGGCGACCTGAGCGACGGTCTTGTCGCGTTCAGGACGGAGCCCCATCTGCTGTGCGAACTGCAGATATGCGTCCTTAAGCACGGAGTTCACTTCATCGACGGTCGCGACGCATTCGAGGCGCAGCTTCCCGTCATCGAGCTTTCGTTGAGTGACCTTCATATCGTATCCCTTTCAAATATGAGGACGACTTCCTCTCGTCGTAAGGGAAATTGTAACGCAACGAGCGGCAACCTCGTCCAGCACATGGACATGAAAGGGGAATTGTCCGCCTCAGACTTGAGGTATGAGGCGGATAATCGGACGCCTTTTCGCGAAGGCCAGGCGCCTACTCGTTCGATTTCAGGCTCTCGACCATGTCGATGCGGCGGAGCTTGCGGCGCATCGCGAACGTCACGATGATCGAGAACACCATGGTGAGCGCGAACGCGATGACGAAGCTCGCCGCATGGATGTCGCGACCGAACATGACCTGGTCCACCTCGGCCGTGACGACCACGAAGCCCTCCATCACCACGCCGAGCGCAAGGCCGACGAGCGCGCCGATGACGGAAAGCAGCATCGTCTCGCGGTAGATGTAGGCATCGACCTCGCGCGGGGTGAAGCCGAGCACCTTGAGCGTCGCGATTTCGCGGATGCGCTCGGTGATGTTGATGTTAGTGAGGTTGTACAGCACGACGAACGCGAGCAGCGCCGCCGCGATCACGAGCACCACCACCACGCTGTCGACGCTCTTGAGCATGGTGCGGTAGGAATCGATCGTCTCGTCGTTGAAGGTGACGGTCTTCACCCCGTCCATGGCGAGCAGGTCGTTCAAGAACGCGCTGCGGGCGTCGTCGCCTTCGACGACATTGGCGTACACGGTGCCGAAAGCCGGCGCCTCGCCCATCACCTGCTCGTAGAGCGCAGGCGTGAGGTACACGTACTGGCTCACGTAGTTCTCCATCACGCCCGCCACACGGACCTCGTGCGCCTCACCGACCGCGTTGCCGATGTCGTCCTCGTCGAAAAGCGAGATCGTGTCGCCCACGGAGACCCCGAGCGTCGTCGCGAGCTTCTCGCTCACAAGCGCGCCGTCGTCGGAAAGCGAGAGCGGCTCGTGGCCAACGCGCGTGCGCAGCGTGAGGAAGTCCCCGAACGAATCGGGGTCTTCAGGCGACACGAGCTCGACGCGGTGCTCGGCCGACTCCCCCGCGCCTAAGCCGCACGCGATCACGTTCTCGGTCGAGACAAGAGCATAGGGACCTTGCGAATCATCGGCGATGCGCTCGCACGCCGCATCCTTCGCCTCATCCGACACGTCGGAGTCCATGCGCACGATGGCATTGTAGTGGTACAGCTCGCCGTACTGCTTGTCGATGATGTCGTTGATGGCGTTCTGCAGCCCGAGACCCGTCAGAAGAAGCGCCGTGCAGCCGGCGATGCCGACGATCGCCATGAAGAAGCGCCGCTTGTAGCGGAAGAGGTTGCGCGCCGTTACCTTCCAGCTGAACGAGAGGCGGCGCCAGAGGGGCCGTATGCGCTCGAGCAGGATGCGCTTGCCCGCCTTCGGGGCGCGCGGCAGCATGAGCGCGGCAGGGCGCTCGCGCAGCGTCGCCGCCGCGGCGAACCAGGTGGCGGCGAGGTTGATGCCGACGCCAAGGCCCACGGCGAGGACGGCCATCGCAGGCTCGATCGGCGTGGGGCGGCACGGCACCGCGTAGATGATGGAATACGCCCCCATGATGAACCACGGCAGGAATTGCGTGAGCAGCGCGATGCCCACGATAGCGCCGATGCCGCTCGCCACCACCGCGTACAGCAGGTACTTCGAGGTGATGCGCGCCTTGCCGTAACCGAGCGCCTTGTACGTGCCGATGAGCACGCGCTCCTCCTCGACCATGCGCGTCATCGTCGTCAGCGACACGAGCGCGGCAACGAGGAAGAACAGAAGCGGGAACACCTGGGCGATCTGGTCGATGCGCCCGGCGTCCGAGCGGAAGCTTTCCGCGCCGACGTTCTTCGAGCGGTCGAGCACGTACACGTCGGCGTCTGTGTTCGCGATGTCGTCGACGTCGGCCTGCGCGTCGTCAAGCTGGCTTTCCGCGTCAGCGAGCTGCGCCTCGACGTCGGCGCGGCTCGACGAGAGCTCGCGCGCGCCGTCCTCGTACTGGGAAACGCCGTCGTCGTACTCGGTTCTGCCCTGCGCGAGCTGCGATTCGCCCTGGGCAAGCTGCGCGCGCCCGCTCGCGAGCTCGGACGCCGCGGCGTCGAGCTGCGCCTGAGCGGAGGCGAAGGATTCCTCGGCCGCCGCCTTCTGGGCATCGAGCGCCGCGCGCCCTTGGGCTATCTGCTCGGGAACGCCGGCGGTCTGCGCGTCGATCTGGGCGATCGCCGCTTCAAGCTGCGCCGCCGCATCGGTGGCCCCTGCCGCCTGCGCCTGCTTGAGCCGGGAGGAAAGCTCCTCGCGCTGCTTCATCGCCGCATCGTATTGGGATTGAGCCGCGTCGAGCTGTCCCGCGGCGGCCTCGAACTGCCCCTCAGCGGCGCTGCGCTGCGCCACGAGCTCGGAGACGCCGTCGCGATAGCTCTTCTCGCCTTCAGCGAGCTTGCGTTTGCTCGCGTCGATCGTGGCCTGAGACCCGTCAAGTTGCGCGGCAGCGCTATCGAGCTCGCCCTTCGCGTCGTCGAGCGCTTGCTGCGCGTCGTCGAGCTTCGAAAGCGCGTCGGCCTTCTCAGCCTCGAAATCGGCGCGCTTGTCGTCGAGCTTCTGCTGCGCATCGGCGCGGATCCCGTCAAGACGCGAGGCCGCAAGGTCGGGCGCGATCGCGTTCAGGCGGTCGGCGACCTCGGACACGCGGCTTTGGTACGCATCGTCCGGCCAGCGCTCCCCTTCGGCCCCATCGACGGTCACGAAGGCCTCGGTGTAAGGGTAGTCGCCGGCGAACGCGTCGTCGGGGACATAAATGAACGTGGAGAGCGAACCGTTGCCGAGCGACGTGGACCCGATGTTGGTCGAACACGTGTAAAGCGACGAGCGCACGAACCCGGAAACCGTGTACTCACGCACCGAGAACGTGCCGTCGAGGTCGCCCGTGCCTTCGACGATCGACACAGTGTCGCCGACGTTCACGTCCGTTTGCCAAACGGTATCGATGGAAAGCAGGCACTCGTTCGAAGAGGAAGGCCAGGAGCCCTTCTCCAAGATGGGGCGGTTCAGGTAGTCAGCGTCTTCCGATCGCACGGTGACGCCGTCGTCGCAGGAGCTTTGACGTGCCGCGTCGACATCGAGGGAATGGACGCGAGAGGTGTACTGCACGCCGTCGATATCGGCGATCACGTCGGCTTCGTAGGCCGGCATCACGCCCGAGACGCCTTCCACCTGCGAGATCGCATCGACCTCGGTATCGCTAAGGCCCACGGTCGACACGACGCGCAGGTCCATAAGGTTCGTGCCGTCGTAGTACTCGTCGCCCGCGAGGCGCATGTCGGGGCCGGTCATGCGAAGGCCGGCGTAGAACCCGCAGCCGAGCGCCGCCATGAGCGCGATGGCGAGGAAGCGCCCGAACGAGGAGGTGATGGAACGACGGACTTCTTTAGCGAACGCACGCGCCATAAGCTACCACTCGACCGTTTCCGCGGAGACGGGGCGCTCGTTCAGCTCGATACGCGCCACCTTGCCCTCGCGGATGTGGACGACGCGGTCGGCGATGGCGGTGAACGCCGAGTTGTGCGTGATGAGGACGACCGTCTTGCCCGTCTCGGCGCAGGTGTCCTGCAGAAGCTTGAGGATGGCCTTACCGGTCTTGTAATCGAGCGCGCCGGTCGGTTCGTCGGCGAGCAGAAGCTTCGGGTTCTTGGCCAGTGCGCGCGCGATGGCGACGCGCTGCTGCTCGCCGCCCGAAAGCTGCGAGGGGAAGTTGTCAAGACGCCGCTCGAGCCCCACCTGGCGAAGCACCGTCGCCGCGTCAAGCGGGTCGGGGCAGATCTGGCTCGCAAGCTCGACGTTCTCGAGTGCGGTCAGATTCTGCACGAGGTTGTAGAACTGGAAGACGAAGCCGATGTCGAGCCTCCGGTAAAACGTGAGTTCCTTTTCCGAGAACGAACTGATCTCGCGCCCGTCGAGCCTGATGGTACCGGACGTGCACGAATCCATGCCGCCGAGCATGTTCAGAAGCGTCGTCTTGCCCGACCCGGAAGGCCCGACCACGACGACGAACTCGCCCCGCTCGATGTCGAACGTCATGCCATCGACGGCCGCGACCTCGACCTCACCCATCCGATATACCTTGCGAACATCCCTGAACTCGACAAACGCCATGGATACTCCTCAGATTCGTTGATTATGCCCCTTATTATAGCGATAGTGGGCACGAAAAAAGGGGCCCGAGATATCTCTCGAGCCCCTTTTGGGCGAATGCGGTTCGAAGCTTGAAGGCGCTCTACGCGTTGAAGAGCTCGATCGTGTCGCCGTCCTTGAGCGTGACCATGGCCTTCTTCCAGGTACGGGTGCGGCCAGCCGCATTGCGCATGCGCTTCGGCTTGGACTTCACGTTCAGGGTGTTCACCTTGGTCACCTTCACGTTGAAGATGGCTTCGACAGCCTGGCGGATCTCAACCTTGTTGGAATCCTTGGCAACCTCGAAGGTGTAGGTGTTGTGCTCCATCATGTCGTAGCTGTGCTCCGTGATGACGGGGCGGATGATAACCTCGCGGGGATCCTTCATTTATGCAAGCACCTCCTCGATGCGGGCCAGGGTGGACTCGGTCAGCACGAGCATCTTGTTGTCCAGGAAGTCGTAGGTGTTGATCATGCAGACCGGCACGATGGTGACGGTCGGGATGTTGCGGAACGACTTGTAGGAGTTGATGTCGTCGTTGCCGATGACGATGGTGCAGCGGCCTTCGATCTCAAGAGCCTTGAGAGCGGCGACGGCTTCCTTCGTGCTCGGCTTTTCGAAGTTCCAGTCAGCGACGACCGTGAGCTGGTTGTCGGCGAGCTTCGCGGACAGCGCGGAGCGCATGGCGAGCTTGACTTCCTTCTTGTTGATCTTCATCTCGTAGGAACGGGGATGCGGACCGAACACGGTGCCGCCGCCGACCCATTGAGGTGCGCGGATGGTGCCCTGACGAGCGCGGCCGGTGCCCTTCTGGCGCCACGGCTTCTTGCCGCCGCCACGGACCTCGCCGCGGGTCTTGGTGTCATGCGTGCCCTGGCGCCACGAAGCGCGCTGCGCACGGACCGCAAGGTGCATGACCGGGACGTTCGGCTCGATGCCGAACACGGAAGGATTGAGCTCGGCAGTGCCGGTCTTCTTCCCCTTCGCGTCCTTAATATCAATCGTTGCCATATTTATTGCAGCTCCTAATCTTCGTTACTGTTCTACGCCATGCGCACGCGCACGATGCCGTTCTTGCCGCCGGGAACAGCGCCCTTGACGAGGATGAGGTTCTGGTCCTCATCGATGCGAACGACCTCGAGGTTCTTCACGGTAACCGTGTCGCAGCCCATATGACCAGGCATGCGAACGCCCTTGAAGACGCGGGACGGGGTTGCGCACTGGCCGACCGAACCGGGAGCGCGATGGAAGTGCGCACCGTGTCCGCCAGGACCACCGGCAAAGCCGTAGCGCTTGATGACGCCAGCGAAGCCCTTACCCTTGGACGTGCCGGTCACGTCGACCTTCTTCACGTCGTTGAAGGCGGCGACGGTCTGCAGGTCGCCCGTCTTGTACTCGCTTGCGTCCTCGACGCGAACTTCACGCAGGTAACGAACAGGCTCGGTGCCGAGCTTCTCGAAATGGCCCGCCATCGGCTTGTTGACCTTCTTCGGCTTGAT
>CAKUGU010000032.1 GCA_934654815.1 uncultured Ellagibacter sp.
CCAAGCCCGCAGCGCCACTTCATGTACGTCATCGAATGCGCCGACGGCACGCTCTACACCGGCTACACCACCGACGTCAAGGCGCGCTTCGCCCGCCACTGCGCGGGCACGGGCGCGAAGTACACGCGCGGCCGCGGGCCGCTCAACCTGCTCGCATACGCCGAGTTCGAGACGAAGCACGACGCGATGAGCGCCGAATACCGCTTCAAGAAGCTTACCCGCGACCAAAAGGATGCGCTGCTCGCACGCGCCGCGGCAAGCGACAAGCCGTTCGAAGCGATTCTGCAAGAAGAACTGCTGAGCTAGGGCTTTATCCGCGATTTCATGCTTGTTGCGCATGGAACAAGCGATTAGAATGCACAGTATGCATAAGCTGCAACCACGTATGAAGGAAGCGGGGACGCCATGGACGGCAGCATCTTGCGTTATCGGGCGTTTGTGCTCACCGCTGAGTTCGGGAGCTTCACCCGTGCCGCCGACGCGCTCGCATATTCGCAGCCGCAGATAAGTCGCATGGTGGCCGAGCTTGAAGCGGAATGGGGCGTGCAACTGCTTGAACGCTCGCGCGCGGGCGTCATGCTCACCACCGAAGGCACGAGGCTCCTTCCCGCAGCGCGAGCCATCGTGTCGGCGCAAGACGAGTTCTGCGCCCAAGTCGACGACGTGTGCGGCCTTGCCTCGGGAATCATCCGCATCGGGACGTTTTCCAGCGTCGCCACGCACTGGCTCCCCAACATCATCCGCGCGTTCCAAAACGACTACCCCGGCATGGACTACGAGCTCTTCATCGGCGACTACATCGAAATCGAGCAGGCGCTCATCAAAGGACGTATCGACTGCGGGTTCCTGCGCATGCCGGCGAATCCCGCGCTCGCCCTGCGCAAAGTCGAGAAGGACGAGCTGCTCGCCGTGCTGCCGATCGGCCATCCGCTCGCCGAGCTCGACGCCGTAACGCCCAAGCAGCTTGCGAGCGAATCATTCCTCCTGCTCGAAAAGGACGAGAACACCGGCGTGTCAGAGGTGTTCGAGCGCGCCCACGTCAAGCTGAAACCGCACGTGACGCTCCGGGACGATTACGCCATCATGTCGATGGTCGAAAAGGGGCTCGGGGTGAGCGTCCTCCATTCGCTTACCCTTAAGCGCATCCCCTATCGCGTCGCGGTGCGACCGCTCAAGCCGCGCGCTTTCCGCACGATCGGGTTCGCCACGAAAAAAGGAAGCGCTGCACCGTTATCGGTACAACGCTTCGTCCATTACCTCGATTGCCGCGACGGGGGCAAGCCCTATTCGAAGGAGTAGAGACCCTTCGTAGCCTCTTGGAAGGCACGGTAGGCTTCTTCAGCCACGCCCTCGTCTTCCACGAGCTCGAAGCCGACCGGCTCGTCGTCCTCGTCGAACTCGACCGCCTCGAGGATGACGACCTCGCCCGACGAGAGCGCCGGCTCCTCGTCGCTCACCGGGAAGAAAAACCCGTAGCGATGATCACCGTGCAGAAGCAGGCCCAGGAACTCGAGCGTCGTCGTGTCGCCCTTCGCGTCCTGGAAGTCGAGCGTCATGCCCTCTTCGATCGGCGGGCAGAAATTAGGGTTCGAACCTTCGCGCATGGTCGCGCTCCTCTCTCTTCGCGCGCCGATTCACGGCGCGAATCGCTTCTGGTTGCAAGTATATACGGAATACGAAACGAGCCCCCGCCGCAAGAGGGCGAAGGCTCGCGAAATCAACGTGTTACGCGCACGGGTTGCGCCCCTACTTCTTCTTGCGCTCGGCGCGCGAAGGCTTGCGCTTGCCGAAGTCGGGCGACACCGCGGCATCATGCGGCGACACCGCCGGGGTCACGGAAGCCGCCTTGCTCTCGCCGTTCGCCACAGCGGCGGTCGCGCTTGCAGCGCCCGTCGCAGCCGCGGCTCCCGCAGCAGCGGGAGCAACCGTGCCCGGAAGGCGGTTCAGGAACCAGCGCTGGATGTCGGTACCGTACTTCTTCTGCAGCTTCTTGAAGCGCGGCTCGTGCGTCTTCCAGATGACATAGAGCGGCGTCGCGATGGCGTAGGAAGAATAGCAGCCGCACACGAGGCCGACCGTCATGGCCAAAGCGAAGTCCTTCAGCGTCTCGCCGCCGAAGAGCAGCATCGCCACGACCGGGATAAGCGAGGTGATCGACGTGTTGAGCGAGCGGACGAGGACCTCGTTCACGGAGTGGTTCGCCATGGTGGCGAACGTGCACTTCACCGACTCGTCCTTCATGTTCTCGTTGATGCGGTGGAACACGACAACCGTGTCGTAGAGCGAGTAGCCCAAGATGGTGAGCAGTGCCGCGACCGTGTTCGGCGTGATCTCGCGGCCGACGAGCACGTACACGCCGACGACGATGATGAGGTCGTGCAACAGCGCCACAACCGCCGACACGCCCATCTTCGGGTCGCGGAAGCGGATGGAGATGTAGGCGATGATGAGCAAAAGCGACACGAAGAACGCTATCGCCGAGGACTGGATGACGCTCGCGCCCCAGTCAGGGCCGATCGTGGTCACCTCGAAGCTCTCGGTACCCCATCCGAAGTCGTCCGCCACCTTGTTCGCCGTGATCGTCGCGTCTTCCGCGGCAGTGGTGGTGGTGCGCACGAGGAAGCCGGGCTCGCCGTCGGACACGGTGGTCTGGATGACGGCGTCGGGCTCTCCCGCGTCGGCGAAGGCGTCGCGCATCTGCTCGGTCGTGACGTCGCCGGTGCCGTGAAAGGTGACGCTCGTGCCGCCGACGAACTCGATGCCGAAGTTCATGCCGCGCACGCCGATGATGACGAAGACGAGCACGATCGCCGCACACGCGATGGTGAGGAAGATCTTCTTGAACCCGAGCAGGTTGATGTCGAGCTTGATGAAGCGGCCCTTCACGTCCTTGCGCGTCTCAGCGGGCTTCTCACCCTGGAAGTAGGGAGCGGCGGCGATGCAGTCGTTCACGCCCCAGAACTTCGGGTGCTTGGCGATAAGCTTCGGCGCGAGCAGGCGGATGATCGGCGCCTTGAACAGAAGCATCATCACGATGTCGCACACGATGCCGAGCGCGAGCGTCATGCCGAAGCCCTTGACCGACGCGCTCGCCAGGAAGAACAGCGTGAGGGCGGAGACGAGCGTGACCAGGTCGGCGTCGATGGAGGTCATGATGCCGTGGCGCACGCCGGTGATGGACGCGGCGCGCACGCTTCTGCCCATGCGGATCTCCTCGCGGAAGCGTTCGAGCGTGAGGATGGAGGAGTCGGCCGCCATGCCGATGGTGAGCACGATGCCCGCGATGCCGGCGAGCGACAGACTGAACAGGCCGAACGAGGAGAGCAGCGCGAGGATGCCCAGGTAGAGCACCGCGAACACCGCCATGGCTGCCGCGGTGATGATACCCAGACCCTCGTAGAAGATGAGCAGGTAGAGCATGACGATGATGAGGCCGGCGATGGCGACGACGACGCCGGACTGCAGCGCGTCCTGGCCGAGCGTCGGGCCGACGACCTGGCTCTGCGCGTACTCAAAGCTCACGGGAAGCGAGCCGGACTCGAGCACGGTCTTCATCTGCTTCGCGGCATCGAGCGTGTAGCCGCCGGTGATGGACACGTTGCCGTCGGAGATGACCGACTGCACGGCGGGAGCGGACTGCACCTCACCGTCGAGGATGATGACGATCTGGCCCTTCGAGGACGCAAGTTCCTGCGTCGCCTGGGCGAACGCGGCCGTGCCCTCGGAGTCGAGGCGCAGGTTGACGGCGTAATCGGTCGAGGTCTGCGAGGCCTGGCCGACGTCGACCTTCTCGATGTTGGAACCGGTGATAATGGGCGTGTAGGTGCCCTCCGTCACCTTCAGGTGCTCGACCTGTTCGCTCGGGAAGGTGTTGCCGAAGTCATCTTTCACGGTTCCCTGCGAGCCGTACTGGCCGTTCTGGATCTTCGTCTTCACGTCGGAATCGGTGAAGGAATCGAGGCGGGCGAACTCGAGCTTGCCCGTCTTACCGATGGTGTTGAGCGCCTCTTCCGTATCGGAAAGGCCCGGAATCTGCACGAGGATCTGGTCGTTGTTCTGGATCTGGACGACCGCCTCCGACGCACCGAGAGCATTCACGCGGTTCTCGATGATGGCGCGCGAGCTTTCCATGTCGTCGGTGGAAACGTCGGTACCGTCGTTGTTGTGCGCCGTGAGCACGACCGACAGGCCGCCCTGGATGTCGAGGCCCTGGTTGATCTTTTCCTGCGGAGGGGTGAACGCGACGATCGAGCCGATGACCAAGAGGGCCATGGCAACGAGCAGCCAGACGTTGCGCCTATCCTTATTATGATGCTTCTTCTTTTTCTGAGGATCAGCCATCTGCGTGAACTTCCTTACTTGCCCCTGCCGCAAATCGCGCGGCGCAAGGGTAGCTATTCCGTACATGAACTTTCGTATTATGCCACAAGCCAAACGGACGGAAAGGTTACAAGAGGGTTCCAAACGGTAAGTTATCCTCAAAAACAGATAAGAGGCCGCATTAGCGACCTCTTATCGCAAGTTTCGAGCGGATGCGCGGAAACTCAGTAGTCCTTCGCAGCGGGGCTTGCCATCCATTCCTCGTAGAATTCCTCGTAAGCGTCGGCGAGCACCGCTTCGCGGGCGCGGCGCATCAAATCGAGCAGGTAGTGCAGGTTGTGGATGGAGAGCAGGATGCCGCCGAGCATCTCGTCCTGCTTCACGAGGTGCCTGATGTAGGCGCGCGTGTGGTTGCGGCACGTCGGGCACGTGCACGCGGGGTCGAGCGGCGTGAAGTCGCGGGTGAACTTGGCGTTGCGCATGTTCATGCGGCCTTGGCTGGAAAAAGCCGTGCCCATGCGCGCCGTTCGCGTCGGCAACACGCAATCGAACATGTCGACGCCCTCGCGCACCGCACGCACGAGCGTGGTCGGGTTGCCCACGCCCATGAGGTAGCGCGGACGGTCGTCGGGAAGCGCGCGCGCCACCTGGCCCAACGTCTCGAACATGGTGTCGTGGTCCTCGCCGACCGAGTACCCGCCGATGCCGAAGCCGCCGAAGCGCCTACCGCCCGCAGCGAGGCTCTCGTCCTCGATCTGACGCAACCGGCGGATGCTCTCCAGGCGCAGATCGAGGTTCATGCCGCCCTGCACGATGCCGAAGAGCGTCTGATCGGGGCGCTTGTGCGCCGCAAGGCAACGGCGCGCCCACATCGCCGACAGGTCGACCGCGCGCTCGACGAACTCGCGCGTCGCAGGGTATGGCGGGCACTGGTCGAGTTGCATGGCGATATCGGCACCGAGCGCCTCTTGGATTCGCATGTTCTCCTCCGGCGTCCAGCGCACGTAGCTGCCGTCGTAGATGGAGCGGAACGTCACGCCGTCGTTGTCGAGCTTGCGCGTATCGGCGAGCGAGAAGATCTGGAACCCGCCCGAGTCGGTGAGCATGGGGCCGTCGTAGTTCATGAACTTGTGCACGCCGCCCGCCTCGGCGACCACGTCCTCGCCCGGACGTTGCGACAGGTGGTAGGTATTCGCGAGCACCACCTGCGCCTGCAGATCGCGCAGCTGCAGCGGGGTGATTCCCTTCACCGTGGCCGACGTGCCCACCGGCATGAACATGGGCGTGTGGAACTCGCCGTGCGCCGTCTGGTAGGTGAGCGCGCGAGCGTTGCCGCTCGTGGCGTCGCAGGTGCAGTCGAAAAGCGCCATGGTTAGCGCACCTCGCTTTCAATCGATGCCGGGTTATCGCAGGCAGGAAGCGATTCCGCCCAAGAGGCGAATTCCTCCATCGTGCCGTGAGCCACGCCTTCAAGGCCGCGGTCCTCGGGGTCGAGAAGATGGTCGGTCACGAGATACACGTCCACACCGAGCTTCGCGGCTGCGAGGTCGTCGAGCGTGTTGTTGCCCACCATGAGCACGTCCGCGGCGGAAAGCCCGCAGCGTTCGAGCACCTCGGCGTAATATTCCACCTGCGGTTTCACCGCCGTCGAGTTCTCGTAGGTGGAAATGTAGCGAAACGGCGCGTCGGCGACGCCCGCCCACGCAAGGCGCCACTCGACCGCGCGGCGCGGGAACATCGGCTGCGTGGCGAGCACGAGCGGATAGCCCTTCGCGACGAGCGCGTCGATAGCGCGGCGGGTCGCCGGGTTGGCCTCGACGTTCGCCCCGATTTCCCCGAAGCGGGTGTCGTAGTAGTCGGCGAAGAGCCCTTCCCAGTCGGCCTCGTTCGGGTCGAACTCGCCGAAGAACACGTCCCAGAAAAGGTCGTGGTTCGTCTTCCCGCCCGGCGCGCGCTTCCCCATCGCCATGGCGCCCGCTCCGAACGCGCGCGCGAACTTCTCGGCGTCGATGCCATGCTCGGCCGCGTAACAGGCGATGTCCTTGAAGTACCCACCGAGGAATTCCTCAAGTTCCATCGGGCACAACGTGCCGTCCAGGTCGAACAAGATCGCGCGATATGCTTTTTCTGCCATGGAAGCCCTTCTTAAGGAAACAATGCGCCGCAGCGCACCGCAACATGCGAATAGATATCGTTAGTATAAAGTAAGGACCCAAGGCCCGCCGAGCCGCCGAGCGCCCGATCACGCAAACAGCGGAAACGGGGACAAGAACGACCCAGGAAATCGTCCGAGCCCCTGTTTTCGCCAACATGTTCGCGGTTTGGTAGTTTCACGGGAGGAAGCGATGCGCTGCGGCGCTGTGCTAGTATTGGAAGGTCGTTTCCACCCCGAGAGATAAGGACTCGCAATGAAACTGCTGCTGCATGCCTGTTGCGGGCCGTGCTCTCTCGAGCCGACGCGCCTCCTGAAGGCGGCAGGGCACGACATCACCATCTACTACGCCAATTCCAACATCGCCCCGCGCGAGGAGTACGAGCATCGACTCGCCACGCTCGAAAAATGGGCAAAGGCAGAGGGAATCCCCGTCATCGAAGGCCCATACGAGCCTTCCACCTGGGAAGATACCGCAGGGCGCATCGGGGATGCGGCGCTTGCCCGCGTGCGCGCCGAGCGCGCGGAGACAGCCCGCCGCGAACAAGCAAGCGAATGCGGCGCAGCGGCGACCGAGGCCGCGCTAGGTGATGGCGACGCAATCGCCGCAGGCAGCTTGCCTGGGCAGACGTCCCCGTCCAATTCCCCCGATCTCGCCCCCCTGCGCGCCGACGTCCTTTCCGTCGACCCCGCGCAGCGGGAAGCGCGCTGCCGCGCCTGCTACCGCTTGCGGCTCGAGAAAACGGCACGCGTCGCCGCTGAACGCGGCTTCGAGGGCATCGGCACCACGCTTTCGGTCAGCCCCTACCAATACACCGATATCATCCGCGAGGAAGTGAATCGCGCTGCCGAGCGCGCCGGCCTTACGGGCGTGTTCGAGGACTTCCGCCCCTACTACGACGAGGCGACGCGCCGAAGCCGTGAACTGGGGATGTACCGCCAGAACTTCTGCGGCTGCCGCATCAGCGACGAGGAAGCAGCCGCCGAGCGGGCCGAGCGGAAGGCCGAACGCGCGGCGAAGAAGGCCGCCGAGCGGGCCGCCCACGCCGACGAGATCGCCGCCGAAGAGGCGAAACGGGCCGCCCATCGCGCCGAGCGCGCTGCCTACGACAAAAAGCAGGCCAGAAAGCGCGCGATCAAAAAGGCACTGAGAGCCCAGGCGAAAGAACCCGAAGCATAAACGCGCGCGCTTGAAGGCGACCACGCCGCGCCGAGCACAAGAAAACGAGCATCATGAGACCTTTTGCAGACCCCATCCACCGCTACATGGACCACGTGCGCCGCACCTGCATGACCGACCCCGAGCGCGGCTGGCGCGACGCGCTCATCGGGTTCCGCGGCAACACGTGGGGCTCGCGCCATCTGCCGAACTTCCACGCGGCGCGCGGCTACCACAAGCTCGAGGCGTGCACGCTCGGGCTCGTGTCCGACCAGCTCGGGCACGAAACCGACTACGTGTGGGGCAACATCTTCGCCCCGGTCGAGGTCATGCGCTGCTTCGGCCTCGGCACGGTAAGCGTGGAATGCCTCGCAAGCTTCTTCTCCGGCTACCACCTGGCGCCCTTCTTCATCGACCGCGCGCAGGAAGCGGGTATCGCGCCGACGCTGTGCACCTACCACAAAACCGTGCTCGGCATGATGGAGACGGGCGTGCTGCACGCGCCCCGCCTCGCCGTCACCACCTCGTGCGCGTGCGACGGCAACCTGAGCACGTTCCGCCAGCTCGGGACGCGCATGGGAGTTCCCATGGTGCTGCTCGACGTGCCCTACGAAAACGACGAGGCCTCCGTTTCCTACCTCGCCGATCAGCTGCGCGACCTCACGCGAACCCTCGAGAAGCTGACCGGCATCCCCTTCGACGAAAGCCGCCTTTCCCACGCACTCGACGTCGAGCGCGAAACCAACGCGCTCACCTGGGAGTTCCTCAAGCTGCAATCCGAGCATTACTACCCCGCCGAGTTCATCCACCACCTGTTCTTCGTGCTGGCAACCCAGCTTTACGCCGGCAGCGAGGAATTCCGCGACGTGCTGCGCTTCATGGTCGATGACATCAAGCGCGCGCCCGCGCTCGAAGGGGACCGCATCCTTTGGGTGCATCTCATGCCGTACTACCAGCAAAGCCTGAAGGCGGCCTTCGATTACAGCCCGAAGCACCAGATCGTCGCGCTCGACATGGCACTGTGCACCGCGAGCCCGCTCGCCGACCCCAATCCCTTCCGCGCCCTGGCCGAGAAGCTCATCGGGAACGCGATGAACGGCCCCTACGGGCGCAAGATCGAGCTCATCGACAAGCTCATCGACCACACGAACGCCGACGGCGTCATCCACTTCTGCCACTGGGGCTGCAAGCAGTCGGCCGGCGGAAGCGCGCTTCTGCGCGACCACCTGCACGAGAGGCGCATCCCGCTTCTGCAGCTCGACGGCGACGGCATCGACGAGCGCAACAGCCACGACGGCCAGATCAAGACGCGCCTCGAAGCGTTCTTCGAGGTCCTCGCCGCGAACCGTGCGGAGCGCGAAGGCGACGCGGCCACGTCCGCCGAAAGCGCCGCCGCACAGGAAGGAGACGCGCGATGAGGATCGGCTACGCCTGCAAGTACGTGCCCGTCGAGGCGCTCGAGTCGATGGGCGCCCACATGGTGCGCATCGAGCCCGACGAGAAGCTCACGAGCTTCGATACGGCCGAGGCGCGCATGCATGCCAACATCTGCAGCTTCGCGAAGGCCGCGTTCGAGACAGTGGTCGCAAGCGACCTCGACGGGGTCGTGCTGACCACGTGCTGCGACAGCATGCGACGGCTCGCCGACGCGCTTGCCGCCGAGATGCCGGAAGGCTTCGTGCGCACGCTCGACGTCCCGCGGACGACGACGCCCGCCGCCTGCGCGCTATTCGAACGCCGCGTGCGCGAGCTGCTCGACTCCTACGGAAAGGCTTCTGACCAGCCGTTTTCCGAGGAGAAGCTCTTCGCCGAGCTCGGGGGAACGGCATGCCCGGCGAAAGACGCGTGCGACGTTGCAAAGGCTTCCGCTCCGGATGGCGCGCCGAACGAGACGCACTCGACAGATGGCGCGCCGAACGCGCCCGATACGCCGGAGGAGGATCCCGTCGAGCGCATGGTGCGCAACGAGGTTTCCCTATCCCCCGCACTCGTCAACGTCGGCATCGCCGGCGCCCGCGCGAACCGCGCGATCAAGCGGATCCTTGAAGACCGCGGCGTGAACATCGCGTTCGACATCACCTGCACGAACGCGCGCCGTCGTTTCATGCCCCGAAAACGGGACACTCTTTCGCGCTATGTGCACGACGTGCTCGCGCAGGTCCCCTGCGCCCGCATGGAGGACATCGCCCTGCGCGAGGAATTCCTGCAACGCGTCGCGCTCGAGATCGACGGGATCGTCTACCACACCGTGCAGTTCTGCGACATGTACTCCTACGAGTATTCCCAGCTGAAACGCGAGTCTGAGCTGCCCTTGCTCGCGATCGAGACCGATTGCACGGCCTCGAGTCAAGGTCAGATCCTCACGCGGCTCGAGGCGTTCCTCGAGTCCATCGGCGCGACGAAGCAGGCATCGCGCACGGAAGGCGCCGTGTCCAACGGCACCGTTCCCACCCCGAACCCCTCTTCCCCGAAAGGTACCCTCATGAGCAAACCAGCTTCGAGCGCACACGCCGGCGCGCGTTACTTCGCCGGCATCGACAGCGGATCGACCTCGACGAACGCCGTCGTTATCGACGACGAGGGGAACATCGCGGCCTCGGTGGTCGTGCGCACGGGCGCGAAGGCGGGGAAATCGGCCGAACGCGCCTACCGCGAGGTCATCGAGCGCGCGGGGCTCACGAAGGCCGACATCGCCCGCACGGTCTCGACCGGCTACGGGCGCGTGAGCATCCCCTTCGCCGACGAGAACGTGACCGAGATCAGCTGCCACGGGCGCGGGGCTCACTACTTCAACCCCGCGGTCCGCACCATCCTCGACATCGGTGGGCAGGACAGCAAGGCCATCCATGTCAACGCCGCAGGTGAAGTGACCGATTTCGCCATGAACGACAAGTGCGCCGCAGGCACCGGGCGCTTCCTGGAAATGATCGCGCGCTCGCTCGAGATGAGCCTCGACGAGCTAGGACCGGCGGCGCTCGCCAGCAAGAAGCGCCTCGAGATCACGAGCATGTGCTCGGTGTTCGCCGAGTCGGAGGTGATTTCGCTCATCGCGAACAACGAGGAGAAATCCGACATCGCCGCCGGCGTGTGCCGCGCCGTCGCCGGCAAGTCGCATTCGCTCATGCGCCGCGTGGGGCTCGAGGGCGCGTTCATGATGACGGGCGGCGTGGCCAAGAACCCCGGCGTCGTGCACGCGGTCGAGGAGCTGATTGGCGAGAAGCTCTACATCTGCCCGGAACCGGAAATCGTCGGAGCAACCGGCGCCGCCCTTTTGGCGATGGAACAATCAAACTGAACTAAAAACTCTCGACAGCAATCTCTTTTACTATTATGAGCTGCGTTACAATTGCGCATGCAAAGCAGCAACTAAAGGATGACCGCATGAGAACCGAAGATTTCAACTACGACCTGCCCGAAGAGCTCATCGCGCAGGAGCCGGCGCCGGTGCGCGACGCGTGCCGCATGCTCGTGATGGACCGAGAGACGGGCGCGCTCGAGGACTGCATCTTCCGCGACATCGAAGAATACCTGCGACCGGGCGACCTTCTCGTGGCGAACGAGACGCGTGTCATGCCCGCTCGCCTCCTGGGCGCGAAGCGCGGAACCGGCGGGCAGGCAGAAGTGTTCCTGCTCCGCGAGGTAAAGGGGGCGCCCGCTTCCCCCTACCTTGACGAATCGCTCACCGAATCCGCTAATCAACAGGCGATTTGGGAAGTGCTCGTGCGCCCGGGCAAGCGCCTGAAGCCGGGAAGCGGCGCCATCGTCGACTTCACCGACAAACAGGGCAACGTCGCGCTTTCCGCCGAGATCGTCGACTGGGCGTCCGCCAAGACCGACGCCGCAGCAGCAGGCGAATCCGCTGCCGAAAGCGGCGCCGAGGCCTCCGCTGCAAAAGGCGAGCGCATCGCGCGGCTCACGACGACGCTTCCCTCGCTTGACGAGGCGCTTCACGCGGTCGGTCACACCCCGCTGCCGCCCTACATCAAGAACTACGCCGGCGACGAGGAACTGTACCAAACGGTGTACTCGCGCCGCGAAAGCTCGGCAGCAGCCCCGACGGCGGGCCTGCACTTCACGCCCGAGCTCATCGAGCGTTTGAAAGCGAAGGGCGTCCGCTGGGAAACGGTCGATTTGGAAGTGGGTTTGGACACATTCCGCATCGTCGACGAGGACGACCCGGCCAAGCACAAGATGCACACCGAGTACTACACCGTGCCGCAGAAGACCGTCGACGCGATCAACGAGACGCATGCGGCGGGCGGACGCGTCATCGCCGTGGGAACCACGTCGACGCGCAGCCTCGAAAGCGCCTGGGACGCTTCAGCGAACGGCGGCAAGGGCGCCATCACCGCCCGCAACCGCGACACGACGAGCCTGTATCTCCTCCCCGGCAGCGCCTTCCACGTGATCGACGGCCTCATCACGAACTTCCACGTGCCGAAGAGCACACTCATGATGCTCGTGAGCGCCTTCTCAAGCCGCGAGAACATCATGAACGCCTACCATCATGCCATCGAGAACCGCTACCGCATGCTCTCCTTCGGCGATGCCATGTTCATCAAGCCACGGGAATAGAGCCATCCCATCTGCAGAGCGAGGGGGCTGCTTGGGAATTCTTTTCCTCAAGCAGCCCCCTCTCTATTTCCCTTATTCCGTGTCAAGAAGCAACGTTCGACCTGCCCGCTCGTCATCTTCCGACGGACCGCGAAGCTTCGCGCACGCATCGACCCAAGTCGTAGCACGTCCAACTTTCGAGGCGCTTCGCAGCCCGCCGGAAGAGGACGAGCTGCCCGATGAGAAATGCAGCATTGGAACCCTCTAACAGGAACAGCAGTCTTAAAAGCAGTTCGAGGGCTCGCTTGGGGAGATATAAAGCGCCTCGAAAGTTGGCACAGATGCAACTCGAACCGATGCGTGCGCGAAGCTTTATATCTCCCCAAGCGAGCCCTCGAACAGACAGGTCAAATAGAGTTATTTCCCCGCAGGCGCTTCCCCCGTTTCCAGGATATGCAGCAGCGCCGCCTCGTCGAGCACGGGGACACCAAGCGAAATGGCCTTGTCGTACTTGCTGCCGGCCGCTTCACCTGCGATAACGTAGCTCGTCTTCTTTGACACGCTCCCCGACACCTTGGCACCTCGCGCTTTCAAGGCGCTTCCCGCCTCGTCGCGCGTCATGCCGCTTTGCGTGAGGCTTCCCGTCAGCACGAAGGTAAGCCCCTCGAGCGTTTGCGGCAGCGCCTCTGCAGCGCCCTCCGCCGCGTCGTCTTCGAGTCGAACCCCATGCTTGCGCAGACGCTCGATGACGGCGACGTTGTCCGGCGTCCGGAAGAACAGGTACACGCAATGCGCGATCTTCGGGCCCACGCCTTCAACCGCGGCCAGGTCTTCCTCGCTTGCCGCCATGAGCGCATCGATCGAGGGGAACGCTTTCGCCAGCGCCTCGGCCATGGTCTTGCCGACGTGGCGGATTCCCAGGCCGAAAAGCGGACGGGCCAAGGGGCGCGTGCGGCTCTCGTCGATGGCGACCACAAGCTTCTTCGCAACGGTTTCGCCCAAGCGGATCGGCTCGCCTTCCTTGTTGACGCGTCCCATGTCGAGAAGGGAAAGCTCGACGGCGTCGAGCGTGTAGTAGTCGGCCACGTCGGTCAAGCGGCCGCATTCGATGAGCCGACCGATGATCTCCTCACCCATGCCGTCGATGTCCATGGCGCCGCGACTTGCCCAATGGATAAGCCTTTCCTGCGCCTGAGCTGGGCAATCAATGGAGATGCAGCGATAGTCGACCTCGCCCTCTTCCCGAATGACGGGGCTTTGGCAGCTCGGGCATACGCTCGGCATGCTCCACGGCTTCGCGTCTTCGGGGCGAAGGGAAAGAACGGGTCCTAAGATTTCAGGGATGACGTCGCCCGCCTTGCGCACGATCACGGTGTCGCCCACGCGCACGTCCTTGCGATGCACCTCGTCCTCGTTGTGAAGCGTTGCGCGCGCTACGGTGGACCCGGCGACGCGGACCGGGTCGAGCTCCGCCACAGGCGTGAGCTTGCCGGTACGTCCCACCTGCACGGTGATGTCGCGCAGAAGCGTCGTTTTCTCTTCGGGCGGGAACTTGAACGCGATGGCCCAGCGCGGGGCGCGGGCGGTGTAGCCCATGGCTTCCTGCTGCGCGAACGAGTTCACCTTCACCACGACGCCGTCGATCTCGTACGGCAGGGCGTTGCGGCGCTCGAGTGAGCGCTCGCAGAACGCGTGCACTTCCTCTGCCGAATGGACGAGCTCGATGTCGGGGTTCACATGGAAGCCCGCACGCTTGAGCCACTGAAGGAGCTCCCACTGGGAATCGATCGCGAGTTTGCGCTCGTCGCCGATGGCGTACACGAACGTGGAAAGGTCGCGGTGCGCCGTGATCTGGGGATCCTTCTGGCGAAGGCTGCCGGCCGCCGCGTTGCGCGGGTTCGCGAAGCCCTGCTTGCCGTTCGCCTCGGCGGCGGCGTTCAGCGCCTCGAAGCTCGTCTTCGGCATGTAGCATTCGCCGCGCAGCTCGATAGGAACCTCGGCGTCTTTCACGACGCCCATCGCCTCTTCGCGCAGGCGCAGGGGAACGTCGCGCACCGTGCGCACGTTCACCGTGATGTCCTCGCCCGTCGTGCCGTCGCCGCGCGTCGCCGCCTTCATGAGACGCCCGTTCTCGAAGGTGAACGCGACCGACGAGCCGTCGATTTTGAGCTCGCACACGAGCGGCGGGATCTCGCCGAAGAAGTCCTTCACACGGCCGAGCCATTCGTCGAGCTCGCCCGCGTCCATGGCGTCGTCGAGCGAGTACATGCGGCGCTCGTGCTGGATAGGGGCGAACTGGTCGCCCACGTAGCCGCCGACGCGCTGGGTGGGGCTGGAAGGGTCGACGAGTTCGGGGTGCTCGGCTTCGAGCGCGCGCAGCTCGTGCATGAGGGAATCGAACGCGCCGTCGGAAATCGCCGGCGCGTCGAGGGCGTAGTACAGATAGCTGTTGTGCTCGATCTCGCGGCGCAAAGCCTCGATCCGCGCCTTCGGATCGCTCGACGTTTCAGCCAACTGCTCGCCGCTGAACAGGCTGTTCTGCTCTTCAGCCATAGCATCCCCTTCACAAACAAGGCCCCGGAACACGCCGGGGCCTTCCAATTCATCGCATGCGGACGCGCGCCGCGCTACATCAGAACGCTGTCTGCGCGCCATCCGTATATGATAAGGGATACGCCGCGCATGATGACGAACACCGCCAAAAACACAGCGAGCATTGCGGGAACCGCGAAGAAGACAATGCCGCAGAGCACATCGACGATGCCGGAAAACACCATCCAGCCCCACATCGGCATGCCGAGTTTATGGAGCTGCACGGCGCCGACGATCTCGATTATGCCGAACGCCACCACGAAGATACCGACAAGCCACGAAACGACGCCCGAGAAGAAGAACGGGTGCAAGACGAGCATCACGCCGATGATGATGTCGAGAACGGCGTACACGATCATCCAAGCCGAGGGCGATGCCACGAAATCCCTCTTCAGACGCACGTACCCTACCGCATCGAGAATGCCCGAGACGAGAAAGCCGATGCCTAGGATGGCCGTGATCGTCGCGAGCGTGAGCCCGGGAAACGCCGTGATGAACACCGCGAGCAGCACGAGAAGCACGCCCGCAACAACCAGTCCCCAATCATGTCGCCGTACCGTCATCGATAATCAGCCTCCTTGATACTTGGATTCCTTCGCGCCTATTGTAACCGCTTTCTCGCCATGCGAGACGCGGCGAGGCCCGAACGTTTCACGATTGCAACGGGCCGGTAAACCCTCACGTCGCCGGCCTTCGCTTTTAAGTGGCCGAAGACTCGCGCTCGCATCCGTCGCGGCCGCAGCGCTAGATCCGCGCCTCGAGCGGGTTTCGCTCCTGCGCCTCGAGCCGTTTAATCGCAGCGGGAAGGTAGCGCGGCACGTCCTCCGCAACCACGCACGTTTCCGTCAAATCGGCAGCGGCGGCGCGGCCCGCCCACGCGTGTAGCGTTGCCCCAATGACGCATGCGTCGAAGGGGTCGGCATCCTGCGCCAACAGCGCGCCGATCATCCCCGCGAGGACGTCTCCCGTGCCCGCCTTGGCGAGCGCCGCGCTCCCGTCGGACACGACCGCGATCTGCTCGCCGTCCGAGACGTAGCTTTTCGGCCCCTTCACCAGCACGATCGCGCCATAGACAAGGGACAAAAGACGCGAGAGTTCCGCCGGGTCGGAGGTCGGCAGATCGAACGGGCGGGCCAGCCGAGCCGCCTCGCCCGCATGCGGCGTCAGCACCGTCCGCAACCCACATTCGAAACGACGGCGCAGAAGACCCTGCCCCTGTTCGGCAGCGAGAACCGTGAGCGCGCCGCCGTCTACCAGCAGCGGCGCGCACGTCTTCTTCAGCGCACGCAGGGTCGCGTCGATACACGCATCGTCATCGGAATCGAACCCGGGGCCGACCACGCATGCCTCAGGATGCCCTTCGCGAGCACACGGGAAATCGCTCCCATGAAGCTTCTTCCATGAGCGCACCACGAGCGAGGGACTTACCGCACGCACGACCTCGACCGCTTGCGGTGCGCAGATGACCTGGGTGTATCCCGCTCCCATGCGTTGGCTTGCCACCGCGGCGAGCGCGGCGGCCCCCGGATAGCGCTTGCTCCCGGCGATGACCGTGAGCTTGCCGCGCGTGTACTTGTTCGCGTTAGCACGAAGCTTCGGCATCGCAGCGCGAAGCTTCGCATCAGAGTATTTCCAAATCAGCATGGCCTTCCCTCCCAAGCATCACGCTGTCGCCGGGCATGCCACGCGTCGCATCCGCACGGCGAATCAGCGCCCCAAGCCTTCTGCCGACACCTCATGGCTCGACGGGACGGCGTCGATGTCGTCGAGCATGGCGCGCGCCTCCTTGAATTGGCGCCCCAGCTCGACCATCGGGTCCTTATGCTCTTCGGCCGCGCGACGCGAGTCGTCGGTGATCGCGAGCGCGCACGCCACCGCGTCGGTGTGCGTGTACGACAGCGAGATCGGCAGCTCGCGCACGCCCATCTCACGCGCGATCTGCTTGGCCCGGCCGGAAAGCACCACGTAGGGGCGGCCCTTCGATGAGCGCTTCACCTCGATGTCTCGCACCCCGATGCCGCGGGAAAAGCCCGTCCCGAGCGCCTTCACCACGGCTTCCTTCGCGGCGAAGCGCGTGGCGTAGTGCACCTCGGGCGCGGCGGTCGCGTCGCAGTAACAGCACTCCTCGCAGGAAAACACCCGGCGCGCGAACGACGGTGTGCGCTCGAGGATGCGCTTCATGCGCTCGATCTCCACGATGTCGACGCCAAGCCCCACCGCCCCCTCGATCGGGGGAAGCGAAGCGGCGACCGCCTCCTCGGCGGCGCGCACGGCGTCCTTCTTGCGTGACGGCATGCGCGACCCCTATTCGACCGTAACCGATTTGGCCAGGTTGCGCGGCTGGTCGACGTCGCACCCGCGCTCGACGGCGATGGCGCGCGCGAACAACTGCAAAGGCACGCTCGCGGTGATGGCCGAGAACGCGTCGCGCACCTTGGGGATGTAGATCACGTGGTCGGCGTTCTGCTTGATGTCCTCGTCGCCTTCGGTCGCCACCGCCACGATCATCGCGCCGCGTGCCTTGCTTTCCTGCAGGTTGGAGACGACCTTGTCGTACACCGGGCTCTTCGTCGCGATGGCGATGACGGGGAAGCCCTCGTCGATGAGCGCGATCGGGCCGTGTTTCATCTCGCCGGCGGGGTACGCCTCGGCGTGCAGATAGCTGATCTCCTTCAGCTTGAGCGCGCCCTCGTAGCTGATCGCCGCGCCCATGCCGCGGCCGATGAACAGCGCGTCGTGTGCGTCCTTGCAGGCGCGAGCGGCTTCCTCAATGGCGGGCTTGCACTCGGTTAAGATGCGTTCCACCTGATCGGCGGTATCGGCGAGCTCGCGGAACAACAGGCGGATCTGGTTCATGCGCAGCTTGCCCTTCGCTTGCGCGAGCAGCATCGCGAGAAGCGTCAGGCTCACGACCTGACCCAAGAACGACTTCGTCGACGCGACGGCGATCTCCTTGTTCGCCTTCGTGTAGATGACGCCGTCGGACTCGCGCGCAACGGGGCTTCCCACCACGTTCGTGATGCCGAACACGCGCGCGCCCTTCACACGGGCATCGCGGATGGCGGCGAGGGTGTCGGCGGTTTCGCCCGACTGCGACACCGCGACCACGAGCGTCGTCGGCGTGATGATGGGGTTGCGGTAGCGGAATTCGCTCGCGACCTCGCACTCGGTCGGGATACGCGCCCAGCCCTCGATGAGGTTCTTCGCGATGAGACCCGCGTGGTAGCTCGTGCCGCAGGCGATGACGTACACGCGGTCGATGAGGTTGAGCTCCTCGGGCGAAAGGTCGAGCTCGTCGATGGAAAGCGCGCCGTTCACAAGGCGCCCGGCGAGCGTGTCGCGGATGACGCGCGGCTGCTCGTGGATCTCCTTCAGCATGAAGTGGGGGTAGCCGCCCTTCTCGGCCAGATCGACGTCCCAGTCGACGTGCGTCACCTTCGGGGAGATGGGATTGCCCGCCTCATCGGTGTACTCGATGGCCGTGGCAGTAAGACGCGCATACTGGTTGTCGCCCAAGATGACCACGTCGCGTGTGGCGTCGATCATGGCGATCATGTCGGAGGCGACGTAGGTTCCGTCGGCACCCTGTCCGATGACGATAGGGGAATCCTTGCGCGTCACCGCGATGACGCCCGGCTCCATGTCGCACACCACGGCCAGACCGTACGCGCCGACGATATGCGAGCACGCCTCGCGCAGCGCGGCGACGATGTCGCCATCGTAGGCTTCCTCGATCAGGTGGGCGACGACCTCGGTGTCGGTCTCGCTCGTGAACACGTGCCCGCGGCCGGCAAGCTCTTCGCGCAGCTCGGCGAAATTCTCGATGATGCCGTTGTGCACAACGGCGATGTGCCCGCCGCACGACGTGTGCGGATGCGCGTTCGCCTCACTCGGTTTGCCATGCGTTGCCCAACGGGTGTGCCCGATTCCGCAGGTTCCTTCGAAGTTGAAGTGGGAAAGCGTGTGCTCCAAGCTCGCGACTTTGCCCTTGCGGTGGATGACCTCGAGCTTGCCCGCTTCCTGCACGGCGACGCCGGCAGAGTCGTAGCCGCGGTACTCAAGCCGCGTCAAGCCCTTGATAAGAATGCCCTGAGCAGGGTTTTTGCCTGTGTAACCGACGATTCCGCACATGCGCAGATCTCCTTGTCACTCGAGCGTGCAACGCTCCTATTTTAGGCGATATGCGCGCCCATGCCGGAAAGCGCGGTCCCCAAACCAGAAAATCAGCCGTTGAGCGCGCATGAGACGAGGTCAACGGTGCGCGTCGCCACGCGAGCGGTCAACGCCGGCGAATGCGAGACGAACACGAGCCCCATCTGCCTCCTATCGCATTCCTCGAGCAGGAAGCGCCAGATCTGCGCCTGGGTGAGCGCATCGAGCATCGTCGAGATCTCGTCGGCGATGAGGTAGCGCGGGTTCGCGGCGAGCGCGCGGGCGATGCAGAAGCGCTGCAGCTCGCCGCCTGAAAGCTCGTGGGGAAAACGCGTCTTCCACTTTTCCCTGATGCCGAGGCCGCTCACGATGCGCTCGGGAACCTCCCCCGCCTCGCGGAGCACGTCGCGCATGCGCATGCGCGGGTCGACGGCGAGCTCGGGGTGCTGCAGCACGAGCTGCACCGGGCACGCCCCGCGCGCGGGAAGCGGGCTCCCGTCGACGAAAACCTCGCCCGACCAGGGTTTTTCGTAACCTGCGAGGATACGGCAGAGCGTCGACTTGCCGAACCCCGACGGAGCCGCGAGCGCGACGCGTTCACCAGGGGAAACAGCAAGATCGAAGCCGCGATAGAGCATGCGGCTCCCGTACCCGAACGAGATGTTCGAAGCCTCTAGCATGCGCGTTCCCCCTTCGCATCTTGCGTGCTTGCCGCGGAACCGTCGCACGCGAAGCCGGCCGCGGCATCTACGCTCACGGAGGCATCCGCGCCCCGGGCATCGACGCTATTCTCATGACGCTCCCCGTCCGCGTTCTCACCAGGCCCCACCTCGAACCCGTGGCTCGGAAGCGCATGCCAGAGCGCGCGCGAGAACGGGTGCTCGAGCAGCTCAGGCGCGGCGAAGCTTTCCACCGACGTCTCCTCGACCACGGTGCCGTCGCGGAAAACCGCCACACGATCGGCCACGCTGAGCGCGAGCTCGATGTCATGGGTGATGAGCAGCACGCCGCCGCCCTCGTCGGCGAAGGCGCGAAGGTCGGAAAGCGCGCGAACGGCCAGGTCGAGATCGAGGCCGGGCGTGGGCTCGTCGGCCACGATGAGCTTCGGGTCCTCCATAAGCGCCGAGCAGAGAAGCACGCGGCGCGCCATGCCGCCCGACAGCTCGTGCGGGTACAGGCCCGCGACCTCCTCGGAAAGCCCGTAGCGCGCGAACAACGCCTGACGGCGCGCACGCCGACGGGTGCGGTCGCAGCGCGGGCAGGCGCCTTCCACCTGCTTGCCCACCTTCATGAGCGGGTCGAGCGACGACACGCTTTGCGGGACGAGCGCGATGCCGTGGCCGCGCAGCGCGGCGAGCGAGGCCGCATCCTGCAGGACGCCGTCGAACCAGATGTCGCCCGACACCTCGGAATTCGGCTCGAACAGCCCCATCACGCTGTCGGCGAGCAGCGTCTTGCCCGACCCCGATGCGCCGACGACCGCGATGATCTCGCCGGCGTGGACGGAGATGCTCAAATCGTCGATGACGGGGACGCGCCGGCGCGGCGCGGCGAAGAACGACCCGCTCTCGTCGTACATCTGAAACGACACGCTCAAGTGCTCGACCTGCAGCAAGTGATGCCCGTGATCGTGGTGAGACGCGGCCGCATGGGTGTGATGGTGGTGCCGCTCGCGATCGGCATGGTCGCGACCCTCGTGCGCTTCGCGGTCCTCGCCGACGGCTATGCGGTCGTAGGCGCGCGCTGTCTCCTTCTGTTTCATAGGTTCCTCCATAACGCGCCCCTACCGCTGCGCCGTGTGCGGGTCGATGAGCGTGCGCAAGCTCGACCCGGCAACGTCGAACAGCGCAACGCAGGCGACAAGCGCAAGCCCGGGGAACACGGCGAGCCACCACATCCCCGCCGACAGATACCCCATCGATTCGCTTAAGATGACGCCGATCGCGGGCTGCTCGGGCGGAAGGCCGAAGCCGAGGAACGTGATCGCCGCCTCGTGGAGGATAGCGTGGGGGAACAAAAGGATGAGCCCCACCAGGAACTGGGGGAAGACGTACGGGACGATGTGGGAAAGCGCGATCTGCGCGGGGCTTTTCCCCAGCTTGCGCGCCACCGCGACGTACGTCGACTCACGGCACTGCATGATCTCGGCGCGCAGGACGCGCGTAAGGCTCGGCCAGTGCGTGAGCGCGATACCGACGGTCACGCCCCAAAAGCCCTTGCCGAGCGCGAACGAGATGAGGATGAGCAGCACGATGTGGGGCACGCCCATGACCAGGTCGATGAGCCAGGTCACCACTGCGTCGACGCGCTTGCCGCCGAGAGCCGCCGCAGATGCGAGGACGAGCGCGACCACCGCGGAGAACGCCGCGGCGCCAAGCCCCACGAGCACGCTCGTTGACAGGCCCGCAAGCGTGCGCAAGAGCATGTCGCGCCCCATCCAGTCGGTGCCGAAGGGGTGCGCGAGGCTCGGCGCGAGGTTCTTCGCCGTGAAGTCGACCTCGGTCGCGTCGCCGTAGACGAGAAGCCCCGCCGCGACCACCGCGACGAGCGCGCACGCCGAAATCACGCACGACAAAAGCGCGACCTTGCGGTTCGCCGCGAACGCGCGGCGCGGCTTATGGAGGACGCGCGGGGCAGCGGGCGCACAACCCTGCGCGCACGATGCGACGGCGGGCGCGGACGTCCCCACGCCCGCGCCCTGCATGTTCCCCTCGCTACGCATGAGCGCCCCCTTCCCTTCCCGACAGCGCACCCGAGCGCCTGATGCGCGGATCGACGACGGCGTACAGCAGATTCGCCACGAGGTTGCCGCCGAACACGAGCGTCGCCGACACCATCGCGATGCCCGCGAGCAGCGCCGCGTCGCCGCCCAAGCCCGCCGTCACGGCCGCCTGCCCCAGGCCGGGATAGGAAAACACCTGTTCAACAAGGACGGACCCGCCGAATATCTCTGAGATGAGGGAGAACTGCAACGTGATCGCCGGAAGCGACACGTTGCGCACGACATGGCGGAAGACAACGCGCGCAGGGCTTTCCCCGCGGGCGCGCGCGAATCGGACGAAGTCGCTTTCCATGACGTCGATGGTTTTCTCGCGCGTATGCAGGGCGATGTTCGCGACGCCGACGACCGATAGGGTGAGCGCCGGCAGCACGATATGGTGGATCGAGTCGGCCAGGGTGACGTCGGACGCCGCCACGCCGACGGGCACCGAGAAGCCGAGCGGGAACCACCCCAGCTCGACGGCGAACACGGTGAGGAACACAAGCCCGATCCAGAACGCCGGCGTCGCGGCGAGCAGGTAGCAGTACGCCTTCACGACGCGGTCGAGGGCGCTTCCCCGCGTCGCACCCGCGGCGATGCCGAGCACGAACCCGAGCACGCCGCTTGCGACCCACGCGATCGCCATGAGCGCGAGCGAGCTCGTCGCCCGGTTGGCTATCACCTCGGCGACGGGCGCGTTGAAGCGCAACGACGTGCCCGCATCCCCCTGCAGAAGCGCGCAAAGCCAGCTTGCGTAGCGTTCGAGAAGCGGCGTGTTCGCGCCCCACCGCTCGGCGAGCTGGGCGCGCTTCGCTTCGGTCATGTTGAGATAAGCAGCCTGCCCCACGTTCGCCTGAACAGGGTCGATGGGTGACAGCCCGATGAGCGCGAACACGACGAAGCTCACGGCGAGCAAAAGCAGGAGGAAGCGTATGAGGTTGTCGGCGACGAAACGGGCCATCACGACTCCGGGCACGCGGGCGGGCGAAGCGGGCGGGCGCCCTTTACGCCCATTCCCACTTATCGACGTTGTTCACGATGCTCCAGCCGTGCCCGTGCGGATGCGGCTTCTGCTCGGCGACCTTGAGCCCCTCGTTCACGAAGTACAGGTGGTCGACGTTCGCGAACCACACCCACGTCGCCGCGCCCTGCGGCGCCACGCCGTCCGTCCCGTCCCACTGCGCCTTTTTATACAGCTCGTAGGACTCGTCCATCGTCTTCGCGGCAAGCGCGGCGTCGAGATAGCCGTCGACCTGGGCGTTCTCGTAGCACGCGTAGTTGCCCACGCCCTTGGAGTACGTGAGGTTGTACAACTCGATCGGAGAATTGGAGCCCCATCCCCACACGACGAGGTCGCTGAACTCATGCTGGTAGATCTCGTCCCAGCTCGCGCCCTTCGGCGTGACGGCGATGCCGAGCCCCTTCATCTGGCTCGCGAACTCCTGCGCGATGGCCTGACGCACCGTGTCGCTCGCCGCGTAGTACAGCGTGAGCTCGGCGCGGACGTCTCCCTTCACGCGAATGCCATCCGAACCCGCCGTCCACCCAGCCTCGTCGAGCAGCGCGCATGCGGCCGCGACGTCGGTTGCGCACTTCATGTCGTCGGAGATCCACGGCATGCCGTCGCCGACGCTGTAGGCAACCTCGCCGTAGCCTGAAAGCACGTGGTCGATGAGCTGCTGGCGGTCGATGCCCTGGTTAATCGCGCGGCGCACGGCGATATCGCAGGTCACAGCGTTGCCGCTCGGGTAGTCGTTCTCGCCGTCGCGGCGCGTGCCGCCTGGTTCAACGGTGGGAAGCGAGATGCCGCGTGAATCGACCGACGCGCAGTTCAGAAGATCGAATCCCGCAGGCTGGTTGCCAGCGAACGTCGCCGAGGTGTAGGCGACGTCGGCCTGCCCCGCCTTCGCCGACGCGAGGGAGGCGTCCTCATCCTGGAACAGCACGACGACCCGTTCCATCTTCGGAGCGTCGCCGTAGTAGCCGGGGTTCGCCTTGAAGATGGCCTGCTGGCCCTTGTCCCACTGCTCGAGCAGATAGCGGCCGCTGCCGATGGGCGCGCTGCCGTAGTTGGGGCCATAGGCGTGCTCGGGCACGATGCCCACGACGGCGAGCGTGTAGAGAAGCGCGTTGAACGGCTTGTTGAGCGAGATCACGACTGTGACGTCGTCTTTCGCCTCGGCCTTGTCCACCATGGAAAGGTCGCATTCCGACGCCGCGGAGGCGACGATGCTGTTCACGGTGAAGGCCACGTCGGCGGCGGTGAGCTTTTCGCCGTCGCTGAACTTCACGTCGTCGCGGATGACGAACGTCCATGTGAGGCCATCGTCTGTGCATTCGTACGACGTGGCGAGGTCGTTCTCGAAGCCCATCTGTGCCGTCGTGGTGATGAGCGTCGACTGGATGAGCGGCTCGTGCACGTGCTCACCGCACCCCCACGACACGAGCGGGTCGAAGCCGGCCGCGGGCTCGGAGGTGGTGGGCATGGTGACGACCACTTGCTTGATGTCGCCCGAAGCGGGGGAAGACGTCTTCTTCGCATCGCTCGAAGACGCACTCGTGCCCTCGTTCGAGCATGCCCCGAGCGCCGCCGAAGCCACGATCGTGAGCGCGCTTGCGCCGGCGATCTTCGCGAACTGCCTTCTCGTCACGTTGTCCATTCCGTTTGGCTCCTTCTCTCTGCGCGCTGCGATGCCTCGAGCATCCACGCACCCGGACCCCGCTGCTCACACGGCGGTGTTACGACTTGTGTTTTTGTAACACGACAACCGCCGTACGCGCAACAGCTTTCCGCGTTTTCCCGCCGAATGGACGCAAATACCGCAACCAGGGAAAGGGCAAGCGGGTCCCCCCTCTCGTGAGCACGGCCCTTGAGGCCCGCTTGCAAGGCGATTTCGCCGCACGTCCTGCGTTTTCTTTCCGCATTTATTCGCGCGGGGACCGTATTTGCGCGATAATAAATGTCGTTTCAGACGTAACGTTTACGAAAGAGGTCCTGTTATATGTGGAGCAGCTGCCATCCGAAGTCGGATGACGACTTGAAAGAGTGCGCTGAACTGGGGAAATCGCTTAATCGCCTCTCTCAGCCCACCATTTTGACCCTTCTCGCCCAGTCGGACAAGCCGCTGCACGGCTACATCATCGTGCAGAAGGCGGCGGACTCCCCCATGTTCGGGGGCAAGAAGCCCGATGCGACGGGCGTGTACCGCGCGCTCAAGCGCATGGAGGAAGCCGGGCTCGTCACCTCCGAGTGGGACACGCCCGCCGAAGGTTCCGCGAAGCGCCTGTTCAGGCTCACGGAGAAAGGCCGTCGCTGCCTGCGCCGCTGGATCGACGCGCTCGCCTGCTACAGCCTCACGCTTCAGGAGCTGCGCAAGGACGCCGCCGACGCGCTCGACATCGAGCTTCCCGACGCGCCGATCTGCTCGCACTAGCGCGCACGGGTCGCGGTCGAGAGCCCGCGCCTTCGAAGCGCATCACGCACTTGCAAGACGAAGGGGGAAGCCGCACGCGGTTTCCCCCTTTCTTTTCCCATTCACCGCATGAAAGGAACGCCATGGCGACCGACGAAACCCCCGATGCCCGATTGCTCCCCCTTGTTGAAGGACGCGACGTGGCAGCGCTGCAGGACCCGCGCCCGGTCTGCCTCATCGGCGCCTGCGACGAGGCGGGCAAAGCGAACTTCGCAACCGTCATCTGGGTCACGCCGGTGTCCCACAAACCTCCCATGATCGCCTTCGCCCTGCGCGAGAAATCCCACACCATGCAGCTTATCCGCGCCTCAGGAGTGTTCAGCGTGTCGACGCTCCCCGCCACCGCGGACGCTGTGGAGGCAATGGAGTTCTGCGGCGGAAACACCGGTAGACTCGTCGACAAGGGGGCGGCCGTCCCCCACTTCACCATGTCGGTCGAACCCGCGTCGCACGACGACGCCGCACCCGCGCCTCTCGTGCCGGTCTGCGACATCGCCACGTCGTGGGTGACGGCCGCGGTCGACAGCATCGCACCCGCAGGAGACCACCTGCTCGTGGTCGGCACGGTGCGCGAGGCGCACACGGGCGCCCCGCGCGATGCGCGCGGCCAGCTCATCCCCCACGATACGCTGCTCTGCGTCCAGCACGGCACCTACGCGACCGACGAGGTGCTCGCGTTCTAGCAGGCGAAACGAAAGGGGCGCTGCCCGTGCCGCGTAAGCGGGCAAAGGCAGCGCCCCTCATTCTCGTACGATTTCGCGTGCCCCCGCGCACGCACGGTACGGAGCGCCTTTTACGCGCCCGCGCCCTTCTTCCAACCCATGGGAAGCGGGCCGCACTCGTCGATGAGCGGGCAGCCGTCGCATTCCTCCGTCACGCCGGGCGCGATGTCTTCCCAGGGAATCTCGACGAACCCGAGCGTGCGATAGAACCCGATGCTCTTCCCCCGCGCCACGAGCCTGATCTCGTCGTTTCGTGCGCACGCGTCCTCCACGAGCGCACGGCCGACGCCGAAACCGCGCCATTCTGCGTACGTCACCACCGGGTTGATGTGCGCAACCCCCGCGTCGCTGAACGCGAGGCGCAGGAATCCGACGCACTGGTCGTCACCGTTCGCCGCCACCGTCACGTTGTCGAGCGAGGGGATGTTGTCCATCCCCTCGCTGTAGGCGTAGTAGTTGATGAGCTCCCAATCGCCCTCGCGCGCGGGGCGCAGCGTGAACAGGTTCGCCATCGCTTCCCTCCCTTGCAGCCGCTACATGATGGGCGGCACGTAGATTTTCATGCGGGAATGGGGAATGGCCTTCTTCGCGAGCTCGGTCAGGCCCTGCGCGACCGTCGCGAGCTTGTCGGTGGGCACGCCCATGAACATCATGTCCTCGCCGATGTCGCTCGCCGCACGGCAACCGTAGCAGCCGAACGTGATGTTCGGCTCGCCTTCGAGCATGGGGTAGAGCACCGCCTCCACGCACATGGAGTTGTAGCCACTTGCATGGAAGTCGAAGCGGTGGCCGGTGTAGTAGCTCATCGACATGCACAGCCACATCATTTGCTCCGGCGTGCCGGTGAACACGACGACTTCGGGCTTGCGCACCGTCTTCGCAAGCGGCGCCACGTACGTCGCGCGGCGGCTCTTCGGCGGCAGCGTCGGGCGCTCGCGCACCATGCGGGCCGCGGCCTCCGCGTTCACGAGCTTATGGAAGAGCACGTAGATCTCGCCAGTGGCAAGCTTCTCGGGCACGCCCGTCATGCCGAAGATCGACGTGCCGTCGGGGCAGGAATGACGGTACGGCGGCATGAGGATGCTCGCGCCGCGACGGGCTGCCATCATGGCCTGACAGAAGCGCAGGTTCTCGGGCGGCAGCGGCACGTCGGGCAGAAGCTCGTCCTTGTCAATGAGGCCGACTGCGACGGGCTGCCAGCGCAAGTCGAGCTTGTCCATGATGATGCGCTGCCATTCCGCGTACTGCTTGTGGAGCTCATCGGAGATGGGTTCGGCGCGCGGCTCGTCCGCGAACGGGTCATACGTCGCATCGCCCTGGCATTCAACGGTGAGCGCGCGCTGCGGGCAGTTGCCCGAGCACGTGGTACATCCCACGCAGTTATCGATGTGCGCGGCGAACGGATGACCCTCTTC
>CAKUGU010000033.1 GCA_934654815.1 uncultured Ellagibacter sp.
GGGCAAGCAGGGCCGCTTCCGCCAGAACCTGCTCGGCAAGCGCGTCGACTACTCCGGCCGTTCGGTCATCGTCGTCGGCCCGTCGCTCAAGCTCCATCAGTGCGGCCTGCCGCAGCAGATGGCGCTCGAGCTGTTCAAGCCCTTCGTCATGAAGCGCTTGGTCGAGCTTGAATACGCCGCCAACATCAAGGCCGCAAAGCGCGCCGTCGATCGCGGTGCCAGCTATGTGTGGGACGTGCTCGAAGAGGTCATCGTCGAGCATCCGGTGCTCCTGAACCGCGCACCTACCCTGCACCGTCTGGGCATCCAGGCGTTCGAGCCGGTGCTCGTCGAAGGCAAGGCCATCAAGCTCCACCCGCTCGTCTGCACGGCGTTCAACGCCGACTTCGACGGCGACCAGATGGCTGTGCACGTGCCCTTGGGCGCTGAGGCCCAGGCCGAGGCACGCGTGCTCATGCTTTCCGCCAACAACATCAAATCCCCGGCTCATGGCCGCCCGCTCACCGTGCCGACGCAGGACATGATCATCGGCGTGTACTATCTCACCGCAGCCCGCGACGGGTTCCCGGGCGAGGGTCGCGTCTTCATCGACTTCGACGACGCCGTGAACGCCCATGAGGCTCATGCCGACGTCGACCTGCAGGCCAAGATCAAGGTGCGTCTCACTAAGGACACCCAGGTCGCGACCGCGTTCCATACCTACGAGGAGCACAAGGCCGGCGAGCGCATCGAGACGACCATCGGCCGCATCATCTTCAACAACGTGTTCCCGGACGATTACCCGTTCATGAACTACCAAATGAACAAGAAGGAAATCGGCCGCCTCGTCGAAGACGTGTGCAACCGCTACGAGCTTGCCGACGTGCCGCCGATCCTCGACGGTCTTAAGGCCACGGGCTTCCATTACGCCACCCTCGCCGGCATCACCGTTTCCGTCTACGACGCGACGGTCCCGCCGAACAAGGGCGAGATCCTCGACGAGGCCGAGACCAAGGTCGAAGCCATCGACGAGGACTACGAGATGGGCCTCATGAGCCCCGAAGAGCGCCACAAGCAGGTCGTCGACATCTGGACCGAAGCGAACGAGAAGGTCGGCGACGCGATGTCGGCCAACTTCGACCACTTCAACCCCATCTACATGATGGCCGACTCCGGTGCTCGCGGTAACATCAAGCAGATTCGCCAGCTCGCCGGCATGCGCGGCCTCATGGCCGACACGAAGGGCCAGACGATCGACATTCCGGTTAAGTCGAACTTCCGCGAGGGCCTGTCGGTGTTGGAGTACTTCATCTCCACGCACGGCACCCGAAAGGGCATGGCCGACACGGCGCTCCGTACCGCCGACTCCGGTTACCTCACGCGTCGTCTCGTCGACGTCGCGCAGGACGTCATCGTCCGCGAAATCGACTGCGGCACCACGACCGGTGTTCCGTATCCGCTGCTCACCGAGAAGGGCGAGCTCGACGAGAACCTCATCGGCCGCTGCCTGCTCGAAGATGTTGCGGGTAAGGACGGCGAGGTCATCCTCACCGGCGGCGAGTACATCACGTCTATGGACGAGCTTCGCGCCATGGAGGCCGCGGGCATCGAGGAAGTCGTCATCCGCACGGTCATGACCTGCCATGCCGAGCACGGCGTGTGCCAGAAGTGCTACGGCTGGGACCTCGCGACGGCGCGCCCGGTCAACATCGGCACGGCAGTCGGCATCATCGCGGCTCAGTCCATCGGCGAGCCGGGCACGCAGCTTACGATGCGTACTTTCCACGCCGGCGGCGTCGCGGGCGACGACATCACGCAGGGTCTTCCGCGTGTTCAGGAACTTTTCGAGGCGCGCAAGCCGAAGGGCCAGGCCGTCCTCGCGGAGATCTCCGGCACGCTGCAGGTCGCTGCCGACAAGCAGTCCAAGACGCTCACGATCCACGACCAGGAAGGCAACTACCGCGAGTACGTCGTTTCCGCTCGCGCGACGCTGCTTCCCGGCGTCACCGACGGGTGTGAGGTCAAGGTGGGCCAGCAGCTCACCAAGGGTTCCGTGAACCCGCACGACCTGCTGCGTCTCACCGACCCGAACACGACGCTGCGCTACATCGTGGCCCAGGTCCAGGGCGTGTACGTGTCCCAGGGCGTGGACATCAACGACAAGCACATCGAGGTCATCGCGCGCCAGATGCTGCGCAAGGTGGCCGTCCTCGACGCGGGCGACTCCGACTTCCTGCCGGGACGCCAGGTCAACCGTTTCGAGTTCGAGAACGTGGCGAACGAGCTCATCGCCGAGGGAAAGAACCCGCCCGTCGGCCAGCCGCTGCTCCTTGGTATCACCAAGGCGTCGCTTGCCACCGACTCGTTCCTGTCGGCCGCGTCCTTCCAGGAAACCACGAAGGTCCTGACCGACGCCGCCATCGAGGGCAAGACCGATCACTTGGTCGGCCTGAAGGAGAACGTCATCATCGGCAAGCCGATTCCTGCCGGCACCGGCCTCAAGCGCTACCGCGAAGTGGGGCTTACCTACAAGGGCCGCCCGACGGGCAAGGTCGTCGGCGATCAGCTTCCCGACACCGCCCCCGAGGCGCTGCGCGAGGTCGAAGACCTCCTGCCCCAGCCGCAGGATTGGTCGCTCGACGGCGAGGGCTACCTCAACAACATGGGCTCGAACTACGGTTCCTACTACAGCGGGCTGTCGCTCGGCCATCGCGGGCCGCAGCTCTCCGACGAGGACGCACGCCTGTACATCTACGATGACCTGGGAGTTTCCCAGCGCTGGGCGAACAAGTTCAGCGAGGCCGGCATCGAGACGGTGGCCGATCTTGTGGGGCATACCGAAGAGGACTTGCTCCGCATCGAGGGCATCGGCGTGAAGGCGATCGAGGAGCTGAAGGAAGGGCTCGAGGCCCGCGGCCTGCTCTACGTAATCGAGGACGACCTGTCGGCGTCTTCCGACGACATGAGCCAGCTGCTCGACATGGTCTTCAGCCCGGACGACACCGTGCTCATCGGCGGTGACGAGCCGCCCACGTTCAACACCGAGGGCGAGGACATGCTCGGCGAGGCGTTGCCTCCGCGCAGCTATCATCGCAACCTCGAGGAGCTCGACGAGCTGCTCGGCTCGGTCGGCAATTACGGCTTCAGCTTGAAGCACTCCGACGACGAGGACGCCGACGGCGACGACTCCGACGATGCTGCCAAGAAGGAAGACGACGAGGACTAGCGTCTAGGCGCTTAACGTTTACGGAAACCCCTGCTTTCGCGGGGGTTTCCTCTTTTCGCGCGCATTTTCCGCTTACGCGGTCGTGCGTGCGCCGAACACGTATACTTCCTGAAAGACCAAGGGGAAGGGAGACCAAGCATGTCCGATAAAACATTCGTGCCCGAAGGGGAGGCCGCTCCGGCGTCCCAGATCGGGGCGACGCTCGAAGCGCTCGCCGCAACCATCGCCGCTCGCCGCGACGCGGGCGAGGAAAGCTACACCCACGGGCTTCTGTACGGGCCTGCCGACAACCCGCTGAAGAAGGTTATGGAAGAGGCGGGTGAAGTGGGGCTCGCCGGCAAGGACGTCGAGTCGGCGCTCGCGATGGTCCATGCCATGGAGGCCCACAAGCAGACCTACGAGGAGGCGACGCGCGCATTCGAGGAACGCGCCGATGCAGCGGTCGACCACCTGCGCTACGAGGCGGCCGACGTGGTGTATCATCTTCTCGTTGTGCTCGAACGCTATGGCGTGCCCATCGAGGAGTTCGCCGCCGAGCTCAACGAGCGAATGACTGACGAGGAACGACCTTCCGGGGCGGTTCGCCTCAAGGAAGGCCATGTTAAGAGGGGCAAATAATGGCACGACTTTTCGGCACTGACGGTGTGCGCGGCGTCGCGAACACCGAACTGACCTGCGAACTCGCGTATCGCCTTGGCCAAGCGGCCGCCGTGTTCCTTGGCAAGAACATCGTGGTCGGTAAAGACACGCGCCTGTCCGGCGACATGCTCGAATCGGCGCTTGCCGCGGGCATCATGAGCGCGGGCGGGACCGAGCTTTCGGTCGGCATCATCCCGACGCCTGCCGTGGCGCTGCTCGTGCGCGAGCTGCACGCCGACGGCGGCGCGGTCATCTCCGCCTCCCATAACCCCCCGGAGTACAACGGCATCAAGCTCTTCGACGCCCAGGGGTTCAAGCTCCCCGACGAGGTCGAGGACAAGATCGAGGAATTCATCAAGCAGGGCGGCCTCGAGGGCGCGGCGTCCCGAGGCGAAGCCGATGATGAGGGCATGCTGCCGGGCGACGAGGTCGGCGTCGCGCTTCCCGTCGAGGAGGCGCGCGAAATCTACATCGAGCATGCCGTGCAGAGCGTGCGCGCCCAGGGCGTCGACTTCTCGGGCATGCGCATCGCGCTCGACACGGGGCACGGCGCCTCGTCGCTCACGAGCGCGGAGGCGTTCCGTCGCCTCGGCGCCGAGGTCATCGTCATCAACGAGGACTTCAACGGCACCGACATCAACGTGAACTGCGGTTCGACCCACCTCGAGCCCCTGCGCGCGCTCATGAAGGAAAGTGGCGCCGACGTGGGCGTCGCGCACGACGGCGATGCGGACCGCGTCATGCTCATGACTCCCGAGGGCACCGAGATCGACGGCGACATGGTGGAGGCGGTCTGCGCGCTCGACATGAAGGAACGCGGGTGCCTGCCGGCCGACACGGTTGTGTCGACGGTGATGTGCAACCTCGGGTTCGTCCACGCCATGCGCGACCGCGGGATCACCGTGGTGCAGACCAAGGTTGGCGACCGCTACGTCCTTGAGGAGATGCGCGACAAGGGCTACGCGATCGGCGGCGAGCAGTCTGGGCATATGATCCTGCTCGAGCATAACTCCACCGGCGATGGCCTCATGACGGCGTGCCAGTTCCTCGCCGCGGTGAAGCGGAGCGGCAAGAGCGTGTCCGACGTCGTTTCGATCGTGAAGAAGTACCCGCAGACGCTCATCAACGTGAAGGTGAAGGACAAGCACGCAGTCGAGGGCAACGCCGCGATCGCCGAGGCCGTTGCGGCGGCCGAGGCCGCGCTCGGCGATACAGGGCGCGTGCTGCTTCGACCGAGCGGTACTGAGCCTGTCGTCCGCGTGATGGTCGAGGCCGAGGACGCCGCCGCCGCGCAGGCTCATGCCGAGGCCATCGCGTCCGTGGTCGAACGCGAAATCTAAGTCAAGCTCCATGCCGCTGCCTTCGCCTTGCGCGAGGGCAGCGGTTTTTCATGCCCGAAACGACGAAAAAGGGGAAACCGTGGCGTATCTCGTGACTATCGACAAGTTCGTTCCCGATGAGCCTGGAGGGCGGGTTGACCTCGAATTCTCCGATGAGGTCGAGGCCGTCGGCACTGCGGCGTTCCGCTTCTCGAACGAGGTACGCTCGGTGCGCGCGACCGAGGCACTCCACACGATAGGCGACAACGCGTTCGACGGATGCCGCAACCTCGCCGAGGCCGTTTTCCCGGGACAGGTCGAATACCTGGGGAAGCGGGCGTTCCAGCACTGTACCTCGCTTCAGGAGATCGCCTTCTCCGATACGCTCGCTGTTGTGGGGGACGCCGCGTTCCAAGGGTGCACCTCGCTTGCGGCGGCTTCATTCCCCGGAGCGGTCACGTTGGAGCGCTACGCCTTCCAACGTTGCACGGACCTGCGCGAGGTCGCATGGGGGCAGGTGGAGTCGCTCGGCCGTCGCGCGTTCGCGAACTGCACGGCGCTCAAGAAGGTCGAGTTCCCCGCATCGCTGAAAACGATAGGGGAGGAAGCGTTCTCGGGTTGCTCCTCGCTTGCCGAGATTGCGTTCGAGGACGAGGGGGCGTCTATCGAGGAAATCGGGCCGCGGGCCTTCCGTGGGTGCGCCTCGCTTAGCCCTGAGTGCGTTCCCGCCGCCCTCGTTGAGCGCTTCCCCGAGGCGTTTCCCCAGGAAATCGCCGCGAAATGCGGCATCGTCGTGAAGGAAGGGCGCTCCCGGCTCGAAGCGGAGTTCGCGCGTCGTCACGAGGCCGATAGGGAAGAACTTCTCGCGGACGGCCGTGAACTTCGTGAGTGCGCCCGCGCGCTTCGCGAGCGCATGGAGGCTACGGGCGTGTTCGCCCATGCGGAGCGCAACCGGCTTCAAGCCGAGCTCGACGACGTGGAGTCGCAGCTTACCGAGATAAGCGAGCTCATCGAGGCGCTCGACAACCCGACCGACGCCGATCTGCTCTCTTGTATGGACGAACGAGAGGAAAATTTCTAAGCCAGGGACAAAAAACGGCGATATGCGAGTGTCAATCGTCTCGCATGAATGAAAGGGCCGCGGCCTCGGGGATAAAACCCCAGGTTGCGACCCTTCGCTTATGGGCGGATGCCTTAGTCGGTCAGCCGCGGACTCGCAAATCGCGTTGTTTTGTCCACGGCCGGTCGGATTCGGCGCTATTTGCGCTTGTTGCTTACGCGGATGGCGAATGCAAGCGCTCGGACGAGCAAGCTCGGCTTGTGCTCCGCTCGATTGATATGGGGCATGATCGCGTTCGTTCCCGTGCTCCCGTCGCCTGGCGTAGCCTCGGCGGGCTCTATCGCGTCGGGCTCGAGGGCCTGGAAAGCGGCAGTCTCGGGCGCCTCAGGCCGAGCTGCAGCGCCCTGGGGCGCCGCAGCTCGGGACTCAGCAGTCTGCGGGGCAACGACTTGGGGCTCGGTAGCTTCAGGAACGGCAACCCGGGGCGCGGCATTCTGAGTCGCAGCCGTTTGGGGCGCCTCGGCCTCGGGCTTATCGGCTTGGCGCGACTCTTGTCGGGAAGTCGCGTCCTTGGAAACCTCGGCTCGCGTTGCGTTCGCCTCCCGCTCGGCAATCTGCGCCTCGCCGGCGTGGGGCGTGCCAGCCTGCGGCTCGGCAGCGCGAGCTGTGCTCGCTTGCGGCTCGGCGGCCCGAGGCGTCTCAACCTGCCCCGCACCCTGCGGTTCGACCGCTCGCGCCACCGCCGCCCGTGCTGTCTCGGGCGCGGCGGACTCCTTCTCGACCGCGGCTTCGGCCGCCTTGCGCAGACGGCGCTGCGACTCTTCCATGAAATGAGCCTGCGAATCGAAGCGCACGACCTTCCCATCGCTTCTGACCTGGGCGAAGAATCCGAGCGGGGTGTAGCTGCGGTTCGGCAAGAGCTCGCGAAGCTTCGCCGTGTCGGTGAGCGAGATGTCGATATAGGAGATGATGCGGTCGCGCAGCGCTTCGTTCAGGATGGGCCAGGCGATTTCCACGCGCTTCTCCATGTTGCGCGTCATGAGGTCGGCGCTCGCGAGGTAGATCTTCATGTCGTCGTGCGCGCCGAAGCCGTAGATGCGGCTGTGCTCGAGCATGCGCCCCACGATGGAGACCACGCGCACGTTCTCGGTGTAGCCCTCCACGCCGGGGACCAGGCACGATATGCCGCGCACGAGCATGGTCGTCTTCACGCCCGCCTGCGAGGCCTCGGCTATCTTGTCGATGATGTCCTTGTCGGTGACGGAGTTCGCCTTGAAGAACAGCCCGCACGGCTTACCGGAGTGCGCAAGCTCGATCTGCTCGTCGATATTCTTCAGGATGAGCGGCTTCACCTGCAAAGGCGCCACCCACAGCACGTCGTAGTTGTCCGAAACGTTCTCGAGCGCCATGTTGCGGAAGAACTCCATCGCGTCGCGCCCGATGCTCGGGCTCGTCGTGATGAGCGACAGGTCGGTGTAGAGCTTGGCGGTCTTTTCGTTGTAGTTGCCTGTGCCGAGCTGCGTGATGTGCGTGAGCCCGTTGTCGGTCTGCAGCGTGATGCAGCAGATCTTGCTGTGCACCTTGTAGTCGCGGAACCCGTAGATGACGTTGCAGCCCGCTTCCTCGAAGCGCTGCGACCACTCGATGTTGTTGCTCTCGTCGAAGCGCGCGCGCAGCTCGAACAGCGCGGTGACCTCCTTGCCGGCCTCCGCAGCGTCGATGAGCGCCTCGGCGAGGTGCGACTGACGCGCCAGGCGGTACAGCGTGATCTTGATGGATATGACCCGCGGGTCGCGCGACGCCTCGCGCAGAAGCTGCACGAACGGGTCCATGCTCTCGTAGGGGTAGGAAAGCAGCACGTCGCCTTCCATCACCTGGTCCATGACCGGGCGCGTGCGGTCGAGACACGCCGGCCACTGCGGGGTGAAGGGCGCATACGTCAAGGCAGCGCGCTTCTTCTCGGGGAGGTGCTTCTCGATTCCCCAGGTGAAGCTGAGGTCGAGCGGCACGGACGTGGTGTAGACCTGGTGCTTCTTCAGGTTGAGCTTGTCGAGCAGGAGCGACTCGACCGTGTCCGAGAGCTCGCGCTCGGTTTCGAGGCGCACCGGGGCAAGTCGCGCGCGCTTCTTCAGGATGCGCTTCATGTGCTCGCGGTAGTCCTCGTCGTTCTCGTCGGTCGACTCGGAGGCGTCGATGTCGGCGTTGCGGGTGACGCAGATGATGTTGGTGTGCTTGACCGTGTACATGGAGAACACCTTGTCGGCGACCATCTCCACCACGTGCTCGAGCAGGATGAACTGCATGCCGTCGCCGGGCAGCGCCACGACGCGCTCGCATTGGCGGGGCAGGGGGATGAGCCCGAGCATGGTTCCCTCGGCGCCGACGTTCTGCGACTGCTCGGCGGCCTTCACCGCGGCCTTCGCGGCTTTGTCCTTCTTGCCCTTCTTCTTATCCTTTTTGGGCTTCTTGGCCGGTGCGTTGTCGGCCTCCTCGTCGAGGCGCACGACGATGTAGATCGCGCCGTTTTCCAGGTGGGGGAAGGGGTGCCGCGCGTTGATGATCTGCGGAGACAGGAACGGCATCACGTTCACGCGGGCGTAGTCGGCAAGGTAGGCGCGCTGCTCCTCGGTGAGGTCGGCCGGGCGAACGTGGGTGATGCCGACTTCGTGCAGAAGCGTGCGCACCTGCTCATAGGTCCGCTCGTAGGCGGGGTACAGCTCGCGGGTGCGCGCGTAGATGGCGTGCAGCTGCTCGGAGGGAGTCATGTTCGACTTGGAGTCGACGATGTGCTTCTTCACGAGGGACAAGTCGGTCAGGCTGCCGACGCGCACCATGAAGAACTCCTGCAGGTTGCTCCAGAAGATGGAGATGAAGTTCAGCCGCTGGAGCAGGGGCACCGACTCGTCAGCGCCCTGGTCGAGCACGCGCTCGTTGAAGTCGAGCCACGAAAGCTCGCGGTTCTGCAGGTAGGGCGCGGGAAGTCCTGCTGCCGGGACGATCTGGGCCGCCGAAGCGGGAAGGGGGTTCTTCACGATTGCATTCTCCTAAAACGGGCGAAAACGGGTGCGCCGCGGTATGTGGCGCGATTTGCCACGATGGTTCCATGATAACGCGTGCGCTCGGGCGCCGGGGCAGCCGTTACAAAGCCTTTACCCATGCTTGCCTGCGCGTTTACGGCGTGGTTTGCGGGGCAGTGCGCCTTATGCGAGCATGCGCTCGATGAGGTAGCCCTCGCGCACGCCGCGCTTGCATACCTCGAGCTCGCGCGCATCGAGCTCGCGCATGAGGGCGCGCAGGATGACGCAGCCGGGCATCACCGTATGGATGCGTTCGGGAACGGCGCGCGCCGCCGCGTGCGCGAACGCGGAAGGGTCGCGCACAAGCGCATCGACGATCGCATCGAAGTGCGCGGGCGTGAGCACCTTGGGCCGGGCGCTTTCCCCTTGAAGGGCGGCGTAGAGCTTCGCTGCGGCGCGCGCCGTGCCGCCGACCCCGTAAAGGCGCTCGGCGCGATAGGGCTCGAGCGACCCGACGGTTTCGCGCGCCTTGGCGAGAAATGCCTGCTCGATGGCTTCTATCTCGTGCGCCTGCGGCACGACGAATTCCACGAACCCGGCGTAGGAGGAAAGCGACCCCTGCCCGATGCTCGCGTCGTCGAAGTCGCGGCCGCCCTCGATACGCACGAGCTCGCACGACCCGCCGCCGAGGTCGACGAGCGTTCCCCGTTCCATCTCACGATCGCACGAGGCGCCGACGAAGCTCAAATGCGCCTCGTCGCGCGCGGAAAGCAGGTTGATTCTCGCGCCCGTCGCCTTCTCGATGGCGGATACGGCCTGGCGGGAGTTTTCGCAGTTGCGCAGGACCGCGGTGGCGAAGATGTCGGTGCGCACGCAGTCGAAGTAGCGGGCGCGCTTCAGGTGCCCGGAAAGCACATCGGCGGCGCGCTCGATGCCCTCCCGCGTGAACGACCCGTCCTCGACGTAGGCCGAAAGCCCTGCCATGACCTTGTCGTTTATGATGCTGCGAAAGCTTTTGCTGGTCAGGTTCTTCTTTCCCTTCGACCCCGCCTTGACGTCGAATATCGCGAGCCGAACGGAGTTCGAGCCCAAATCGATCACGCCGTAGTTTGCCATTGTCGCATCGTCCTTTGCCGCGGTGTTCATCCGAAGGGCATCTTAGTCCACGGCGTGCTTCGCGAGGGAAACCTTTACGCGCCCTTTACGGAAGGCGGTGCGTGTGGGCACGGGTGCGCGGCGGGCGGAAGCGGAAACTCCCGATATCCGAATAGCTCACGCCGTGGCGATGACACTGCGGCCTCATTGTGGGAAAATACCCCTCGAAAAGAAGAAATTAGATCATGCATGTTTCGAGGTAGTTCCCATGTCGGCTCAGTTCAACATCCGGCGCGCGCAAAGCCGCCAGGTTTCGGTTCTCCAGCACGAGCTCGACCTTCCGCGTTTCGTTGCGACGACGCTGGTTGGCCGCGGCATCGATTCCCCCAAGAAGGCGCGGGCGTTTTTGTATCCGTCGCTCAAGCACGATTGGGGAAATCCCTACGATCTGCCGGGGCTTTCCGAGGTTGCCGACGCGCTGGAAGCGGCCGTCCGCGCCGGCAAGCGCATCCTCGTGTTCGGCGACTTCGACCTCGACGGCATCTCGGCCACGACGGTGCTCACGCGCGGCTTGCGCGACGTGGGGGCCGACGCTGTGCCGTTCATCCCGAAGCGCTTCGAAGAAGGCTACGGCATCACGGCGGCCGCGCTCGAGCGCGTGAAGACCTACGACCCCGACTTCCTCGTCACCGTCGATTGCGGGATCGCTTGCAAGGTCGAGGCGAAGCTCGTGCAACAGGCCGGCATCGACGTCGCGATCACCGACCATCACGAGCCGACCGACCTCGTTCCTGAAGGCGTGCCCGTCGCCGACCCGAAGATCGATCCCGAGTGCCCGAGCTGCGTGCTTGCTGGCGCGGGCGTGGCCCTCAAGCTCGTGCAGCTGCTCGGCGGGCGCTTCGGCAAGCCCTACCTCTGGCGCGACTTCATCGATTTCGCCACCTTGGGAACGGTGGCCGACCTCATGCCCATGCTCGGCGAGAACCGCCCGCTCGTCATCGAGGGCCTGAAGATGATGAACAAGTCGCCGCGTCCCTGCATCGCGGCGCTGCTCGAAACCTCGGGTGCGCAGGGCAAGCCGCTCACCAGCACCAACCTAAGCTTCTCGCTCATCCCGCGCCTCAACGCGGCGGGGCGCATGGGCAATGCCGACCTGGCGCTTGATCTGCTCATGTCCGACGACTTCGACGAGGCGCATCGCCTCGCGGTCGAGCTCGAAAGCCTGAACGACCAGCGTCGCGCCATCGAGGCCGAGCTGTCGGAAATCGCGAAGGTGCAGGCCGCCGAGGTCTACCGTGGCCAGCGCGCGCTCGTGGTCGCGGGCGAGGGCTGGCACGAGGGCGTAAAGGGGATCGTGGCGAGCCGGCTCGTCGGCATCTACGGCGTGCCGTGCATTCTCATCACCATCGACGGCGACGAGGCGCGTGGGTCGGGGCGCAGCGTGGGGCGGGTGAACCTGTTCGCGGCCGTCGAGTCGGCGAGCGACCTGCTCATCCGCTTCGGCGGGCACGAGGCCGCCGTGGGCGTCACCCTGAAAACGAAGGACATCCCCGCGTTTTCCCGCGCGCTCTGCGACTACCTGGACAAACTTCCCGAAGACGCGTTCCACCCGCTCATCGAGATCGACTCGTGCGTTAGCCTCGACGAGCTCACGCTCGACACCGTCGGCGCGCTCAAACAGGTGGCGCCGTTCGGGCAGGAGAATCCAGTGCCGTGCTTCCTCGCCCGCGACGTGCTGCTCACGCACTGCCGCGCCGTCGGCGCCGAGAAGAACCACTTCTCGTGCACGCTCACGAACGGGCGCTCGTCGATCTCGGGCATCATGTTCCACTGCACCGACATCGAGAAGCTCATGACGACCGACAGCGTGGTGAACGTCGCCTTCCAGGTGGAAATCGACACGTGGCGCGGACGCAAGTCGGTGAAGGCGATGTTGAAGTCCATCGCGCCCGCACGCACCTGCCCGGGGCTCGAAGCGTGCCTCGAGCCCGACAACCTCTCGTTCGCAGCCGACCTGTACGCGACGAGCGATGCCGAGCTGTGCGAGGATTGCTGCGAGAGCCCCGAGGACATCGAGGCGTACGAGTGCGAGCGCGAGAAGAACCGCGCGTGCTGGGAAAAGAAGGCGAAGGCCGACCCCGATGCGCTCGAGGACGCGGTCGTCGCCGCCATCATCGGCGACAAGGAGCTCCACAAGTCGCAGCGCATCGTGCTTTCCAGCCTGCGCTCGCGCAACTCCGTGCTCGCCGTCATGGCGACGGGGCGCGGAAAATCGCTCACCTTCCAGGTGCACGCCGCGTGCGAGGCGCTCGCGCACGGCAAGGCGAGCCTTTTCGTCTACCCGTTGCGCGCGCTCATCGCCGACCAGGCGTTCCACATCAACGAGGCGCTCTCGCCCTTCGGCATCAACGCCTGCACGCTCACGGGCGAAAGCACGCCCGACGAGCGCCGCCAGGTGTTCGCGGGGCTTTCCGACGGCTCGGTCGACATCGTGCTCACCACGCCCGAGTTCCTCGACTGCCATGCCGACGAGTTCGCCCAGTCGGGGCGCATCGACTTCGTCGTGGTGGACGAGGCGCACCACATCGGGCTTTCGCGCGCGGGGCACCGGCCCGCGTACGGGCGTCTGGGCGAGGCGATCGCGCGCCTGGGTAACCCGGTCGTGCTCGCGCTCACCGCGACCTCGGACGAGTCGGTCACCGACGCCATCGACCGCGTGCTTCCCGTGAAAGGGCACGTGGTCGACGACACGATGCGTGGCAACCTGGCCATCGTCGACCAGCGCAACCTGCGCAACCGCGGCGACTACTTGGCCTCGCTCGTTGCGCAGGGCGAGAAGACCGTGATCTACGTGTCGTCGCGCGAGCAGTCCGTGGCACTCGCCCGCAACCTGCGCAAACGTGTGCCGCAGATGGCGCCGCTCATCGGTTTCTACAACGCGGGCCTCTCGCGCGCCGAGCGCATGCGCGTGGAAGACCTGTTCCGCTCCGACGCCCTGTCGGTGCTCGTGGCCACCTCGGCGTTCGGGGAAGGCGTGAACATCCCCAATATCCGCAACGTCGTGCTGTTCCAGCTGCCCTACAACGAAATCGAGTTCAACCAGATGAGCGGGCGCGCAGGCCGCGACGGCAGGCCGGCAGCGATCCACCTTCTGTTCGGGCGCTCGGACGTGAAGCACAACGAGCGCATCCTCCACGAGATGACCCCCGACCACGACGTGCTCGCCCAGGTGTACCGCACCCTGCGCGCGGTGCAGCGGCGTACGCCCGGCAAGTTCTTCGAGATGGCCGACGGCGAGCTTTCGCGCATCGTGTGCGACAGCGGGTGCGAGATCACGCCGCGTTCGGCCGCCTGCGGCATCGCCGTCTTCCGCGAGCTCGGGCTCATCGAGACGCACGTCGCCTCCGCGTCGGGCGAGGGCGTGCGCATGGTGCGCGTGAAGGAGGGTGCCGCGCGCGTGGAGCTCACCGACAGCGTGCGCTACCGCGAGGGCTTGGGCGAGCGCGACATCTTCCGCGCGTTCTACGAATGGGTGATCGATTGCGACCGCAAACGCCTTGAGCAGCGCGTTTCGGGCCCCATCACGCCCCAGATGAAGCCGCAGCACTTGAAGTAGAATAGAATCATCCGATATCGAACGACTGCGCCGAATGCGGCGTTGCAGCAACGAGGAAAGGGGGCCGACGTGAGTACCGATCGTCATGACGAAGACGAGGTCATGCTTGGGAAATCGCTCAAGTCGTCTTCCGACAAGCAAGGGGCCGACGAGGTCATGCTCGGCCGCGCCCATACCCCCGAGAAGAGCTTCTCGGTTCTGGCGCGCCCGACCGAGGTCGGCGAGTTCCACACCACCGAAACGCCTGAAGAGCGTTTCGCCGAGCTCGAGCGGCTGTCTTCGGGCTACCTTACCGACGACGAGAAGGACATGCTCGAGCGCGCGTTCCGCTTCGCCGACAAGGCGCACAAGGGAGTGGCGCGCAAGTCGGGCGAGCCGTATATCATCCATCCGGTCGAGGTCGCCATCATCTTGGCCGATCTGCGTATGGACGCCGAAACGCTCTGCGCGGCGCTTCTGCACGACACCATCGAGGACACCGAAGTCACCTACGACGACATCGCCCGCGAATTCAACGACAACGTGGCGGCGCTCGTCGACGGCGTGACCAAGATCACGCGCATCGAGGTGGAAAGCCTTTCCGACAAGCAGGCCGCGACCATTCGCAAGATGTTCGTCGCCATGAGCAAGGACATCCGCGTCATCGTCATCAAGCTCGCCGACCGCCTGCACAACATGCGCACGCTCGCGGCGCTCAAGGAAGACCGCCGTATCTTCAAGGCGCGCGAAACGCTCGAGATCTACGCGCCCATCGCGCACCGTTTGGGCATCAACTCCGTGAAATGGGAGCTTGAGGACCTGTCGTTCTACTACCTCGAGCCCAACAAGTATAAGCAGGTCAGTCGCATGGTGACCGAGTCGCGCGCCGAGCGCGAGGCGTATCTCGGCCAGGTCATCTCCGTCCTTCACGACGAGATGGAGAAGGTCAACATCGTCTGTCAGATCATGGGTCGCCCGAAGCATCTGTGGTCCATCTACCAGAAGATGGTGAACAAGGGCAAGGGCTTCTCCGAGATCTACGACCTCATCGCCGTGCGCATCATCGTGAAGACGGTGAAGGACTGCTACTCGGCGCTCGGCGCGGTGCATACGCTGTGGCACCCGATGCCGGGGCGGTTCAAAGACTACATCGCCATGCCGAAGTTCAACATGTACCAAAGCCTGCACACCACGGTCATCGGCCCTGCGGGTCGCCCGCTCGAAGTGCAGATCCGCACCGAGGAGATGCACCGGCAAAGCGAATACGGCGTTGCTGCGCACTGGCGCTACAAGGAGAAGGGCGCCAAGGCCGACGCTGCGCTCGACCAGCAGCTCGCATGGCTGCGCCAGATGGTCGACTGGCAGGACGAGACGCAGGATTCCCGCGAGTTCCTGAAGGACCTGAAGGTCGACCTGGCGCCGACCGAGGTGTTCGTGTTCACGCCGAAGGGCGAGGTCATGAGCCTGCGCGCTGGCTCGACGCCGGTCGATTTCGCGTACGCTATCCACACCGAGGTGGGCAACCGCTGCGTCGGTGCGAAGGTGAACGGCGCCATCGTGCCGCTCACCTACGAGCTGCAGCTCGGCGACCGCGTGGAGATCCTCACCCAGAAGAGCGCCACGCCGTCGCGCGACTGGCTCAACATCGTGAAGACCCCGAGCGCGCGCAACAAGATCCGTTCGTACTTCAGCAAGATCAGCCGCTCGGACGATTTGCAGGAAGGCCGCGACCGCCTGACGCGCGAGATGAAGAAGCACGGCATCGGCATCTCGAGCGCGAACTCGATGCGCGCCATTAAGACCATTTCCGAGCATATGGGCTACAACAGCCCCGACGATATGCTCGTGAACATCGGCACGGGCAAGGAAAGCGTGCAGCACGTGGGAAACCGCCTGCTGAAGATGCTTGTCGACGGCGGCAACGAGCAGGCGGGCGCTCCGACGCTCGGCGAATCGGAAACGTCTCCGGGCGTGCTTCCCCCCATGATCACGAGCGTGGTCGCGCCGAAACGCCGCGAGGCGCACAGCTCGAACGGCATCGTGGTGAAGGGCGTCGACGACGTGCTCGTGCGTCTTTCTCGCTGCTGCAACCCGGTGCCGGGCGACAAGATCCTGGGCTTCGTGACCCGCGGGCGCGGCGTGTCGGTGCATCGTGCCGACTGTCCCAACGCGCAGGAGCTTATGAAGCATCCCGAGCGCATCATCGACGTGGCCTGGGAGGACTCGGCTCCTTCCAACACCTCCTACAAGGTGGAGATCTACATCGAGGCGCTCGACCGTATGAACCTTCTGCGCGATGTCGCCGTCATCCTGTCCGACCAGGGTGCGAACGTTCTGTCGAGCAACACCATCTCGCATCGCGACGGCATGGTGGAGATGCGCTTTCTGTTCCAGGTGTCCGACATCGCGGTCATCGACTCGGTGCAGAAGAAGCTTCTCGCGCTCGAAGGCGTGTTCGACGCGCACCGTATGCTCCCCGGGCAAGGAGCGAAGAAGAAATAACGCCTGCGTTTGAGCGATCAGAAGGAGACACATGGCTCTCAAGATTCAAAACACCTGCGTTGACGTGGAGGTTCTCGTCCAGGGCCCCATCCAGAACAACGTCTACATCGTTTCCGATGGCGAGGGAACCCTGGTTGTCGACCCGTCGTGCGACGCCGCCGAGATCATGCGCGCGCTCAATGGCCGCGATCTCGACGCCATCATGCTCACCCATCGCCACTACGACCACGTGGGTGCGGCGGCCGAGCTTAGGCGACTCACCGGCGCCACGGTCATCGCGTCGAACATCGACGCGCCGGTCATCTGCGGGGAGGAACCCATTCCTGCAGAGATGAACTCGTTTGAAACCTGCGAAGTCGACTACCGCGCCGAGGACGGCGACATCGTGGAAATCGGCAACATGGCGTGGAAGGTGCTCGTAACGCCGGGGCACACGAAGGGCGGCATGTGCTGGTTCCTCGTGCCGCAATTCGGCAATCACCAAGACGGCGCGCCCGTGCTCCTGTCGGGCGACACGCTGTTCTCGGGCACGGTCGGGCGCACGGACTTCATCGGCGGCAGCGCGGAGGACATGAAGGCGTCCATGCGCAAGCTCGCGTTCTTGCCTGACGAAACCGTGGTGCTTCCGGGGCACGGCGATGCGACCACGATCGGCGCCGAACGCGAGCGCACGTTCGCACGCTGGGCGTAAGCGCGTTTCCTGCGCACTCAATCGGCATTTTCGGCGGCGAGTGCGATTGATTCGCAACCCGCGCCTTTCCACTACCGCCTGCAAGTTTTGCGAAACCGTAAAGAAACTTTGCGAAAGCGATACGTTACACTTTTCCTAACGTTTACGTAGCGGGGCACTGCGGCATTCGCGCGCCCCAGCGAATCGGTCTGTTGGCACTACTCGAAAGGGAGTCGGTGTATGGGCAAGAAGCACAAGTTCGATTACTTCAGTGCGTTCGAGGATCTTTCTGAGCTCGCGGTGACGGAGGCGGATCTCCTCATCGAGACGATCGAGACGTTCACGTCCGCCGACCAGCTTAAAGGAGTCATGGAGAAGGCCCACGAGATCGAGCACCAGGGCGACCTTATCAACCACAAGATCTTCCAAAGCGTCGCCACCGACTTCATCACGCCCATCGAACGCGAAGACATCATCCAGCTTGCGCAGAACCTCGACGATATCATCGACTACATCGAAGACGTCATGCAGCGCTTCTACATGTACGACATCCACATCATGCACAAGGACGCGCTCGAGTTCGCACACCTTATCCGCAAGGCGTGCAAGGCGCTCAACAAGGCGATGGAGGACTTCCGTAACTTCAAGAAGTCCAAGAAGTTCAAGTCACTCATCATCGAGGTCAACACGCACGAGGAAGAGGCCGACCAGCTGCTCATGCACGTCATCCGCGATCTGCATACCACCGACCGCGACAACACGATGCGCGTCATGGTGTGGTCGCAAATCTACAACCGCATGGAGAAATGCGCCGACGCGGCCGAGCATGCCGCCGACACCATGAGCACCATCCTGCTGAAGAACGTGTAGCGGCTGCGAAGTTATCGCGCTTGCAAAGGGAAAGCCCGTGTCCGGAAATCGCTTCCGGATACGGGCTTGTTTCGTTTCGGGGGTGCGGGGTGGGTGCGGGCGTGCCCCACTTACACGCTTGCTACTCGACGGCGTCCACCGAAAGCAGCTTCGCTTCCACGGGGTCGCCTGAGAAGTTGAGGTCGCCCGTGATCGCGCGCGCCGCGGCAAGGTCGAAGCTGTCCTCATCGAACGCCTTGCGCGCCTCGTCGAACCGTGTGCTCGCGTGCTCGTAGCGATCCCAGAAGCTGTCGGTCGACTGCTCGCCGGTGAAGGGGTTTTCCCAGGTGGCGTGCTCGCGGTTGTCGTAGGCGCACGTGTCGGCCAGGATGGCGCGATGGCTCATGGCCCGGTAGAACGAATAGGGGCGCACGAGCTCCTCGATGCTCGCGATGGCCTCGCGTTTTATGCCGGTGCTCGAGTGAAATAGGTGCTGCACCAGCCGGAAGCACTTCACCGCGTCGCCGAAGGCATGGATCGGGATGATCTTGCCGTACACGGAGAACACCACGTTCGCGTACATGGTCGACACGATGGAAAGCATATGGTCGGAGCCTTTGAGGATGTTCACGGCGGGGTTGAACGTGGCGACGGTTTCCCCGCGCTTGGCGGTGAGCACCATCTCGTCGTACTCGCTTTCGATGACGGCGTGCACCTCGTTACCGTCGTCGCGCGAAAGGCCTGGCTCGCCAGCGTCGCACAGCGCGTACTCGTGGAAGTACACGAGCGGGTGCATGGTCGAGTCGAGCACATAGTGCCCTAAGAATCCGAGCGCGTAGGCGCGACCGATCGAACGGTCGGCGTCGTCGAGCGCGGACACGGCCTGCTTGAAGGCGGCGATGACCTCGGTCGGCTTGTCGTGGTGCATGAGGCTGCCGAGCTTATGCACGGGGGCGAGCAGGGGGTTCGCCACCGAGTAGAACAGGGGGTCGGGCCCTTGGTTTCCCAGAAGGAAGGCCTCGACTTCGTCTTTCGTCGACCCGATTTCGGCGTACTGGCGCGCGTAGGCGTCCTGTCCGAACGCGTCGTGCGTGATGATGGCGGGCATGGCCTTCACTCCTCCTGATGGGAAATTTACGTTGGTCGCTTCGAGCATCATATACAATGAGAGGCGCTTTGTTAACGCACAGGGCGCTCCCACAGATGTTTCTTCATGATAAAAGTACGCTCTGAACAGGGAGTTTGTTTTCTATAGGCAGGAAGGTCGACGCGTGGCGCGCACGAAGATGACGAAACCCGAACGCAGTTGGGTGCTCTATGATGTGGGGAATTCGGCCTACGTGCTGCTCGCCTCGACGCTCATCCCCATCTACTTCTCCGCCATCGCCGACCCGAATTCGTCTGCGGTCGTCGCGTGGGGCTATGCGTCAACGGTAGCTTCGCTCGTGCTCGCGCTGCTCATGCCGTTTCTGGGCAGCATCGCCGATCTTAAGGGGAACAAGAAGAAGTTCCTCGCCGGTACCATCGGCACGGGTGCGGTGACGCTCGCCGTCATGGGCGTGCCGAGCGACGCGATGGTGTTCCTCGTCATCTACGTCATCTCGTCGGTCATGTTGAACGCCTCTCTCGTGTTCTACGATGCCTTCCTCGTCGACGCCACCGAGGAGGAACGCTACGACGAGGTGTCGTCGCAGGGGTATGCGTGGGGCTACATCGGGTCGTGCGCGCCGTTCATCGTGTGCCTCGTCATCGTGCTGTTCGGCGAGAACATCGGCATCGGCCAGCTCGACGGCATCCGCATCTCGTTCGTGATCACGGCGGTGTGGTGGCTCGCGTTCAGCGTCCCTATCTGGCGCGACGTCCATCAGACGCACTACAAGCCGCGCGAGCCGCATCTGTTCCGCAACACGGTGCGGGGGCTCGTTTCCACCTGCAAGAAGATCTTCCGCGACCGTCGCCTCATGTTCTTCATGCTCGCGTTCTTCTTCTACATCGACGGTGTGCACACGATCATCGCCATGTCCACAAGCTACGGCACCGACCTCGGCATCGACTCCACCCAGCTCGTGCTCGCGCTTTTGGTCACGCAGTTCGTGGCATTCCCGTCGGCTATCGCCTACGGGCGCCTGTCGGCGCGCTTCGGCACGAAGAAGATGCTGCTCATCGCCGTGTTCGCCTATTTCCTCATCACGTTGTTCGCGGCGTTCTTCCTGCGCAGCGCCGCGGAATTCTGGGTACTCGCGGTGTGCGTGGGGCTTTTCCAGGGCGGCATCCAGGCGCTTTCGCGCAGCGAGTTCGGCAAGCTCATCCCCAAGGAGCACGCCAACGAGTACTACGGCTTCTTCGACATCTTCGGCAAGTACGCGACCATCATGGGCACGCTTCTGGTGAGCGTTTTCACGCAGCTCACCGGGTCGAGCTCCATCGGCGTTCTTTCCGTGGCCATGCTGTTCATCGTCGGCTTCGCCCTTCTGTGGAAGATGCCCGACGCGTCGTGAGACGGGGTTTGCAGGCGCCTGCCCGGGCGGCATGAGCCGCTGACGGCGCGTGCGTTTGGTGCGGTCATCATGGAATAATGCCGCTTCGCCTTTGGGGCGCGCGGTTATGCCGAGCGATTTGGTATAGTGGCGCAAAGGTTTCCTTTTCAGAAGAAAGAACGACATGTCGCTAATCGTATGCAAATTCGGAGGGACGTCGGTCGCGTCGCCCGAGCGCATCCAGATGGTTGCGAAAAAGCTGATCGCCAAGAAGAAGGCCGGCGACGACGTGGTCGCCGTCGTGTCGGCGATGGGCAAGACGACCGACGAGCTGATGGGCCTGGCGAACGCCCTTAATTCCAATCCGCCCGCGCGCGAGCTCGATCGCCTGCTCTCGACTGGCGAGCAGGTGTCGATGACGCTTCTGGCCATGGCGATCGAGGCACTCGGCTACCGCGCCATGAGCTTCACGGGCCGCCAGGCGGGTATCCGCACCGATGGCACGCACAACAAGGCGAAGATCGTGAGCGTGCGCAGCGATCGCATCATGGACGCGGTGAACAAGGGCATCATCCCCGTCGTCGCCGGCTTCCAGGGCATCGACGACAACGACGACATGACCACGCTCGGCCGCGGCGGTTCCGACACCACGGCGGTCGCCGTGGCCTGGGGCATCGAAGCGGACGTGTGCGAGATCTATTCCGACGTCGACGGCGTCTACACCGCCGACCCCCGCGTCTGCCCGCGCGCGAAGAAGCTCGATCAGGTTTCCTACGACGACATGCTCGAACTCGCCGGCGCCGGCGCCGGCGTCCTGCAGATGCGCGCCGTCGAGTTCGCGCGCAAGTGGAACGTGGTCATCCATTCCCGCTCGGCGTTTTCCGAGGCCGAGGGTACGTATATCAAGGAGGCTCCCGACATGGAGGAAGCGGTAATCACCGGCATCGCGCATGACACGTCCGAAATCAAGATGACGATTCGCGGCGTGCCCGACATGTCCGGCGTGGCGGCGAAGCTGTTCAGCGCGCTCGCGAGCAACCAGGTGAGCGTCGACATGATCATCCAGAACGTGTCGGAAGACGGCATCACCGACATCAGCTTCACCTGCCCGGGCGGCGACGAGGCGCGCGCCAAGGAAACGGTCGAGCACATCATCCCGGGCATAAATGCCCGCACGTACGTGATCGACGAGGACATCGCCAAGGTGAGCCTGGTCGGCACGGGCATGAAGTCCTCGCCCGGCGTTGCCGCGAAGGCGTTCCAGACTCTCGGCGAGAACAACATCAACATCCTCGCCATCTCGACGAGCCCCATCCGCCTGTCGGTGGTGGTCGACGGGGCGCAGGCCGCGCGCGCGGTCCAGTGCCTGCACACCGCGTTCGGCCTCGATTCCGACAGCGTGTTCGTCGAGACGCAGCTTTCGGCGGAGGAAATCGCCGCCAAGATGCAGAAGGGCCGCTAGGAGGTACATCATGACGTGGACGAAAGTTATGCCTGCTCATCCGGTTGTCGCGGTGGCTGGGGCCACGGGGGCCGTCGGCAACGAGTTCTTGAAGGTGCTGCACGACCTTGACTTCCCGGCGTCCGAGGTCCGCGCGCTCGCTTCCGCGCGCTCGGCCGGCAAGAAGCTCGCGTTCGAAGGGTGCGGCGACGTGCCCGCGGGCGATCTCACCGTAGAGGAGATGACGCCGGAATCGTTCGAGGGCGTCGACATCGCGCTGTTCTCTGCCGGCTCCGACGTGTCGAAGGCCATGCGCGAGGCGGTTGTCGCGGCGGGCGCCGTCATGATCGACAACTCGAGCGCGTTTCGCATGGACGAGGACGTGCCGCTCGTCGTTCCCGAGGTGAACCCCGGCGACGTGTCGTGGCATTCGGGCGTCATCGCGAACCCGAACTGCTCCACCATCCAGATGGTCGTGGCGCTGAAGCCGCTCTACGACCTGGCCAAGATCACGCGCGTCGTGGTGTCGACCTATCAGGCGGCGTCGGGCGCGGGCGCGCCGGCCATGGCCGAGCTCTACGACCAGACGCGCGAGTTTTTGGACGGCACCCCCGACGAAGAACTCACGGTGAAGGCGTTCCAGCATCGCATCGCCTTCAACTGCATCCCGCATATCGACAAGTTCCTCGACGACGACTCCACCAAGGAAGAGTGGAAGATGGTCGTCGAGACCAAGAAGATCATGGGCGACGACGGCATCAAGGTCGCGGCGACCTGTGTGCGCGTGCCGGTGCTGCGCTGCCACGGCGAGGCGGTGAACGTGGAGTTCGAGGCAGACGTCACTCCCGAGGCTGCGCGTGCGGCCCTTGCCGCGGCGCCTGGCGTGACGCTCATGGACGACCCGGCCAACAACGTGTACCCGATGCCCGGCCTGCTCGCGGGCACGAACGACACCTACGTCGGGCGCATCCGCCGCGACGACACGGTCGATCACGGCCTGTCGATGTGGGTGGTCGCCGACCAGATCCGCAAGGGCGCGGCGCTCAACGCTGTGCAGATCGCGCAGCTTTTGCTGCCGTAAGCGAAATCGTGTGTGCTACGCCCCCGGTTCGAGGCTCCGAACCGGGGGCGTGCTGTTTAAGAAGGCTTTTCGGGGAAGGGGATTCCAATGATCGCCGAAGAATACCTGCAACTTTTGAAGGATCGCTACTCGGTGCGCAAGTTCAGCGACCAGCCGGTCACACAAGAGGAGCTCGACGTGCTTCTCGCCGCCGCTCAGCTTTCTCCCACTGCATGCAACAACCAGTCATTCCGCTTTTGCGTGGTGCAATCGCCCGAGGGGCTTGCCAAAATCGATGAGGCGACCAAGTGCCGCTACGGTGCGCAGGCTGTGATAATCGGTGCGTACGACACGACGGCCTCGGCCAAGGGCGCAGGCTACGAAACCGGCGATTTCGGCGACATCGACACGACCATCGCGCTCACGAACATGGCGAATGCCGCTACCGCCGAGGGCCTTGGATCGTGCTGGGTGGGTGCGTACGATCCGAAAAGCATACGCGCCAACTTCAACGTGCCCGACGACTACGTGCTCGTCGACCTGCTCATGATCGGCCATCCCGCCGCCGACGCACGGCCCGCGTCGCGCCACGAGGCGTCCAAGCCGCTCGGCGAGCTGGTTGTGCACGAGAGGTTCTAGAGCGCCGGGCGCCTTGCCGCGCGGCATTCGCCTTCGGCTGCCGGCAAGGCGTTTCGCCTGCGGCTTTCGGGTGCTTCGGTATAGGTATAATGGAGCGCATGAATAAGAAGCCGAAAAAAACGCGTCTTGACGATTTGCTCGTCGAGCAAGGTGTTTTCCCCGATAAGGGGACCGTTTTGCGCGCCGTTCTCGCCCATGAGGTGAAAGTTGACGACGTATACGTGACGAGTGCCGCGCTGAAGGTCTCGCCCGATGCCGACATCGTGATCCGCGGGCGGAAGCGCTACGTTTCGCGCGGCGGATACAAGCTGCAAGGCGCGCTCGACACGTTCGGGCAGGACGTATCGGGCATGCGCTGCATCGACGTCGGGTCGTCGACGGGCGGATTCACCGATTGCCTTTTGCAGGCAGGCGCGGCGAGCGTCGCGTGCGTCGACGTGAACTACGGTCAGCTCGCCTGGAAGATCCGCACCGATTCGCGCGTGTCGGTGTTCGAACGCACGAACATCAAACTGGCCGACCCCGAAGGCTTAGGTGCTCCGTTCGACCTCATCGTGTGCGATGTGAGCTTCATCGGGCTTGCGGTTTTGGCGCCCGCTTTCGCTCGCTTGTCGAGTCCTGCGTGCTGCGGCGGTGCGGGGAGCGTGTTCATCGGCCTGGTGAAGCCGCAGTTCGAGTCGCATCACGACGAAACCGACCATGGGATTGTGCGCGACGAGGCCGTTCGTGCTCGAACGGTGGAGGAAGTGCGTTGCGCGCTCGAGGAGGCGGGGTTCACGGTCACGGGCACGGTGGAATCGTCTATCAAGGGCGCCGAAGGGAACGTCGAGTACTTGGTTCGAGCGGAGTTCTCGGGCGCAGGGCGCTAGTTGACGGGCTTGGGGCAATTTGGCGAGCTTGAGCTGCCGTCGGGCCCATCCGATTCAGCCGTCTGACAGGAAAAAGCGGCTGTCGTGTTCCAAAACTTCGATTTTTCGCGCGAGTCGGATACGCGCGTCGATACAGTATGTTAGTTATGCCGCAATTCAGTGTTATTTGTGGCATAACTAACATGTGAAGCTCCGACATATTCGAGGGTAAGACTCGATATCGCGCCTAACTGCCCTTCAATCGCGGAAAAATCGTCATTTTCGAACACGACAAGCGATTTTTCCTGTTTTGGCGGTCCGCGTAGCGCTTTGCGGCGGGCTTATACTCGTTCCTGAAAGTGGAATCGGCGTGCATGCGGAATTTCGGGTGGGTTCTGGCACGCGGATGTGGCCGATGCAAAAAAACGGATGATGGGGACATGCGAATGAAACTCACGATGTTGGGAACCGGTCATGCGCTTGTGACCAGGTGCTATAACGCCTGTTTTGCTCTTGAGGAGGAAGGTGGTCCCGCTACTTCGGACGGTGATGCCGACGGTGCGGGAAGGGTTTTCCTCGTGGACGCCGGCGGGGGCAACGGGATTCTGTCGCAGCTCGAGCGCGCGGGCATTGCCCATGGGCGCGTGCACGACCTGTTCCTCACCCATACCCACATCGACCATCTGCTCGGCGCGGTGTGGATTCTGCGCGTGGTCTGCTACGGCATGGAATGCGACACTTACGAAGGCGAGTTCCATGTATGGGGCAATGACGAGGTCGTGTCGACAATCGGCACGCTCGCTCAGATGCTTCTGCGTCCGGCCGAGTCCCGCTTCATCGGGGAGCGGGTGTTCCTGCATGCGGTGCAGCCGGGCGAACGGGCGTGCATCATGGGGCGTGATACGATGTTCTTCGACGTGAGGTCGAAGGGCTCGGCGCGACAGTTCGGATTCGTCATGGAATACGAGTCGGGAAAGCATTTCGCCTGTTCAGGCGATGAGCCTCTCGTGCAGGAAAACTTCTCAGCTGTGGAGGGCGTGCAGTGGCTCGTTCACGAGGCGTACTGCCGGGCCGCCGATGAAGCGCGCTACAACCCGCATCCCGTGCATCACGGCACCGTTGCCGAGGCATGCGCTACCGCGGAACGCTTAGGCGTGAAGAACCTCGTGCTCTACCACACTGAAGACGACGACCTTCCTCATCGCAAGCAGAGTTACGTCGAAGAAGGATCCCGCTTCTTCTCTGGAAACCTTCACGTTCCCGACGATCTGGAGTCGTTCGTCTTGTAGTGGGCGAGGCTGGTGGAATGTCGGGAACGATTCGCGCCCCTGCCGATTCGCCGGCGTGGGCGACGTTCCCCTTGGTACAATAAACGCCATATATGCACATGACCAGATAGGGAGACTATCGAATGGCCGAATTCATCTACCAAATGTACAAGGCGCGCAAGGCGCATGGCGACAAGGTGATCCTCGACGACGTCACGCTGTCGTTCTACCCCGGCGCGAAGATCGGCGTCGTGGGCCCGAACGGCATGGGAAAGTCCACGCTGCTGAAGCTGATGGCGGGGCTTGAGGACGTGTCCAACGGCGAGGCGCGCCTGACGCCCGGCTACACGGTCGGCATCCTACAACAGGAGCCGCCGCTCGACGAGGACAAGACCGTGCTCGGCAACATCGAGCTCGCGTTCGGCGACGTCAAGGCGAAGATCGACCGCTTCAACGAAATCGGCGGCCTCATGGCCGAACCCGATGCCGACTTCGACTCGCTCATGGCGGAAATGGGCGAGCTGCAAGACGCGATCGACGCGGTCGACGGATGGGATTTGGACAGCAAGCTCTCTCAGGCGATGGACGCTCTTCAGTGTCCCGACCCCGACATGCCGGTAAACGTGCTCTCGGGCGGCGAGCGCAGGCGCGTGGCCTTGTGCCGTTTGCTGCTTGAGGCGCCCGATCTGCTGCTTTTGGACGAGCCGACCAACCACCTCGACGCCGAATCGGTGCTGTGGCTCGAGCAGTTCCTCCACAAGTACCCCGGCGCCGTACTCGCCGTCACGCACGACCGCTACTTCCTCGACAACGTGGCCGAGTGGATCTGCGAGGTCGACCGCGGGCATCTGTACCCCTACAAGGGCAATTACTCCACGTACCTCGAGACGAAGGCGGCGCGTCTCGCGTCGCAGAAGCAGCGCGACGAGAAGCTCGCGAAGCGCCTTGCAAGCGAGCTCGAGTGGGTGCGCTCGTCCCCGAAGGCGCGCCAGGCGAAAAGCCGCG
>CAKUGU010000034.1 GCA_934654815.1 uncultured Ellagibacter sp.
GGTACTTCGCAAGCCCCGCAAGCGCCTCGTCCAAGTCCTCAGGCGCTTCGAGCGGGGTTATGCCCGCCGCGCTGAGTGAACGGTGCGGCTTGGGGCCGATCTTCTCCGTGAGCACGTAGTCGACGTCGGGAATGAGCTTCGCTACCTCGTCGAACCATCCGTGGCACCCCTCGGCGTCGCGGTGCCTCTCAGGCGCGTCCCGCCATTCGACGGGCGTGTACGACCCGTCCTCTTCGACGTCGATGATGAGGAACCGCGTGGCCTGCCCGAAATGCAGATCGACGTGCGCGCCGTCGCTCGTGGTCACCGCTGCGCGAAAACTCATCGTTCGGTCCCTCCTAAATCGAGTACTCGGGTTGCAGGATACGGCGAAGGAACCGTCGCGTCCGTTCTTCCTTCGGTGCGCCGAAGATCTCGTCGGGCGCGCCCTCTTCCACGACCACGCCGCCTTCCATGAAGACGACGTGCGTGGCGACCTCGCGGGCGAACGCCATCTCGTGCGTCACGACCACCATGGTGGTGCCCTGCGCGGCGAGGTCCTTCATGACGGCGAGCACCTCGCCCACGAGCTCCGGGTCGAGCGCGCTCGTGGGCTCGTCGAACAGCACCACCTCGGGGTTGAGCGCCATGGCGCGCGCGATGCCTACGCGCTGCTGCTGGCCGCCGGAAAGCTGGTTGGGGTACGCGTCGGCGCGCTCTTCCATGCCGACTTTCGCCAACTGCGCAAGCGCGCGGCGCCGCGCCTCCTCCTTCGGTACCTTCCGGCTCGTGACGAGCCCCTCCATCACGTTGCCGAGCGCGGTCTTGTTCTTGAACAGGTTGTAGTTCTGGAACACGAACGCCGTGCGCTGGCGGAATTCGTGCACCTCCTTCTTCGTCGCCTTGCGGGCGTCGAGCTCAAGCTCGTCGAGCTCGATCGTACCCGCGTCGGCGCGTTCGAGGAAGTTCACGCAGCGGAGCAGCGTGGTTTTGCCCGAACCGGAGGGCCCGAGGATAACCATCACGTCGCCCTGGTTGACGGAGATGTTCACGCCCTTGAGCACTTCTACGCCGTCGAAGCTTTTATGGATGTCTTTCACGTTAAGCATGGTTCGCCTCCGTGGCGGCACCCGCCGCGCCGGCGCTTCTGCCGGCAGCCTTGGCGCCGCGGTTGTTCGCTCGGCGCTCGATGAGCTTGAACGCCTGCTCGGTGACAAGCACGAGCACGAGGTACACGATGAATACGGCCAGGTACGCGTCGAAGTAGTCCGACGAGGCCGCGCCTTGGATCTTCGCCAGGCCCGTGACGTCCGCCACGGCCATCGAGAACGCGAGCGAGGTGGTCTTGATGAGCTCGGTGGCGCTGTTCGCGAGGACCGGCAGCGCCGAGGTGACTGCCTGCGGCACGACGATGCGCCGGTAGGCCTGGAAGGTGGAAAGCCCGCAGCATTCCGCCGCTTCGAGCTGGCCTGCGTCCACGCCGTTGAGCGCGGCGCGGAACACCTCGGCCAAGATGGCCGTCTCGCTTAGGGCGAAGGCGGTGATGGCGTAGGTGAGGTTGTTCACGTCCCAGATGTTCAAGGGCACGCCGGCCGCCTTGAACGCCGCGTCGATGAGCAGCGGCATCGAGTTGTAGATGAGGAAGATCTGCACGATGATGGGCGTGCCGCGCATGAACGACACGAACACGCGGCAGACCTGGCTCGCCACCGGCGTGCGCCGGACGGCGAAGACGGCCATGCAGAAGCCGAGCGGCAGCGCGATGAGCATGGGCACGATCACGAGGATGAGCGTCAAGGGCAAGCCCCCGAGGCTGATCCAGAAATCGTTCGCGATCTCGGTGAAGTCGATCATCTGCCATTCGCCTCCCCTGCCGCTCTCCGCAGCTGCACCACGTCGGCCTTGTATGTCTCGCGTTCACCGCGTCCCGCCCTGCGCCTCTTCGCCGTGCGCAGCTTGTCGGGCGGCAGGTAATCCGTTCCCAGCTTCGCCTCGAGCTTGGCGAACAGCCAATCGACGGCGATGCTGATCACCCAGAAGATGAGCGCGAGCGCGAGGTACACCTCGAGCACATGCGCCGAAAGCTCGCGCCCGTTGATGAGGTACGCAGCTCCCGTCAAGTCGACGCAGCCGATGAGATAGGTGAGCGCGCCTTCCTTCATGAGGAACTGCACGGTGTTCCCGAGGTTCGGGATCATCAGGTAGAACAGCTGCGGCAAGATGATGCGCCGCAGCGTCTGCGCGCGGGAAAGCCCCACGCATGCGGCGGCCTCGAACTGCCCCTTGTCGATGCTCAGGTACGCGCTGCGGGCGACCTCCGAGAGCGACCCGCCCAGAAAGAACGAGAAGCTCACCACCACGAAGTAGATGGCGTCGTAGTTCTCGATGTCGATTCCGGTCAGGTTGTAGAGCAGAGGCGGCAGGCCGTAGTACACGAGGAACAGCATGATGATGGTCGGGCAGCACCGGCCGAGCGTGGTGATAAGCTCGGCTAGCCATCTGACGGGCGCCACGCCGCCGAGCTTCATGATAAGAAGCACGGCGGCGAAGAGCGACCCGAACAGAAGCGACGCCGCCACGTATTGCAGCGTGACCGGCAGATACGCGATGAGCTGCGGGATGTATCCGATAACGGTGTGTTCCATAACTATCTCCCGATGGCTTCGGGTGCGTTACCTTTCGGTGAGGACTGACTCGTCGGCCGGGTCGACGAGCACGCCTTGGTCGAGGTAGTTGTACGTCTGCGTGCCGTCGCCCAGGAAGGCGAAGTTGTTGATGCCGGAGTACCATTTGCGGGACAGTTCCTCGAGCTTGCCGTCGCTTTGCAGCTGCTTCACCGCCGCGTCCCAGTCGGCGGCGTAATCCTTGTCGCCGGGCGTGAGGAACGACCAGGTCTTCGTCGCTCCGATGACGATGAACGCCAGGTCGTCGGCGTACTTGTGGTACGAGCCGTCGTCGGCGACCACGAGCTCGTTGTAGTACTGCAGCGGGATGACGTGCATGTCGTAGCGACCCTGCGCCACCCAGTCGAACGCCTCCACGAAGGCGTTCGTGTCGTCGGTCGCCTGCAGGTCGATCTGCGCGCCCGGGTTGGCCTTGTTGTAGTCCTCGACCACGTAGTAGTTGCCGTCGCCGGCGGTGATGGGGGCGAGTTTCAGCCCCTTTGCCGCCGCGTCGGCGAGCGAGCGGATGTCGGAGTGCTCCTTTCTCACGAGGATGCCGAGCAGCGTGGCACCGACGGCCTCTTCCGGCTGCAGGTACTTCTCTGCGCGCTCGGGCGTCCAGAAGGAATTGGTGAGTCCCTGGTCGTACTTGCCGGAGGCGAGGCCCGCGAACACGGCGGTCTGGTCGACGCCCTCGAACTTGAACGTGTACTTGTCGGAAAGAACGTCGGCGACGGCGTTCACCACGTCGACTTCGTAGCCGGCGGGCTTGTTGCTGTCGTCGTTGAACGAGGTCGGCTTGCCGTTGAGCACGTAGGCGACGGTGATCTTCTTCTTGGAGTCGCCGCCTGTCGCACCCTGGCCGCCGGAGCAGCCGAAGAGGCCCGCGGTGGAAAGGGAGAGCGCGGCGATGGTCGCGGTACTTAAAAACGTGCGGCGGGTGATGCCGCCGGTGTGGATGGTGCTGTTGCCCATGAGTGGCTCCTTATCGGTAAAGATGGTGTTCGTGAATGTCGTGCAGGTCGGGGTGGCTTCGACCTCATGCCGTTTTCGATGCCGCGCTCTCGGCGGCGAGCTCGGCGTCCCAGGAAAGGCGCAGCGCGCGCGAGACGCTTCCGCCGGCGCAGGCTTCCTGCAGCGCAGGGGTCGGCGCGTCGGTGGCGTCGAAGATGTCGATACATCGTTTCCCCAGCTGGTAGCGCGGCTCGGGGCCCGCCATCAAGCAGACGACGGCCGAGCAGTCTTCCAGGGCCGAAAGCGCCCCACGCTTGTGCCCCGCCCGCTCGTAGTCGTCGCAGGTCTCCTTCCCCTCGCAGAAGGAGCGCACGGCGCGCTTCTCCACGAGCGTGCTTTTAAAGCCGTCCACGTCGAAGATCCAGAAGGCCTCGGTGTGCCCGAAGTGCTCATCGACCGTCTTCCCGTCGCTTGAGGCAACGGCGATGCGCCGTACGGCGGAGAACCTGCGCGTGAGCGCGTCGACCTCGGCGGAAACGTCTTCTCCCAAAAGCCCGACGGCGTCCGCCCGGCACTGGCGGCAGTGGCGGATCTGCGGAAGGTAGCGCTCGCACGCCGTGCGCACCCGCTGCACCTCTTCGGGGCTCGGGGCATCCAAGCCGGCGAAGGGCGTGCCCGCGACGGGAATGAGCGCGTTCACGTTGTGGCAGGCGGCGCCGAGTTCCTTCGCGCGGCGTGCGATCTCGGGCGCGTGTTCGATGTTCACGCCGGGAATGAGCACGGTGTTCACCTTCACGATGAGTCCGGCTTGCGCGATGCGGCGGATGCCCTCCTGCTGGTTGCGAAGCAGGATGCGCGCGGCCTCTTCACCTTCGTAATGCACGCCGTCGTAGACGATGCCGCCGTACACGCGCGCACCGATGGCGGCATCGACCGCGTTCACGGTCACGGTGACGTGGCTCACGCCGAGAGAGACGATCTCGTCGGCGTAGCGTGGGAGCAGAAGCCCGTTCGTCGACAGGCAGAGCGCGACGTCGGGGTTCTCCCTGCGGATGAGCTGGAAGGTTTTCTTGACCTTCTCCCAGTTCGCGAGCGGGTCGCCGGGGCCCGCGATGCCCGCCACGGCGAGGTTTCCGAGCTTTTGCTCGCTCACCTTGAAACGCGCGAGCGCACCCTCGGGCGAAAGCACGGTCGAGGTGACGCCGGGGCGGCTCTCGTTCACGCAGTCGAACTTGCGATGGCAGAAGTTGCAGCTGATGTTGCAGGCCGGCGCCACCGCGAGGTGGATGCGGGCGTTCTTCGCGTGGCAGCCGCCCGAAAAGCAGGGGTGGTTCGCGATATTGAGCTGGAGCTTGCTTTGCGCGGATGCGGCCGCGAAATCGATGTGCGCCATGGGGCCCACCTAGATTCCCAAGAATCCGTGCTCCATCATCAGGTCTTCCAGCTCCTGCTGTTCCAAGGGCTTGGGGATGACGAACAGGTCGTTGGCCTCGACGGCCTCCGCGAGCCTTCGGTAGGAGTTTGCCTGATTGGAGTCGGGCGCGAACTCGATGACGGTCTTCTTGTTGATCTCGGCGTGCTGGACGATGTTGTCGCGGGGCACAAAGTAGATGAGCTTCGTGCCGATGGCCTTGGCGAACGTGTCGAGCAGGTCGTACTCGCCGTCGACGTTGCGGCTGTTGCAGATGATTCCGCCCAGGCGCACGCCGCCGGCGTTGGCGTAGCGCGCGATGCCCTTGCAGATGTTGTTCGCGGCGTACATGGCCATGAGCTCGCCGCTCGCCACGATGTAGACCTCCTTGGCCTTGCCTTCGCGGATGGGCATCGCGAAACCGCCGCACACGACGTCGCCCAAAACGTCGTAGAACACGTAGTCGAGGTCGTCGGTGTAGGCGTCGAGCTGCTCCAGCATGTTGATGGAGGTGATGATGCCGCGGCCGGCGCACCCGACGCCGGGCTCGGGGCCGCCGGACTCGACGCAGCGGATGCCGCCGAAGCCCACTTTCATGATATCCTCGAGGTCGATCTCGTCGCCTTCCTCGCGCAGCGTGTCGAGCACAGTGCGCTGGGCGAGCCCGCCTAAGAGCATGCGGGTGGAATCGGCCTTGGGGTCGCAGCCGACCAACATGATCTGCTTGTTCAGATGCGTCGCGAGCGCGCTCGAGAGGTTCTGGGTCGTCGTCGACTTGCCGATGCCGCCCTTCCCGTAGATTGCGATTTGCCTCATGGTGTTGCTCCCTCGTCTTGGATTCGTTTTCACGCCTTTTATAAAACCCCAAATACCTATAGGTGGCAAGGTATTTGATGATTCACGTTTTCGAACGCCACTGTTCGAAAACAGCTAACGGCAATTTGCCCAGTTCAGATGCCTGCATTGAAAATGTTGGCTATGATAGCCTGGTAAGCAGATAGGAAATAGGGCTTTTAAGAACCCTGCCAAGACAGACGAGAATCTTGGAACGGTAAGGAGGTTGAATCCTGTGGCTTTCGCAAGCGACACATCGGATTTTCAGGTGCGCGAGAGGAGACTGAAATCCATCCTCGAGTACCAAGGCACGGCGCAAAGCCTGAACGAGGGCTCGAAGACGCGCAAGCTCAAAACGGGCAAGACCCCGTTCACCCAGTGCAGCGACTGCTCGCAGATGTGCGCGGAGACGCTGAGCTATTCCATCCGCGATGCGGCGGTCATCGTGCACTCCCCCATCGGGTGCTGCTCGGCGGCATCGGCCACCGACGTGGCGCTCGGCGTGGTGGCGAAGGAGCGCGGCATCACAGAGGAGCAGCGCGTCAACGCCATCTGCTCGAACATCAACGAGCGCGACACCGTCTACGGCGCGCTCGACAAGCTGCGCCACGCCATCGACACGGCGTTCAAGCGCTACAACCCCTCGGTCATCTTCGTGCAGAGCTCGTGCGCGGCCGGCATCATCGGCGACGACATCGAGTCGGTCACCGACGAGAAGATGCGCGAGTACGGCATCCCCGTCGTGCCCATCTTCTGCGAGGGCTTCAAGAGCAAGGTGTGGACGAGCGGCTTCGACGCGGTGTTCCACGGCGTGCTGCGCAAGATGGTGAAGCCCCCGCGCAAGCGCCAGGGCGACCTTGTGAACCTGTTCAACTTCCAGGGTGCGGACTCGTTTTCCGGCCTGCTCGGGCTTTTGGGCCTGCGCGTGAACTACCTTTTGCCCCTAGCCGACGTCGAGGCCATTTCCTACATGAGTGAGGCCGCCTGCACGGCGCACATCTGCGAAACCTTGGCCACCTACGTCGCCAAGGACCTCGAAGACGAATACGGCGTGCCCGAGGTGAAGGCGCCTGCGCCCTTCGGCATCAAGTGGACCGACGAATGGCTGCGCGAGATCGCGAAGCACACGGGCAAGGAGGACATCGTCGAGGACGCCATCGCCGCCGAGCACGCGCGCATCGCGCCGGAGATGGAAAGCCTGCGCCGCCAGCTTTCTGGCAAGACCGTGTACGTGTACGCCGGCGACTCCTACGCGCACAGCCTCACCAACATGGCGATCGAGCTGGGGCTTCGTCCCGTCGGCATCACCACGCTGCACCATGACCAGAGAACCGACAACGACGACGAGGCCTTCAACACCCTGTCGCGCCTCATCGCCGACCACGGCGACGTCGACAACTTCACCGTGTGCAACAAGCAGCCCTACCAGGTGGTGAAGCTGCTCAACCGCATGCGTCCCGACGTGCTCATCGTACGGCATATGGGGCTCACCGTCACGGGCACGAAACTCGGCATCCCGACCATCTGTGAAGGTGACGTGAACGTGAGCGCCGGCTACGACGGCATCGTGAAGCTCGGCCGCCGCATCGTGCAGGTGCTCAAGGCGCGCACCATGCTCGACACCATGGCCGCGCACGTGGAATGGCCCTACACCGAGTGGTGGCTTGAGCAAGAGGATTTCCGCTACAAGAAGGAGGCGGCTCGATGAGCCAGAACAAAGGATTGATCAGCGAGCCGCGCTTCTCGTGCGCGCTGTCGGCGCAGCAGACGGTTTTGGCTATCCCGCACGCCATTCCCATCGTGCACGACGGCCCCGGCTGCTCCTCGAAGACGAGCAGCTTCATGACCTCGGGCGCGGGCTTCCAAGGCGACGGCTACGCCGGCGGCAACAACGTGCCGTCCACGAACATGATCGAGCACGACGTGGTGTTCGGCGGCGAGAAGAAGCTCTCCGCCGAGGTCGAGGGCGCGCTCAAGGTGATGAAGGGAGACCTGTTCGTCATCTTGGCGGGTTGCACGAGCGGCATCATCGGCGACGACCCGAAGAAGATCGCCCGCGAGTACCGCGAGCAGGGATTTCCCGTGGTGGGGGCCGAGACGTCGGGCTTTCGCGGCAACACCTACTTCGGGCACGAGGAGGTGGTGGGCTCCATCATCGACCAGCTGCTCGACGGCGCCGAGCCCGAGGTGGAGCGCGGCCTTGTGAACGTGTTCGCCTCGGTTCCCAACATCGACGTGTTCTGGCGACGCGACCTCGAGGATCTGAAGGTGCTTCTCGAGAAGCTCGGGCTTCGGGTGAACATCCTGTTCGGGTGGAGCAGCGCCGGCGTCGACGAGTGGCGAAGCATTCCCAATGCGCAGGCAAACCTCGTGGTGAGTCCCTGGGTGGGCGTGAAAGCGGCGAAGAAGCTCGAAGAGCGTTTCGGCACGCCGTATCTGCATGAGCCGGTGTTCCCCGTGGGCGCCCGCGCCACGAGCGCGTTTCTCCGTCGGGTCGGGGAATTCCTCGGGATCGACGCCGCGAAGGTGGAGGCCGTCATCGCGCGTGAGGAGAAGCGCTACTACGACTACTTCATCAACTTGAGCAACTTCTTCAGCGACATGTACAACAATATCCCGCACGAGGCCTACGTGGTGAGCGACGCCCACTACGGGCTCGGGCTCGCCGACTTCCTCGTGCATGATATGGGCTTCAGCTTGGAGCACATGAGCCTCACCTGCAATCCTGCGGGCGAATCCGAGACGCTCGTGCTTTCCGCCCTGCAGGATTTGGGGCAGGACATCGCCGAGGCGACCGAGCTTCATATCGACGGGTACGAGATCCGTGAGGCGATGGAGCCGAAGCTCAAGCGCGGCGGCAACGCGTTGATCTTGGGCTCTACCTGGGAAAGCCGCTTGGCGAAGGAATACGGCGCCACGCTTCTGCACGTGAGTCTGCCCATCAACGACGACGTCGTGGTGACGCGCGGTTACTTCGGCTACGACGGCGGCCTGCGCCTGGCGGAGGACATCTACGCCGGCGTGTTCCGCAAGGGCAACATCACCTATATGACCCAGAGCAATTAGGGATTCGCCTGCTTACGGGCTGGGAGAGCTTATCGCCGACCGCTGGGCGCGCAGACCGAGAGCGCCCAGCGGAGGAACACGTCGTTCGCGTCGGAGCCGCTCTTCATGGCGCGCTCGGCGTCGCGCGCGGTGACGAGCGCACGGCGAAGCTCTGCGCGCGTGAACCTTCGGGCCCAGGTCGCGTGGTTCTTCACGCGCCAGTCGGGAACGCTGCGCCCGGTGTAGGAGGAAAGCGCCTTGGCGATGGCGCGGGGGTTGCCGCGGTCGATCATCGCGCGGGCGCACACGAGTTCCCGCAGGCGCGTCGTGCACATGGCGATGAGCGCGTGCGGGGAGGTGGACTCCATGCGCGCCCAGCACGCGAGGCACTTCTTCGCGTCGCGCGCTGCGAAGGCGTCGACGAACTCCCACGGTTTCACCTCGGAGGTCCTGCTGACGAGCGAGAGCACCTCGTTTTCCGTCACAGCATCGCCGCCGCGATGCGCGAGCGCGATCTTCTTGATCTCGTTGTCGAGGTGGACCGTGTTCTCGCCGACGAGCTCGACGAGGCGCGCGGCCGCGCCCTCGGTGAACGTGCAGCCGTGGCTCACCGCCATGGCGCGCACGGTCTTGGGGAGCTCGTAGCTCTTAATGGGCGCGCAGTCGATGACCGCGCTCTTCCCCACCGCGGCGACCGCCTTGTAAAGGCGCGTGTTCTTCGCGAGCTTCTCCGCTTCGAGCGCGAGCACCGTCTGGTCGCTCGGCGCCTTCAGGTACGCGACGAGCTCTTCCGAGTCGGCTTTCTTGAGCTTGTCGACGTCGCGCACGAGGACGAGGCGCACGTCGCTCGCGAACGGCATGGTGTTGCACGCCGACACGACATCGGCGCCCGCGGCGACCTCTCCTTCGAACGTGTCCGAGTTGAACGAAAGGTCGCCGTGCTCCGCGAGGCGTCGACGCAGCCGCTCGAGCACGGTCGCCCGCTTGAGCGCGTCTTCGCCGACGACGAGGTATGCGGGGAGAAGGGAAGCTTGTTTCTTCGAGTTTGTCATGCGGCTATTCTATCGCAGAGTCTCGACGCGCACCCCCTTCGCGGTGAATTCGCACGAAACGTCGCCCTGCTCGTCGGTCCGGAAAACACGTGAGCCGGCTTGCTCGAGCGCCTCGAGCGTCGACGTGACCGGGTGCCCGTAGCGGTTGTTTTCCCCGACGCTCATAAGCGAAACCGACGGCGAGAGCGCGTAGGCGAGTTCGGTGGTGACGGCCGCTTTCGAGCCGTGGTGGCCCACCTTGTAGACGTCGACTTTCCCGAGCTCGCCGCTTCGCGTGAGCGAGGCGAGCTGCTCGGCCTCCGCATCCCCGCAGAACAGCGCCGTCCAGTCTGGCTTGCCGTCGCCGTCGTAGTCGAGCGAGGCGACGAGGCAGACGCTGTCGGCGTTCCCGCCCTCATCGACGAAATGTTCGGGCGAGATGACCCGCAAGGTGAAATTGCCGCACGCGATCTCGTCCCCGCGCTCGAGCAGGGCGACGTTTTTCTCCCCTGCTGCCATTTCAGCGGACGAGACAAGCTTTCTGCACGAAGCGCAGGGGCAGCTCGCCGCATCCTCGGCTATGCCGACCGTGCCCACGCGCACCGTTCCCCGCAGCGCCGGAAGCGATGCGCAGTGGTCGTCGTCCGCGTGGCTTACGAGCACAGCGTCGAGCGCGAACACGCCGTGGCGGGCGAGCGCTTCGAGAAGCAAGCCGTCCTCGTTTCCCGTGTCGATGAGGACGCAGGAGCCCTGGCTTCTCACGAGAAACGCATCCCCCTGCCCCACGTCGAGCATCACGATCTCGTCGGGAGCGAAGCGCGGGGCGACGAAGACGACGGCCACCACAGCAGCGGCCGCGGTGGCCGCCAAGGCGAAAAGCGTGCCCGCGTCAGGGCGCGGCCAAAGCGCCCACAGCGCGAACGCCGCGGCGAGCGAGCAGACGAGCGTCGGGAGCTCAGGAAGCGAGACGGGAACGGAGGCGTACGGGATTCGGGCGAGCGCATCGACCGCGCTCGCAAGGAGCCCGGCCGTCTCCTGCGCCGCGAACAGGGCCGCGGGGGCTGTGGGCGGCAGCACCAATCCCACGATCGTGCATGACAGGCAACCGACGCAGGCAAGAGTGAACAGAGGCACGGCGACGATGTTCGCGAGCGGCGAGATGATCGGCAGCTGCGAGAAGAGCGCCGCCGAGTACGGCGTGGTCGCCATACTCGCCGAGAACGTGAGCGCGAGCGCGGCGCCGAGCGCGTGCGGCAGGCGGATCGAGGCGAACCAAGCTTCGAAGAGGCCCGATAGCATGACGATCCCGAGTGTGGACGCGGCGGAAAGGAAGAACGAGACGGAAACCGCCGTTTCAGGCGCGAGCGCGATCATCGAGACGATGCAGAGCCCGACCGCCGCGACGGAGGACCGCCGCCTTCGCGCGAAGAATGACGACAAGCCCGCGAGCGCCATGATCGATGCGCGGACGGCCGAAACGGGCGCTGCGGCAAGGAGCAGGTAGGCGAGGATGAACGCGCTTTGGACGGTGACCGATAAGGCGCGGGGGCATCGCAGGCGCCCAAGAAGCGCGGCGAAGAACGCGCAGACGATGGAGAGGTGCGCGCCCGACACGGCGACGAGATGAGCGAGCCCGACGATCTTGAACGAACGGTAGAGCTCGGTGTCGCGAAGCGGTTCGCGGTAGCCGCATACGAGCGCCTCGGCGAGGGCGCCTCTCTCGTCGCCTGGCTGCCCAAGAAAGTCGATGGCGCTCTTCCGGAAGGCCGTTATGGCGGCGAGCGGGCCTGCGGCTTCAAGGATGTCGCATGACGACAGGGAGCATATCGCTTCGACGCCGTTCTGCCACGAGCGGCTCATACGGGAGTCGGATGGTTTCTTCAGCTTCGCATCGCCCGAGAACACGCACCCTTGGAGAATGCGCGCTTCCTGATCGGCGGGAAGCGAAACCTCCACTCGATAGCTCTCGCCCGTGGAAACCGAGGTCGCGCGCGCCGTCACGCTTGAACGGTACGAACCGGCGCGGGCGTCTGACTGAGCTTCGAACACCCAGGTGCCGTACTCAGTGGCGGCGGCTTCTTTGTGCGCGCTGTGGAGGGCGCACGAAGAAGCGAAGCCGAGCGCGACCCCGAGCGCCACACCGAGCACGGCGAGCACGCATCCGCGCGCTATGCCGCGGGCGTACAGGAAGGCGAGAACGACTGCGAGGACAAGCGCGCCGGCGGCGAATACGGCGCAGAGGGAAGCGGGGACGCTCACGCCTGCGGTGTATGCGCAGGTGCACCCCGCCCAAAGGCCGAGCGCCAGCACGAGGAGGGGCGCCGCATTCGGCCTCGCGGTCGCATCGTCGGCGTCGTCCGCCTGAAACGCGTGAAGGACCGCACGAGCTGCAGACGACGCGAAGCGCTCGAGCGAGCGATGACGCGGCGTTCCGTTCCCGAACCCCATCGGGCTACCCGACCGTGATGAGGTCGGCGAGCTGGGCGTACTTCTTGTCGCCGATGCCGGTGACGCGCTTGAGGTCGTCGGTCGTCTTGAACGGGCCGTTCGCCTCGCGGTCGGCGACGATCTTCGCGGCGGTCGAGGCGCCGATCCCCGGCAGGGCGTCGAGCGCCTCGGCCGTGGCCGTATTGATGTTCACCTTTCCCAAGCCGGGTTGCGCGGTCGCGGGGGCTTGGCTTGGTGTCGTCTGCTGTCCGGCGGCTTCGACTTCGGCCTCCGAGGGGATGAGCACCTGTTCCCCGTCGGTGAGGTTCCGCGCGAGGTTGACCGAATCGGTCTGCGCGTCATCGGCAAGGCCGCCGGCAGCGACGACCGCGTCGTTGACGCGCGAGCTTTCGGGAAGCTCGTACACGCCGGGGTTGCGGACGCTCCCGCCGACGTGCACGACGATCGTGCGGGTCTCGTCTGCGGCCGCGCTCGATTCGCCCTGCTGCGTCGTTTCCGCGCTTTCGGTGGCGACGCCCTTCACCACCTCGAACGAAGGGCGCGGCGAGAGCGCCCCGAGAAGCGCAATCGCCGCGACAACGGCGACGATAACGACGACCGACACGATGCCGACAAGGACGGCCGGCTTCACCGGTCGTTTCTTCGGCGAAAGGTAGAACGGTACCTCTTCTTCTCGCTTCACGGCGCTCCCCTTTTCATCGCACAGGACGCCTGTGAGGGTAGCCGGAAGCGCTTGCGCACCCGCCCCTGCAAGCGCTTCCGATACCGCGCGTGAAGAGCCGAAGCACACGCTGGAAACGGCGAGGCCGAGCACGCCCATGCCGCCTCTGAAACGCGGCTTTCCGCGCACTGTTCCAACACGGTTCCAACGCCGAATCCCCCGGAGACGAAAAGAGCCGCAACCCTTGGTAAGGTTGCGGCTCTTGGAAGTCCCTCTTGTCTGAATCGCGTTTCCGCAGTTCGAACGGCTACTCAATGCCTTCGATGACGTCGTGGAGCGACTTCTTGCGTGGCTTGTAGGAAGGGCACGCGTAGTCGTGCGGTTCGGCCGCGGCGGCGAGCTTCTCCACCCACTCATCGACCGGGAACTGCGCTTCGGCTTCCCGCACCGTTTGCAGGTTCGCATGCGTCTCGGGGTTGCGCGGCATGAAGAGCGTGCAGCAGTCCGGGGCATCTTGCGACGAGATGTCGAAGGTGCCGAGCTTTTGCGCCTGCGCGATGATCTCGAGCTTGTCAGTGCCGATCATCGGGCGGAAGACCGGCAGGTCGACCGCGTCGTTGGTGGCGCGGATGTTGTCGAGCGTCTGCGAAGCGACCTGCCCCAGGCTCTCGCCGGTGACGAGGGCCTTCGCATGCTCGTAGTGCGCGATGCGCTCGGCGACGCGGAACATGAGGCGGCGGTACAGGATGACGCGCAGCTCGGGCGGTGCCGAGAGGGCGATCTCGCGCTGATAATCGCCGAACGGGACGACGTAGACGCGTGCGATGCAGCCCGTCTTCTCGAGCACGTGCGCGATGTCGTCGACCAGGAACTCGGACGCGTCGGAGGTTTGCGGGCGGCCCGAGAAGTGCACGCCGATGCAGATGGCGCCGCGGCGTGCGATGCGCCAAAGCGCCACGGGCGAGTCGATGCCCGAAGACAGAAGGCTCACCACCGTGCCCGAGCTTCCGACGGGAAGCCCGCCGATGCCGGGGATGCTACGCGCGTACACGTAGGCCGCGCTCTGCACGACCTCGATGCCGACGACGAGGTCGGGGTCCTTCATCTGCACCTTCACGTCGGGGTACGCGTCGGAGAGGCGCCCGCCGACGATCTGGTTGATCTCCATGGAGTTCACGGGGAAATCGGTGTGGTTGCGGCGCGCATGCACCTTGAAGCTCGCGAACGTTCCCGACTCGGCCATCGCCTGGATGCCGGCGTCGGTCATCTCGTCGAGGTCGCGCTCGCATTTGAAACCGCACGAGACGCGCGCCGTGCCTGGGATGTTCTTGATCGCGTCGGCGCAGGCCACCATCGTGTCGTGGTCCGTGCCTTCCTTCAAGAACACGCACAAACGGCCCGATATGCGATGGATCGTCACGACGGGGAAAGAAACGAGATGCGCCTCGAGGTTCTTCAGGAGGCGCATCTCGAAAGTGGAGCGGTTGTGGCCCTTCAGGCCGATCTCGTGGTAATGGACGAGACAAATTCGCTGGTATTCTGCCATGAAAAGCCTTTATACCTCTAGTGGTTCTTGATGTCGATGCTTTCGGGGTCGTACGAGACGTCGCCGTTCGCGATCTCGTTGAAGGCGATGGTGAGCGGCTTCTTGTTGGCCGCGCGCGCGATTTCGGCTGCGGTCTGCAGCTGGATGGCTCGATCGCGCTGGCCGCGCATCATGTCGTTGATGTCGTGCGCGCGCTTCGAGGCGAGAGCGCACAGAAGGAAACGGTCCTGATCGGTCTTTTCGAGAAGGTCGTTGATCCTCGGTTCGATAATGCTCATTGCGTGACTTCCTTATTGTTGTTCAGCTTGTTCGTTGACATAGGCGACCAGTTCGCGCGTTGCCTCGTCGAGATCGTCGTTGATAACCCGAACATCATACTCCATTTTGCGTGAAAGCTCCACCTGAGCAGCCTTCATGCGCGAGGCGATGACGTCTTCGGTCTCGGTGTGGCGGCCGCGCAGGCGGCTTTCGAGCACTTCAAGCGAAGGAGGCTCGATGAAGACGAGGTGCGCTTGGGGGATCTTCTCCTTGATTTGGAAGGCTCCCTGCACGTCGATCTCCAAGATGACCTGCTTGCCTTCGGCCATCTTCGCCTCGACCGCCGCACGGGGCGTGCCGTAGCTGTTGCCGGCGTAGGTCGCCCATTCGAGCAGGCCGTCCGCGGCAACGAGCGCATCGAATTCGTCGCGCGTCTTGAAGTAGTAATGCACGCCGTCGACCTCGCCCTCGCGCGGTGCGCGCGTGGTGGCCGAGACCGACACCCATGCATCGGGGACTTCGTGCAGCAAACGGGCCACCAGCGTGCCTTTGCCGGCACCTGATGGCCCAGATACGACGAAAAGGTTTCCGCGACGCATGCGCGAACTAGCCCAAGCGCTCCAGAAGGGCGCTGCGCTGACGATCGCCCAGGCCGCGAAGGCGACGGCTTTCCGCGATCTGCAGTTCCTTCATGATCTTCTCGGCCTTGGCCTTGCCGTAACCGGGAAGGGTTTCGATGAGGGTGGAGACCTTCATGCGACCGACAACGGGATCTTCTTTCATGTCGAGGACCTTTTCGAGCGTGAGCTTGCCGCTCTTCAGGTCGTCGCGAACCTCAGCGCGCTTGATGCGAGCGGCCTTGGCCTTTTCGAGAGCCGCCTGACGCTCTTCGGGGCTGAGTTGAGGAATAGCCATCGTGAATCTCTCCTTCGTGTCGGTACGACGCTTCCGCTATGAGGTAAGGGCTTTGTCGCAAATTGTATATGCCCTGCTGGTCATTCGTAAAGCAGCATTTCCGCGACTGGGCTGCTTTTCCGCGTCGACCCATTGTAGCGGCACGCTGCGCATTATGCACGGCGTGCCTGGTCAACGCCCGCTAATCTTCACCTGTTTCCCACGAATGGTCAAGAACCTATCGCGAAAAAACTGCAGGTAAAGCGCAGGTCGCGGGCAACGTGTCCGATTCTCGCGCCCTAGGCGAGCTCGGCTGCGATCGCCTCGTAGGCGGCCACGGGGTCGTCGGCCTGGGTGATAGGACGGCCCACCACGATATGCGATGCGCCGTTTTCGAACGCCTGGGCGGGCGTGGCGATGCGGGACTGGTCGCCTTTGGCGGAGCCTGCCGGGCGGACGCCGGGGGTGACGATGAAGGCGTTAGGGCCCAAGATGGCGCGCAGGCTCTCCGCTTCCCATGGCGAGCAGACCACGCCCGAAAGCCCCGCCCCCTTCGCCTGGGAGGCGAGCGATTCGACCTGCTCGGGCAGGCTGCGGGAAACGCCCGTCGCCGCAAGGGACTCGGCATTCATCGAGGTCAAGACCGTGATAGCGAGCGTCGCAGGAACACGTCCGCCGCGCTTGAACGCCGCGGTCTCAACACCCCGCTGCCCCGCGGCCATCATATCCGCGCCGCCTGCGGCGTGCATCGTGATCATGTCGGCGCCCGTGAGCACCGCGCTTGCGGCGGCGCCTTCCACCTGGTGCGGGATGTCGTGGAACTTGAGGTCGAGGAAGACGTTGAAGCCGAGCTGTTTGAAGGTCTCGACGATCTTCGGGCCCTCGGCGTAGTAGAGCGTCATGCCGACCTTGAGCCACTTCGCGTGCCCGCGCAGCTGCACCGCGAGGCACAGCGCCGTGGCCGCATCGCAGTCGAGCGCGACGATGACGCGGTCGCGCTTCGGCTCGTCGTTGAAATTCGCTAGCATTCCAGTGCTCCTATCAACTCGTTCGCGTCGGAAACCCCCTGCTCCTCGCAGTACGCCGCGATGCCGTCGACGACGTCGATAGTCGCTTCCGGATTCACGAAGTTCGCGGTACCGACGGCAACCGCAGTGGCGCCTGCGAGCATGAACTCGACGGCGTCGGTGCCGTTCGAGATGCCGCCCATGCCGAGGATGGGGATGTTTACCGCCTTCGCGCACTGCCACACCATGCGAAGGGCCACCGGCTTCACCGCAGGGCCGGAGAAACCGCCGACCGCGCGCGCGAGCACGGGCTTGCGACGGCGCGCGTCGATGGCCATGCCGAGCAGCGTGTTGATGAGCGAGATGGCGTCGGCGCCCGAGGCCTCGGCCGCGCGCGCGATCTCGGTGACGTCGGTCACGTTGGGAGTGAGCTTCACGATGAGCGGGCGCGAAGTGGCGGCGCGGCACATGCCCACGACCTTCTCGACGCTTTCTGCGTGCGTACCGATCGTCATGCCGCCGGCATCGACGTTCGGGCACGAGATGTTCACCTCGTACGCGTCGACGGGCGCGTCTTCGAGCGCCTCGATGACCTGGACGTACTCGTCGAAGCTGTGCCCGGACACGTTCACGATCGTGGTCGCGCCGACGCTTTCAAGCCAGGGAAGCTCGTGTTCTTTCAGATGCGCGACGCCGGGGTTCTGAAGCCCGATGGAGTTGAGCATGCCGGAAGGCACTTCCGCGATGCGAGGGCTCGCGTTTCCCTCCCAGCCGTTGAGCGAGACGCCCTTGGTGGTGACGGCGCCGAGCGCGGCAACGTCGACGAAGTCGGAGTACTCCTTGCCGGCGGCGAACGTGCCGGACGCGGTGGTTACGGGGTTCTTCATGGGAAGGCCGCCGAGGTTCACGGCGAGGTTCACGTTCGTCGGCTTCGGTTTGCGAGCGGTCATTACCACAGCACCTCCTCTGCGGGGAAAACGGGGCCGTCGACGCAGGAGCGCTTCTTGCCGTGCACCGTCTCGACAACGCAGGAAAGGCATGCGCCCACGCCGCACGCCATGCGCTTCTCAAGCGAGACCTCGCAGGGAACGTGCGCGTCGCGCGCTTTGCCCGCGACGATCCTCATGAGCGGTTCGGGGCCGCATACGGCCAGGTAGTCGAACGGGTTGCCGTCGGACGCCGCCTGGGCGAGCGCGTCATCGACGAGCGAGGTGCAAAAACCCGCGCGCCCGTAGGAGCCGTCGTCGGTGGCGCACAAGGGAGCGTTCTCGGCGCAGGTGCGCGCCGAGGAGAGCACGCGGGCGTAGCGGTTCTTGCACACGAGGGCCGCCTCGGTCTGCGCGCCGAGGACGACGGTCACGTCGACGCCAGCGTGTACGAGCTGCTCGAACAGCATGAACAGGGGTGCTGCCCCCACCCCGCCGCCGACGAGGAGCGCGCGTTTCGCGCCCTCGGGCACGTTCCAGCTCGCGCCGACGGGCCCGATGAGCTCGGGCGCGACCTCGTCGGCGGGCGAAAGCTTCGTCATGCGGTCCGAGCCGAATCCCACGACCTGGTAGAGGATCTCGATCGTGCCGCGCGCGGGGTCGGCCTCGTACACCGAGAACGGGCGGCGCAGGATATGGCCCTCCATCCCCGGGATGCGCATGTGCACGAACTGGCCGGGGCGGATCGCCTTCGCGATTTCCGGTGCCTCGAGCACCATGAGATGAAGCCTCGGGCCCACCTCGTGGTTCTCGAGAACCGGCGTCGTTTCATTCACAAGGTTCGCCACGTTATCCCTCCCACTGGGGCAGATCCTGCAGCGCGATGACGTCGAGCCCCTGCTCGCGCACCGCTTCCATGCCCGCGATGAGCGCTTGCGCGCCGGCGAGCGTGGTGCAGTAGCTCACGCCGTGGCTCACGCACGCGGCGCGCATCTGGTAGCCGTCGGTGTTGGTGGACGAGCCGAACGGCGTGTTGATCATGAGCACGATCTCGCCCGACGCGATGCGGTCGAGGATGGTGTGCGACCCCTGATGGATCTTCTCGACCTCTTCGCACTCGAGTCCCGAGGCGCGCAGCGCGCGCGCCGTTCCGGAGGTGGCCACGAGCTTGAAGCCCATACGCGCGATGGAGCGTGCGATGGCGGTGATATGGCGCTTGTCGCCGTCGTTCACCGAGATGAACACTTCCCCGCTTCTCGGCGGCTCGTAGTCGATGGCGAGCTGGGTCTTGGTGAAGGCGGCCGGGAAGTTGCGGGCGATGCCCATGACCTCGCCGGTCGACTTCATCTCGGGGCCGAGCACGACGTCGGAGCCGGGGAAGCGGCCGAACGGCATGACGGCTTCCTTCACGCAGAAGTAGTCGAACTCGCGGTCGTGCGGCGGCAGGTGCAAGTCGGCGAGCTTCTCGCCAGCCATGATGCGCGCGGCGATCTTCGCGAGCGGCACGCCCGTGGACTTCGACACGAACGGCACGGTGCGGCTTGCACGGGGATTCGCCTCGATGACGTAGATGACCTGGTCCTTGATGGCGAACTGGATGTTCAGAAGGCCCACGACGCCGAGGCGCAGCGCCAGACGGCGCGCGATGTCGCGCAGCTGGTTCTGCAGCTTGAGCGACAGCGAGAACGGCGGCGTACAGCACGCGGAGTCGCCCGAGTGGATGCCCGCCATCTCGATGTGCTCGAGGATGCCGCCCACGAACACATCGGTGCCGTCGCAGAGCGCGTCGACGTCGACCTCGATCGCGGCCTCGAGGAAGCGGTCAAGGTAGACCGGATGGTCGGGCGAGATCTTCGCGGCCTCGGCCATGTACTTGTCGAGCTGCTCGTTGTCGTAGACGATGGCCATGCCGCGCCCGCCGAGGACGTAGCTCGGGCGGACGAGCAGCGGGAAGCTGATGTGCTCGGCGACCTTGTGCGCCTCTTCGAGCGTGGATGCCTCGCCCGCTGCCGGGTAGGTGATCTTGAGCTCGTCGAGCACCTGCGAGAAGCGGTCGCGGTCCTCAGCGAGGTCGATGGCCTCGGGGCTCGTGCCCATGATGTGCATGCCGGCGTCCTGCAGGGCGCGCGCGAGCTTGAGCGGCGTTTGGCCGCCCAGGGTGACGACGACGCCGTCGGGGTTCTCGACGTCGACGATGTCCATCACGTCCTCGAACGTGAGCGGCTCGAAGTAGAGTTTGTCGGAGGTGTCGTAGTCGGTGGAGACGGTTTCGGGGTTGCAGTTGACCATGATCGTCTCGTACCCCGCATCGGCGAGCGCGTAGGACGCGTGCACGCAGCAGTAATCGAACTCGATGCCTTGACCGATGCGGTTGGGGCCTGCGCCCAGGATCATCGCGCGCTTCTTCGTCTTCGGCGCGATCTCGCTTTCGCAGGCGTCGTAGGTCTTATAGTGGTAAGCCGTCTTGCTCGGGAACTCGGCGGCGCAGGTGTCGACCGTCTTGAACGCGGGCACCACACCGAGGCTCTTGCGGTAGGCACGGACCTCGAGCTCGGTTGAGCCCGTGAGGTGCGCTATCTGGATGTCGGACAGGCCGAAGCGTTTCGCCGTGCGAAGGTCTTCCGCGTCGAGGTCGGTGAGCTTGTGGCCGGAAAGCGCCTTCTCCACCGCGACGATGTCGGCCATGCGGGCCAAGAACCACGGGTCGATGCCCGTCTTCTCGTGCAGCTCGGCTACCGTCATGCCGCGGCGCAGGGCCTCGGCCATGTAGAAGACGCGGTTCGCGGTCGGGCGCGACACGAGGTCGTCGAACTCGGCGCCCGTGCAGGTGCCCTCGGCGCCCTTGCCGTCGGCACCGAGGCCGCAGCGGCCGTTCTCGAGCGAGCGCAGGGCCTTGCCGAGCGACTCCTCGAACGTGCGGCCGATCGCCATGATCTCGCCCACGGCCTTCATGCGCGTGGTCAGGGTGTCGTCGGTGCCCTGGAACTTCTCGAACGCGAAGCGCGGCACCTTCACGACACAGTAGTCGATGGAGGGCTCGAAGCAGGCGGGCGTCGCCTTGGTGATATCGTTCACGATCTCGTCGAGTGTGTAGCCGACGGCCAGCTTCGCCGCGGCCTTCGCGATCGGGAAGCCGGTCGCCTTCGATGCGAGGGCGGAAGAACGCGAAACGCGCGGGTTCATCTCGATGACGATCATGCGGCCGGTCTTGGGATTGACGGCGAACTGCACATTGGAGCCGCCGGTCTCGACGCCGATCTTCTCCAGGATGGCGAGAGAGGCCGCGCGCATGCGCTGGTACTCGACGTCGGAAAGCGTCTGCGCGGGTGCCACGGTGATGGAATCGCCCGTGTGCACGCCCATGGCGTCGAAGTTCTCGATGGAGCAGATGATGATGCCGTTGCCGGCACGGTCGCGCATGACCTCCATCTCGTACTCTTTCCATCCCTCGATGGATTCCTCGACGAGCACTTCGCCCGCGGGCGACAGCTCGATGCCCTGTCCCACGATGAGATGCAGCTCGTCCATGTCGTGCGCGATGCCGCCGCCCGCGCCGCCGAGGGTGAACGAAGGACGGCACACCACGGGGAAGCCGAGCTTGTCGACGATCGCCTCGGCGTCAGCGATGGAGTAGGCGTACCCACTGCGCGCGGTCTCGATGCCGAGCTCCTCCATGCAGTCGTTGAAGAGCTTGCGGTCCTCGCCGCGCTCGATCGCGTCGAGGTCGCAGCCGACCATCTCCACGCCGTACTTGTCGAGCACGCCGGATTTCGCCAGCTCGACGGCGGTGTTCAGGCCCGTCTGGCCGCCGAGGGTGGGCAAAAGCGCATCGGGGCGCTCCTTCGCGATGACCTTCTCCACGAACTCGGCCGTGATCGGCTCGACGTAGGTGCGGTCGGCGAGCCCCGGGTCGGTCATGATGGTCGCCGGGTTGGAGTTCACGAGGATAACGCGGTAGCCGTCGGCTTTGAGGACCTTGCACGCCTGCGCGCCGGAGTAGTCGAACTCGCAGGCCTGGCCGATGACGATCGGGCCCGAGCCGATGACGAGGATGGATTTGATATCGGTACGCTTAGGCATTGACTTCTCCTCCGAATTCCCAGCCAGCCAAGCGGTCGGCCGCAATGTCGATGTCGAGGTAGTCCTCGCGCCCGTCCATGAGGCGGGCGAAGGCGGTGAACAGGTAGTGTGCGTCGGTCGGTCCCGGCGACGCCTCGGGGTGGTACTGCACCGAGAAGGCGGGGACGTCGAGGAAGGCGATGCCCTCGGCCGTACCGTCGTTCAGGTTCACGTGCGTGAGCTGGATGCGGCCGAACTTCTTGTTGTCGACCACGGGCGCGACGCCGCGCTCGACCCAGAAGCGCAGGTCGTCTACGTGCTCGGTCACGCCGTCGCATTCGGCGGGGATGAGCTTGCCAAGCGTTGGGAACACAAGGCCGAAGCCGTGGTTCTGCGCCGTGATCTCGACGCGGTGGGTGCGCAGGTTCATGACCGGCTGGTTGCCGCCGCGATGCCCGAACTTGAGCTTCTCCATGTCGGCGCCGGCCGCCTTGCTCATCATCTGATGGCCGAGGCAGATGCCGAACAGCGGCACCTTGCCGATGAGCTTCTCGACCTGGGTGTAGGTCCCCGAAACCGCGTCGGGGTCGCCCGGGCCGTTGGAAAGGAAGACGCCGTCGGGGTTCATCGCGAGCACGTCTTCTGCCGGCGTGTCCCACGGAACCGCGGTGAGCTCGCAGCCCTGACGCACAAGGTTCTGGAAAATGGAAAGCTTGGCGCCGCAGTCGTAGGCGACGACGTGGTACTTCGCTGGTTTGGGGTCGGCGAGCGCGAAGGCCTGGCTTTCAGGAAGGTCGGCGGTCGTGAAGACGCGCTTGTCTGTGCGCGACACGGTCTCGGCGAGGTTGACGCCGACGATCGACTGGCTCTCGCGCACCTTCTTAAGCAGGCTTTCCGCGTTGGTGTCGAGCGTGGAGAGCACCGCGCGCTGCGCGCCGGCATCGCGCACGTGGCGCACGAGCGCGCGCGTGTCGACGCCCTCGATGGCGACGACGTTGTTCTTCTTCAGGAACTCGGGCAGCGACATCTCGCTTCGCCAGTTCGACGGGAAGGTGCACATGTCGCGCACCACGAGCCCGCGCAGCGCGGGGGTCTCGGACTGGCAGTCCTCGAGGTTCACGCCGTAGTTGCCGATCTGCGGGTAGGTCATGGTGATGATCTGGCCTGCGTACGAGGGGTCGGTGATGACTTCGAGGTACCCTTCAAGCGACGTGTTGAAGCAGATCTCGCCGAACACCTCGCCCGGTGCGGCGCATGCGGTGCCCTCGAACACCGCGCCGTCTTCGAGCACGAGCAGGGCGGACGCACCGTCCGTCTTCGTCGTGTTCTCGAGAAGCTTGTGCGTAATCTCGCTCACGTGAATCCTTCCTTCGTGTATGCCCGCGCGTGCGGGCTTGGCTTTGCTGCTATAAGGTCGCGGGGCGCGCTACTCGCCCCGCGTGGGTTCTCGTTCCTACTGCTCGACGGCGGGAGCGACGACCTTGCCGTCCTCCATCGTGGCGTAGCCCGCGACGTAGACGTCGGTCGCGCGGCCGGTGAGCTTCCAGCCCGCAAACGGGGTGTTCTTCGCCTTCGAGTAGAACTCGTCGGTGTCGACGGTCCACTCGGCGTCGGGGTCGATCACCGTGAGGTCGGCGACCGAGCCAGGCTCGAGCGCGACGCGGTCCGCTCGCACGATGGCGCGCGGGTTCACGGCCATGAGCTCGACGAGCCTGTCCCAGCCGATGACCCCCGTCTTCACGAAATGCGTGATCATGAGGCCGAGCGACGTTTCCAGGCCGACCATCCCGAATGGCGCGCGCTCGAATTCGCGATCCTTCTCGAACGCCGCGTGTGGCGCGTGGTCGGTGACGACGGCGTCGGCCGTTCCGTCGGCGAGCGCGGCGCTTAGCGCCGCGCAGTCGGCCTTCGTGCGCAGAGGCGGGTTCACCTTCAGGTTCGTATCGTAGTCCTCGCCGATCATCGAGTCGTCGAGCAGAAGGTGATGCGGTGTGACTTCGCAGGTCACAGGCAGGCCCTCGGCCTTCGCGCGGCGGATGAGGTCGAGCCCGCGCGCGGTGGTGACGTGCTGCGCGTGGAAGGCGCAGCCGGTGAGACGGCAAAGGGCGATGTCGCGCATGATCTCGAGTTCCTCGCCTTCGGCGGGCCAGCCCAAAAGGCCGAGCCGCGTCGAGCACTCCCCTTCGTTCACCTGACCGGCGCCCACGAGCGACTCGTCCTGGCAGTGGCACATGACCACGCGATCGAACTGCTTGGCGTAGTCCATGGTGCGGCGCATCATGCCGGAGTCCTGCACGCCGCGCCCGTCGTCGGTGAAAGCGACCGCGCCGTGTGCGACCATGTCGCCCATCTCGGAGAGCACTTCTCCCTTAAGCCCCTGGGTAAGCGCGCCGGAAACGAGCACGCGGGCGTGCCCCACCTCGACCGCGCGACGGCGCACGTACTCGACGACGGTGGCGTTGTCGCAGGTTGGCTTCGTGTTCGGCATGGCGACGACGGCCGTGAACCCGCCGTGCGCAGCGGCCTTCGTGCCCGATTCGATGTCTTCTTTGTACTCGAAGCCGGGGTCGCGCAAATGCACGTGCATGTCCACGAGGCCCGGGGTCACGATCTTGCCGGAAAGGTCGCGCTCGACGCCCTTCGGCATGCTAAGGTCGTGGCCGATTTCGACGATCCTGCCGTCGCGGATGAGGATGTCGGCCACCTCGTCGAGCTCGACCTGCGGGTCGATGAGGCGGGCGTTCTTAAACATCAATGCCATTGTCGTTGCCTCCCAGCAAAAGATAGAGAACGGCCATGCGGACGAGCACGCCGGAATAGACCTGGTCCAAGATGACCGAGCGCTTGGGGTGGTCGCACATGTAATCGTCGAGCTCGACGCCGCGGTTCACCGGCCCCGGATGGCACACGATCGCCTCGGGCTTCATGAGCTTCTCGCGCTCCTCGTTCAGGCCGAAGAGCAGGCTGTACTCGCGGTGGCTCGGATACGGCGCGCCCTCGAGACGCTCGTGCTGGATGCGCAGCATGTACACGACGTCGAGTTCCGGCAGCGCGGCGTCGAGGTCGCTCGTCACGCGGTCGGCCCCAAGGGCGGAAGGAGATGCGGGAAGGAGCGTCGGCGGCGCGATGACGGTGACGCCGGCGCCCATGATCTTGAGCGCGGGGATGAGCGAGCCGCATACGCGCGAGTGGCCGATGTCGCCGACGATGCCGACCTTGAGCCCGTCGATGTGCCCGAAGCGCTCGCGGATGGTGTACAGGTCGAGCAGCGCCTGCGTGGGGTGCTGGTGCTTGCCGTCGCCGGCGCAGATGACGTGGACGCCCGAGACGTCGGCGACCTTGCGCGGCGCGCCCGCGTGCTTGTCGCGCACGACGATGGCGTCGATCTTGTACGAGCAAAGCGTGCGCACGGTATCGGTGAGGCTTTCGCCCTTCACCGTGGAGGAAGACGACCCGCCGAAGTTGAGCGTGTCGCACGAGAGACGCTTTTCCGCCAGCTCAAACGACGAGCGTGTGCGGGTGGAGGGCTCGTTGAACATGTTCACGACGGTGAAGCCCTTCAGCGTCGGCACCTTCTTGATGCGGCGCTCGTTCACCGCGCGGAACGTGGCGGCGGTGTCGAGAATGCGCGTGATGTCTTCCGCTGAGTACTCGGTGATGTCGATGAGGTGTTTATGATTGAAGCCCATCCGCTACACCTCCGCGATCTTTTCCTGGGTGCCGCCGAGCGGCGCGGAACCTGCGCGGTCGCCGGGCGCCATGTCGAGCACCTCGACCGCCGAGACGCCGTCGACTTCCTCCAAGAACAAACGCACGTTCTCATGAGAGGCGGACGGCACGTTCTTGCCGACGAAATCGGCGCGGATGGGAAGCTCGCGGTGGCCGCGGTCGACCAAGACGGCAAGCTGCACGCAGGCGGGGCGCCCGATGTCGGTGAGCGCGTCGAGGGCGGCACGGATGGTGCGGCCGGTGTAGAGCACGTCGTCCACGAGGACGATCGTCATGTCGTCGATGTCGAACGGGATGTCGGTGGAATGGACCTCGGGCGAGAGATGAGTCGCGAAATCATCGCGATAGAAGCTGATGTCGAGCTTTCCGAGCGGCACCTTCGTACCCTCGATCTGCTCGATCTTCGCGGCAAGGCGCTTCGCGAGCAAGTCGCCGCGCGTCACGATGCCGACGAGGGCGATGTTGTCCGCGCCCTTGTTCGCCTCGAGGATCTGGTGGGCGATGCGCGTGAGCGAGCGCTCGATTTCGTCTGCGTCCATGCAGACGGCCTTCACTGCGTTTGAATCTGTCATACGCTCCCCTCTTCTATCAGGGATGCAGACAGACCGCTCGGTATAGCAAGAAACGAGCCTCAGTGAGGCTTCGATGTTCTCGCGTTCCTTGTCGGTCTCTCTGTACCGCTTTTAAAGGACTGTTGGCAGTATAGGGCACGACGCCCCTGCGCGAAACCCTCGTTTAGGCACATGGCCGAAAAAACAGGAGGGGCGCAAGGGGGCGTCGAGGCGCAGACGAGGCGAGGATGAGGCTACATCGGTGGAAAGCGCACGATGAGGTAGACGGCGGAGACCACGATCGTGAGCACCATCGTGGGGAAGCCGACTTTGAAGAACCGCGCGAAGGTGATCGAGGTGCCGTTCTTCTTGGCGATGTCGGACATGACCACGTTGGCGGAGGCGCCGATCAAGGTGCCGTTGCCGCCGAGGCAGGCGCCCAGGGACACAGCCCACCACAAGGGCGCGACGTC
>CAKUGU010000035.1 GCA_934654815.1 uncultured Ellagibacter sp.
GTGCACGCACACCGCGCGGTACGCCTCGGCGAGCGTCTCGAACGCGGGCGTGCCGGGTTCGAACGCGCCCTCGCCCGGCGCCGCGGCGCCGCTTGCGAGCGTGACGCACGTGTCGTTGGTGGACGTGTCGGAGTCGACGGTTATCTTGTTGAAGCTCACGCTCACCGCGCTGTGCAGGATCTCGCTGAGATGAGCTGCGGCAACGGGAGCGTCGGTCGTGATGACGGCGATCATGGTGGCCATGTTCGGCATGATCATGCCCGAGCCCTTCGACATACCGCCGACCGTGAACACACGACCCGGGTACCCGATGGCGTCGCCCGAGAACGTAACGGCGTATTCCTTCGGGTGCGTGTCGGTGGTCATGATGGCGCGCGCCGCCGTGGCGCCGCCTTCCCGCGAGCACGCCGCGAACGCCGCGGGCACGCCCGTCTTCAGCGGCTCCATGGGAAGGTGCTGGCCGATGACGCCGGTCGAGGCGACGAGCACCTCGTCTTCGGTGCACCCGACGGTATCGGCGGTGATACGCGCCATCTCGCGCGCATGCTCGAGCCCAGGCTCCCCCGTCGCGGCGTTCGCGATGCCGGAGTTGATGACGACCGCGCGGGCGGCGCCGTACGAAGGCGCGCCGACTCCCCCGTCGCTTAGGTGCTCGCGCGAGACGATGACGGGCGCCGAGCAGAAGATGTTCTGCGTGAACATGCCCGCCGCCGCGCATACGTCGTCGGCGACGACGAGCGCGAGGTCGCCGCGTTCGGGTTCCTTCCGAAAGCCCGCATGGATGCCTGCAGCCGTGAAGCCGAGGGCCGACGTGACGCCGCCGCCCTCGATCGCGGAAAATTCGGTCATGGTTGCTCCTTCCATGGTGCTACACCCCCACCGCGAGCGCGGTAAGGCCCGTGTCCTCGGCGAGCCCGAAGACGATGTTCGCGCATTGGACCGCCTGGCCGGCGGCGCCCTTGCCGAGGTTGTCGATGGCGCCGATGGCGATGATCATGTTCGCTTCCTCGTGGAACGCGGCTCCCACCTGGGCGCGCGCCGTGCCCGCAACCGACGAGGTCTTGGGAAGCCTACCCGCGGGCAGAGCCTCGACGAGCGGCGAATCCTTGTAGAAGGCGCCCTGCACCGCCGCGAGCTCCTCGGCGCTCGGCGCGGGTTTGCCCGGCGCGAGCGGGAGCTTCACCGTGGAAAGCAGGCCGCGGTTCATCGGCACCAAATGGGGCGTGAACACGAGCTTGCCCGCGCCGAGCCCTAAGATCTGCGCAATCTCGGGGGTATGGCGATGCGTGCCGACGCCATAGGCCTCGACGCTCTCGTTCGCGAAGCAGAAGTGCGTGCGTTCATTGGCCTTCTTGCCGGCGCCGGTGACGCCCGAAAGCGCGTCGACGATGACGACCGCGTCCGGATCGACGAGACCCGCGCGGATGAACGGGGCCGCGGCGAGCGAGGTCGCGGTCGGGTAGCACCCGGCGCACGCGACGAGCACCGCCTTGCCAGCCGCATGGTCGGCAGCCACCTGCGCAAGCCCTTCGCCGAACAGCTCCGGCAACCCGAAAGCGCGCGTGCCGAGTAGCTCGGGCGACGTATGCGGGACCTTGTACCATTTCTCGTACACGTTCGCGTCGGCGAGACGATAGTCGGCCGAGAGGTCGACGACAGTCACGCCGTCGGCGATAAGCTTCGGCGTGAGCGCGAGCGACGCCGTATGGGGAACGGCGAGGAAGGCGACGTCGAGCCCTTTGAGCAGGTCCTCGTCGTGCTTGGAGAAGACAAGGTCACTCGCCCCGGCGAAGGCGGGGTACACATCGCGAAGAGGCGTGCCCGCGAGCGCGTCCGACGTGATGACGGAAAGATCGAAATCCGGATGGCGCAGAAGCAGGCGCACAAGCTCCGCGCCCGCGAAGCCGGCAGCGCCGACGACGCCAGCTTTGATTTTCATGATGGCGGTTCCTTACCTGATAAGCCTTGTGGGCGTTCCATACGGATGCGAGGATACGCCATCGACGCCGCGAAACATCGGGGCAATCGACAAGCGCCGTCGCAAAGGCGCAGAACGCCGCGGATAATGGTAATGAAAAGCAGTTCGCACCCAAAGGGGGCAAAGAAAAGTTACAAAGAAGAAACGCGCGAAGCGGCACGGCGCGAGGTCTTGCCGTCGCGCAAAGGACGTCGTCGGAGCATGGAAGAAGCGCTCGGCGCCTTCATGTTCATGATGCTCGTGTTCACGACTTGTCCTCGTTTTCGATACGTGCCTGATACCGTGGCCGCGAAGTGTTACGATGTGCGGCGAAACTATTGTATACAAACCCGCTGGGGTTTGCACCATTTTTCTGGTCGAGGAGACAACTTGATGAACGAAACGTCGCCCACGGGGGGATCCAGCGCAGACGAGCAGGCTTCGACGGGCGGGCGCGCCGTCCGCGAACAGAACATCGCCGCCATAGCCGCCTACATCGAGTCGGGGGCGAAGACGACGCCCGGCGCCCTCGGCATCGAGCTCGAGCACGTCATCGTGCGCGAAGACGGCTCGCCCGTGCCCTACAGCGGGACAGACGGCGTCCAAAGCGTGCTCTGCGCGCTGCGCGCCGACTACCCCGACGCGACGCTCGACGCGGAAGGCGACCTGCTCGGCGTGGCCCGGCCGGGCGAGGCCGTGACGATCGAGCCAGCAGCGCAGATCGAGCTTTCCGCCGGGCCGTTTCACGAGCTCAGCGCCGCGAAGGTGTGCTTCGAGCGTTTCGAGGGCACCCTCGGGGCGGCCCTTTCGAACGTGCGCGCGAAGACCGCCCAAGTGGGTTATCACCCCACCACACGCGCGATGGACATGGAGCTCATCCCGAAGAAGCGCTACGACTGCATGAACCGCTATCTCGGTGCGGTAAGCCCCTTCGGCCCGTGCATGATGAGGGGAAGCGCGTCGACCCAGGTGAGCATCGACTACACCGACGCCGCCGACTGCCTGCGCAAATACCGCCTCGCGTCGGCGCTCGTCCCCGTGCTGTCGCTCATCTGCGACAACTCGCCCGTCTTCGAGGGCAAGCCGCGCACGCGCAAGCTTGTCCGCACGAAGATCTGGCAGGAATGCGATCCCGACCGCTGTGGCATTGTTCCCGGCGCTGTGAGCAGCGGTTTCTCGCTTTCCGACTACGCGCGCTGGGTCTACGACACGCCCGCTATCCTCGTGCCCGACGGGCAGGGCGGCTGGCGCGAGGACGCGCGCCCGTTCAGCGAGATCTACGCGGCGCGCCCGATGACGCGCGAAGAGGTGGAGCATGCGCTTTCGATGGTCTTCCCCGACGTACGCCTGAAGACCTACCTGGAAATCCGCCCCGCCGACGCCATGCCCGTGCCGTACGTCATCGCGTACGCCGCGCTCATAAAGGGAATCTTCTACTGCGAGGAAAGCCTTGCGGCGGCCGAACGGCTCGTCGCGGACCCGACGGAAGACGACATCGCCGCGGCGAAGGAAGCGCTTATGGCGCACGGCTACGACGCCGAGGTGTACGGGCGCCCCGTCGGGAAGCTCGCCGACGGGATCATCGAGGCAGCGCGATCCGGCTTGCGCGTCGACGAACGGCCTTACCTCAGCCCTCTCGTCAAGCTCGTTTCCGCACGGGAAACCCTGGCCGATATCGCCGAGTGTTAGCCTGACGTGGCGGAAAGCCCGATGTTCCGATAGACTAGCGGGTAATGCTTTTCAGACCGAGAGGAGATGCGCTTCATGAGCAATGAAGGCAAGAAAGTGAAGACCCACTACACGGGCACACTCGACGACGGCACGAAGTTCGACTCGTCCTACGACCGCAACGAACCGCTCGCGTTCACGTGCATGGCCGGCCAGATGATCCCCGGCTTCGATAAGGCCGTGCGCGACATGGAGGTCGGCGAGACGAAGACGGTGCGCCTCGAGCCCGCCGACGCCTACGGCGAGTACAACCCCGCGCTCGTGCAGAAGGTGCCGCGCAAGAACGTTCCCAATGCCGAGCAGCTGCCGGTGGGCGAAACCGTGTACATGCGCGCGCCCGACGGCTCGCCCTTCCCCGTGCGCGTGCTCGAAGTGACCGACGACACCGTGAGCTTCGACATGAACCACGAGCTCGCAGGCAAGGCGCTCACCTTCGAGATCACCCTGGTGGAAGTCGAAGACTAACGCTCTCACTTCCAAACAAGAAGGCCCTGGGCCGTTCGGGGACAACCCGACGGCTCAGGGCCTTTCTTTTTCGACAAGCAGGCACGAGACGAACCGCGATCCGCCTACTTGCGATCCGTCTATTTGATGCGCGCTTCGAGCTCTTTGATCTTGGTGTTCGCTCGGGAATAGTGCAGCGCGCCGATGCCCACGAAGGCCGCCGCCACAACCGCGAGCGCGTAGGTGACGATGTTCACCGCGAGCGTTTCGGGGTCGATCATCCCGTTCGCGACGAGCACCTGCCGTACGATCAGGAACAGCACGAACACGATGATCCCGATGCCCGCCTGCGTGAAGCCGCGCGTCTTCTTCTGCTGAAGCTCCGAAATCTGCTCGCGCAGCTTGCGCTCCTTCTTGCTCATGTTCTTGCCCATGTGTCCGCTCCTTATTCAGCGCGCAGCCGCGCGACGTCGTCCCCTTTTTGCTTCTTTTCAGTATACGGCATTTCCCCGAATACCAAAGAAGCCTTCCCCTTGTGCAGGGGAAGGCTTCCCGAAAAACCTCACGCGTCGCATGGCGCGGCGCCCGAAACGTCCATACAGCGGGAAAGCTCCTACGCGTTCACCGATTCGCTCGTGCCGGCCGGAACGCCGCTCTTCTTCGTGGTGTCGTAGCCTTCGAGCTCCTCCTTGTCGAGCTTCTTCACCATGGAGGCGTCGTAACCGAGCTCCTTGAGCGAGTTCAGGGCCTTCTCGGCGTGAACCTCGTCGATCGGCTTGCGGCCGAACGTCCAGTTGTAGATGAAGAACGTGAACAGCGCCGTGATGGCAAGGCCCGCAACCGCGAGCAGGAACGAGCCCAAGTGCAGGCCGGCACCCGCGAGGTTGCCCGCCGCGAGCTCGATGCCGACGTTGAACATGTTGTAGCCGCCGACCGTGATCATGACGGAGAAGCCCTCGCCGGAGAAGTTGGCGAGCGCGCCGGAGATGCCGAAGGGCGCGAGAATCGCGCCCAACATCCATGCCGTCATCAGGATGTGGAGCGGGGTGACCTTCTTGGTGACCTTCTTCAGGCACACGAACAGGATCTGGAAGAACGCGGCGAGCAGACCGCCCACCAGGAACGCGAACACGAACAGCATGCCGCCCTCGGTCTTGGCGACGCCGAGGTTGTTGTTGAACCCGACCGCGCCACAGATCCAGCCGATCACGATGCAGATCGCGGCGAAGAGCACGTTGAACCACACGACGAACCACACGCAGTTCCAGATGCACTTGCCCATCTTCTCGTTGTTCTTCGTCCAGGGGCCCACGGCCTTCATGCCGACCGCCATGGCGAAGCCGGAGAACGGGAGCAGCGCGCCGAACGTCGCCCATTCCTCGACGTACTGATAGCACGCAAGGCCGCCCAGGATGCAGCCGATCACGCCCATCGAGATGAGCGTCGCGCCGCCCATGAAGAACGACATCGGCGTGCCCGCCAGAACGGTCTGCCAGAACGTGAGGATCGCCTGAGCGATAAGGGCGAACGTGCCGCCCACGAGGAAACTGTAGATAACTGTCTTGTACGGTTTCATAACCATCCCCTTCGCATTTGCTGTTGTTTCTACGTGTCCCAGGAGAAAACGCGCGCCTTCCCTCAAAAGCGCGCACCACGGGAACATTAGAGTATCGAAAGGAAGGGTCAACCCCCTCATACCCGAGGTTTGAATAACCAGGTTGAGAAGGGGGAAATGACAAGGTTGCGAGGCCCGAAGGGTTTGAAAACGGAAATGGGCCGGAAGCAAACGCCCCGGCCCATCGCATCGCTCGGTTTCCGCCTTTCCGTTAGTTTCCGGCGGCCCGTGCTTCTTGGTAGGCTTCCACGAGCTTCTTGGTTACGTCGGCGGGAGCCTGTTCGTAGCCGTTGATCTGGATGTCGTAGGAACCCGACCCGCGCGTGAGCGCTCGCAGGTCCTTGGTGTACTTCACGACCTCGGCGTACGGCACGCGCACGAGGATGACGGTCTCGCCCTCGTCGTTGGAGTCGGTGCCGACGATGCGCCCGCGGCGCGTGGAGATATCGCCCATGACGGGGCCGGCGTATTCCTCGCTCACCGTGATCTCCATGTCGGCCATGGGCTCGAGCAGCACGGGCTTCGCCTGCTCGCACGCCGCGCGGAACCCGATGCGGGCGGCCGTCTTGAACGCCATTTCGTTCGAGTCAACCGAATGGTAACTGCCGTCGAACACGGCGACCTTGATGTCGACCATGGGGTATCCCGCGAGCACGCCTTCGGCCATGGCCTCCTGGACGCCCTTGTCGACCGCTGGGATGAGTCCGCCGGGGATGGCGCCGCCCTTGATCTCGTCGACGAATTCGTAGCCCGCGCCAGGGTTCGGCTCAAGGCGCAGCCAGCAATCGCCGAACTGCCCCGCGCCGCCGGTCTGCTTCTTGTGACGGCCCTGCGCCTCGGCGGTCTTCGTGATCGTCTCGCGGTAGGGGATGCGCACGGGAAGCAAGCGCACCTCGACGCCCGTCTGCTCCTTGCAGCGCGCGATCAGCATGTCGACCTGCGTGTCGCCCATGGCGGTGAGCACCGTCTGGTGCGTTTCCTCGTTGCGGGAGATATGGATCGACGGGTCGTTTTCGGCCGCGCGCGCAAGGAACGTGCCGAGCTTGTCCTCTTCCTTCTTGTTCGCGGCCTCGAGTGCCACGGGATACTGCGGGGCGGGCAGCGGCAGCGGGTCGACCGCGATCTCGCCCGTGAGCGAGATGGTGTCGCCGGTGCGCGTTTCGGCGAGCTTGGGAACGACGATGATGTCGCCCGCCTTCGCGCTCTTCACATCGGCGGATTCCTTGCCCATCATGACGTAGAGGTGCCCCAAACGCTCCTTTTTGCCCGTGCGCGCATTGATGAGCTCCATGCCCGGCTCGAGCACGCCGGAAAGCACCTTCAAGAAACTCAGGCGCCCGACGAACGGGTCGGACAGCGTCTTGAACACGAACGCCGCGGGGCGGTTCGTCTCGTCGATGGGGATGGACGTGCCGTCGGCCATTTGGAAGCGGCCGTGGCTGCGCGGATGCGGGAAGTATGTGCAGATGTCTTCCATGAGGCCCTGGATGCCCTGCTTGATGATGGTGGAGCCGACGAACACGGGGATGAACAGCTCCTGTGCGATGGCCTTGTCGAGCAGCGATTCCAGTTCTTCCTGGGAAAGCTGCTCCTCCCCTTCCAAGTATTTCATCATGAGCTCGTCGTCGGCCTCGGCGACAAGGTCGCACAGCTTGTCGCGGGCGGCCTGCGCGGCGTCGGCATACTCGGGCGGAATGGGCTCGACGCGCTCGGAATCGTCGTTCTCGCCGAAGTAGCGCGCTTCCATGCGGATGATGTCGATGACGCCTTTGAAGTCGGCATCTTGCCCGATGGGAATGGTGACCGGGCCCAAGCGCGACCCGAAGCGCGCGTGGAGCGTCGCCATGGCGACGTCGAAGTCGGCGTGCTCGCGATCGATATGATTGATGAACACGGCGCGCGACAGGCGCATGCCCTCCGCTTCGCGCCACAGCTTGGTGGTCATGACCTGCGGCCCGGCGACGGCGTCGACCACGAAAAGCGCCATTTCGGCCGCTTGCATGGTGGAAAGCGTGTCGCCGATGAAGTCGGGGTGCCCTGACGTATCGAGCACGTTGATCTTGTAATCTTTGTACGGGATCGGCGCGATCGAGGTGCCGATGGTGAACTTGCGCTTGATTTCCTCGGCGTCGTAATCGAGATAGGATTTGCCGTCGTGGGTCGTTCCCATGCGCGGGGTCTTGCCGGAGACGTAGAGCATCGCCTCAGCGAGCGAAGTCTTCCCCGCGCCGTCTTGACCCACCAGGACGACATTGCGCACGTGCTCAGTGGCAGGAGCTGCCATTTTGACCACCAACCTTTCGTTGCGTGGCCGCGCCTCGTTCATTTGTGAGGCACAACCACTGTTAGTCTTGCACACACAAACAACTACTCGATCAAGCCTTCTCGGCTTGCGTTATGGTCAAGTGTAACCTACTTTCGACCGTTTGCCCCGATAATTGAGCCGCAGCCGATGTTTTGACTCTCATCAGGGGCAGAAATGCCATACACGCCCCCGTGTGGAGCCATCGGGAACCCGGACGGGTCCGGAGCGAGCGCAGCGCACGAGCCGCAGCGCTCAAGCAACGCTACAGCTGCATCTCGTATACGAACATTTTGGCGGGCAGCAGCTCTTCGGGTTCGAACGCGCACTCGGCAGCACGGCGCATGCCGCGGCGCTCGTAGTATTCCCACGTGCAATCGGTATCGGTGAACAGAAACGCCCGCTGCGCGCCCTGCTCGCGCAAGTAGCCCTGCGCGGCGGCAAGCAGCTCGGTGCCCACACCATGGCCACGCGTCTCGGGAGCGACGGCGAACAGCACCAGCTCGAAGCGCTCATCGCAATCTCTTTCCGCCTTACCCGCATGGTCTGGATTTCCGCGAGCTCGCCTCAGATTTGGCGAGCCCAGGTGCGCACTTCGTCATCGCTTGCGGACGACGAGAAGCGCTTGCCGTCTTCCCAGTTGCCCGTTCCTGCCGCATTCGCGAGCAGTTGCCCGGAGTTACCCAACCCCGATGACGACGACGTGCAGAACGTGATGACGCGCTTGCCCGAGAAGTCGTTGCCGGTGGCGAAACGGTCTGTCGGCCACGCCGCAATTCCCCACCAGATGGGATAACCCAGAAGCACCGTGTCGTAATCGGCGAAGTTATCGGGCGTCGCTTTCGCAAGCGGCACGTCGCGCAAGCTCTCATCGTCATGTTCGCGCGAGACGCGGCTGTTGTCGTCGTTCCAGTTCAAGTCAGCCGCGGAATACGGCTGTTGCGGCACGATTTCGAACAGATCGGCGCCCAGCTCGTCGGCAAGCGTTTCGGCGACCGCCTTCGTGTGGCCCTGTGCGGAATAGTACGCAACGAGAACCTTGCCCAGGTCAGAGCTCGGCTGAGTCTGGGTCTGCGCCTGCTGCGACGTCGACGCGCTGCTCTGCGAGGACTGCCCAGCACCCGAATCGGACGCTTGCGTGCTCGACTGCTCGGCAGGCGTGCACGCCGACAACATGCCGCCGCCTACGAACGCCGCGCTCGCCAGCATGCTGATTTTCACAAAGTTACGCCTCGTGATCATTTCGAAAGCCATGTCCCACTCCTTTCGCCCTCGTTACCAATTCTTCTTTTCCTGACTGCAATCATGCTGTTTTTTGCGTTCCTCCACCATCTTGGCGAACCACTGCACCATTTTCGGGTCAGCGTGGCTGAAGAATGCGCTTGTCTGCGTGTCGAAAGTCCTGATAGCGGCCATGTCGTCGGCAGAGATCTCGAAGTCGAAGACGTCCAGGTTCTCGCGCATGCGCTCGATGTGCACGCTCTTCGGAATGACAACGACGCCGCGCTGCAGGTTCCAGCGAAGCATAACCTGAGCAGGCGTTTTCCCGTACTTCTTGCCGATCCCGCGCAGAATGGGGTTCTCGAGCAGCCCGCCACGGCCCTCTCCAAGAGGCGCCCACGCCTCGGGGGCGCAACCGTACTTCGCTTCCCACTCCATCAGGTCGTTCTGTTGGTTGAGCGGGTGCATCTCCATCTGGTTCACCATGGGAGCAACGTCGTTGAACTCGCAGAATTCGACGAAGCGGTCGGCATAGAAGTTCGACACGCCAATGGCGCGCACCTTGCCTTCTTCGTAGAGCTTCGTAAGGTCGCGCCACGCTCCGAAGGCGTCGCCGAACGGCTGGTGCAGAAGCACGAGATCGAGGTAGTCGGTCTTGAGTTTGCGCATCGAGTCCTCCACCGACGCGCGCGTCGCGCCTTCGCCGTAATGCTCGATCCACACCTTCGTCGTGAGGAAGATGTCCTCGCGCGCGACGCCCGACTTCGCGATTGCGTTGCCCACCTGCTCCTCGTTGAAGTAGCTTTGCGCGGTGTCGATATGGCGGTAGCCTACGCCGAGCGCGTCGGACACGCAACGTTCGCATTCCGCTTGCGTCACCTGATACACGCCATAACCGAGCTGCGGCATCTTCACGCCGTTCGAAAGCGTCACGTACATCATGTTGTCAGCCATGCTCGTTCCTTTCACTTGATTTCATTGCTTGATGCGGTTATAACAACCGATAGCAACTATCGGTCAAGCAAGTTTTTCAAAATATGGAGGAAGCGTGGCGAAGGAAAAGACGGCGACCGCCGCAGAAGGTCGAAAGGATGAAGCGAGCAGCATGCAGGCGCCCAAGCGCATCGCCACAACGGGCAAGCTGTTCACCATGATGCAAGTATGCCGCGAAGTCGGCATGACGTACCAGACGCTGAAGTTCTACTGCAACCAGGGACTTGTGCCCAACGTGAAGCGCGACAAGAACAACCGCCGCGTATTCGACGAACACGACGTCGAGTGGGTGAAAAGCCTCATATGCCTGAAGAAATGCGGGATGGGCATCGACGAGATGCGCGCTTACCTGGAGCTTTGCCTGCAGGGGCAGGCGTCGATTCCCGAACGCAAGGTGATGCTAGCGGAAAAGAGGGAGCGCCTGCTCGAGCAGATCGCCGAGCTTGAGGCGAGTGTGGATTATATCGACTGGAAGCAGGGCTTCTACGATGACGTGCTTGCCGGCCGCGCCGAGTACTTCAGCAACCTGCTGCCGGAATAGCGAAAGGAGCGCATCGGCGCTCCCTTCTGTCTCGCGTCCTTCGCCCGCATGAGCCGCATTCAAGCGCCTGCAACGTTTTTGCGCTATGCGCGATTCATGCGCACGCTCATGTCGATGGGCTTCGCCGTGAAGGGCGCCGTCGTTGCCAGGCCCTCGACGCCGGTCGCGGCATAAGCCGCGGCGTTTTGCAGATTGATGCCGCCCGCCGCGATGAGCGTGATGCGCGGGTCGATCGCGCGAAGCTCGCCCACAAGCGAGGCGAGCTCCTCGGGCGGCATCTTGTCGAGCTGGATGCCGTCGACGCCCGCATGCGCCAGACGACGCGCCTCGTCGGCGCCCGCTTCCACGAAGAGTTTCTTCTCCACGCAGCGGCTGCGCAGAGCGGGAAGCGCTTCCAGAAACGCGTCGAAGCCGCCCATGAACGTGATGTGATGGTCGAACACGAGCACAGTTTCAGATGCGCCCAACCGGTGCGGGTAGGCTCCGCCGCAGGTGACTGCCTTCGTGAGCAGGTCTTTCACGCCCGGCATGCTCTTTCGGGTGGTGAGTACCTCGCAAGCAGGGTTCGCGCTGTGCGCCGCGTCCACGATCGCGCGCGTCTTCGTGGCCACGCCCGACAGATGGTCGCACAGGTTGAGCGACACCTTCCACGCCATGTGAAGCGCCGCCGCCGAGCCCTCGGCACGCAGGAACGCATCGCCCGCGGAAAGCCTCGTGCCCGAGGGCAGCGACCACGTGACGCGCGCGCCCGTCTTCCCGAGCACACGCGCCGCCTCCTCGACACCGCAAAGCACACAGTCCTCGCGCGTGAAATACTCGATTTCGCCAGGTTCCTCATCGATGCCGAGCACCTCGGTCGTAAGGTCGATGTAGGGCATATCTTCCAAGATGAACTGGTCGATCCGACCGTCGGGAATGAACACGTTCATAGGGCTTCTCTCCTTTTGCCGCTGTGCCGAGCGAGACCGTCGGCCTCCACACGAGACTTCAAGCCTAGGCCTTCGCGCCCAGCCGTTCAACCTAGCAGGTCGGTGGGAAATGCCTCAGCCCGAAGCGGAGTCGGGTGAGCCGTGCCGCGCCGGCCAAGACGAGAAAAGGGCCGCAGCATGCAGCCACGGCCCTTTCCATCAAGCGCATCGCACGATGACGTTACAGCTCGGAGATGATGCGCTTCGTGCGCGCGGAGACCTCGGCCTTCACCTTTTCCAGGTCGATGCCGGGGCACTCGCCGTCGCGGTAGACCACGGCACCGTCGCACATCGTGAGCACGACGTCCGACCCATGGCCCGAGAACACGACGTTGACCGCGGGATTCGTCATGGGGCACCATGACGCCCCCGTGGTGTCGAGCACAGTGAGGTCGGCCTTCATGCCCACCTTCACAAGCCCGCAGTCCGGGCGCCCCTGGGCAAGTGCGCCGCCACGCGTGGCTGCGGTGATGACCTGTTTGGGCGAGATGATCGCGGGATCGAGCTCATGACCCTTATAGATGGTGCCCATGAGGTACATGTCCTGGAACAGGTCGTGGTTATTGTTCGAGGCCATACCGTCGGTGCCGAGCGCCACGTTCACGCCGGCGTCAAGCAGCTTCTGCACGGGCGCGAAGCCGCTCGCGAGCTTCATGTTCGACGCGGGGTTGAGCACCGCCGTCGCGCCGCGTTCCTTCAAGATGGCGATGTCCTTGTCGTCGACCCACACGCAGTGCGCCGCCACCACCGGCACGTCGAACACGCCGATGCTCTCGAAGTACTGCACCGGCGTCAGGCCGTCGTGACGCTCCTTGCACTCCTCGTGCTCGCTTTTCGTCTCGGAGATGTGGATGTGGATGGGCAGCCCCGCTTCCTTCGCAACCTTGCCGATATCGGTGCAGGTGATAGGGTTGGATGTGTACTCGGCGTGGATGTTGTAGTCCACGCGGATGCGGCCGTCCTGCGCGCCGTGGTACTGCTTGACGATGCGCTCCATCTTCTCGCACATGGGGTACTCCGCAAACGGCTTCGGCTCGAAGTAGAGCACGCTCTCGCAGACGTTCATCTTCATGTGCGCCTCGCCGACCGCTTGCACGCGCTCGTCGGTGGCATAGTACATGTCAGACGCGCTGACCGAGCCGTAGCGCGCCATCTCGGCGAGGGCGAGCTTGGTGGCCCAGTAGTTGTCCTCGGGGGTCATCTTCGCCTCGAAGGGCCACACCAGGTTGTTGAGCCATTCCTGCAGCGGCACGTTTTCCGCGTAGCCGCGCAGAAGCGTCATCGGCAGATGCGTGTGCGCGTTGTAGAGCGCCGGCATGAGCAAGCGGCCGCGCCCGTCGTAGGTCTCGCCGTAGTCGGCGGCGTTTTCGGGGGCCGCGTCGCCGATGTAGGCGATCTTGTCGTCTTTGACGCCCACCCACTGATGGGCCTTGTAGTCGAGATTCTCGTCGAGGATGTCGATGTCGGTGAAAAGCACGGGGAAGTCTCCTCTCGGTTCGCTTTCAATGGCATCCATTATAGGACTGTATCTAGTAACGAGCGAGGACGACCTGCCCGGAGAAGCCACAGAGTTTCGCTACGTATTATTCTTGTGTTACTATTATTCTAATCTTTGAATTACCTAATATGAGGAGAGTAATGTTCGACGACGCGCTCACCGCTGAAGAGGTCGCAGAGATGCTGCGGGTTTCCAAGAACTCGGTGTATCGACTCGCCCAAACAGGCGAGCTTCCGTCTTACCGCGTCGGGCGGAAGCTCCGCTTCACCCTGCGGAACATCGAGGCGTACACGCGCGCAACCGCGGGAAAAGGGAACGTGGGGAAAAGAGGCGCCGACGAGGCTTCTTCCCGTGCCGACGACATAAACCGCCCCGCTAGCGGCGATTCCGCCAGCACGCCCGAATTCTCCCAGACGTTTTCCCTCGACGAGCGCGCGCCATTCGTCATCGCCGGCAACGACCTTTCGGGCGACATCATCGCACATGCGCTGAGCGCCGCCGACCTGCCGGTTTCGCGCGCCTACGCAGGCAGTTACACCGCGCTCGTCAACCTGTACGGGCGCCGGGCGAACGCGGCGCTTGTCCATTTGTACGACCTCCGCACGAACACCTACAACGTGCCCTCCGTGCAGCGGATCGCGCCGGGGATGCCCGTCATCGTGATTCGCCTGCTGAAACGCAAGCAGGGTTTCCTCGTGCAGGAAGGCAACCCCAAGAAGCTCACCACGTGGGGCGGACTTCTGCGCGAGGGGGTTCGCCTAGCCAATCGCGAGCGCGGCTGCGGCACGCGAGTGCTTCTCGACGAGAAGCTGCTTTCGCTCGAAGCGCGCCCCGAAACGATCGAGGGTTACGATCGGGAATGTTCGACCGGGCTCGACGCGGCGACGCTCGTCTCGAGGGGATATGCCGACGTCGCGGTCGGAATCGAGCGCTTGACCGGGAAAGCCCCAAGACTCGCGTTCGTTCCGCTGCAAACGGAATGGCTCGACATCGCGATCGAGAAAACCCCGCGCACCGCGCCGTTCATCCGGGAGATTCGCCGAATCACGGAGAGCCGGGCTTTTCGCGACGAAATCGAAGCGATTAAGGGCTACGAGGCGTCAAACACCGGGGCCATCGTCTACGAGAGCTGAAGTGTCGGCCGGCCGCGAAGAGGCTCCCTGCCATGCAGCGAGGTCGGGCTGTCGCTCTCGGGGGCGAAGCGCCCCATCGCATCCTCCAAACACGAAAAATCGCTTGGCGTGTTCGAAAATTTCGATTTTTCGCAGGATAGAGGCCGTTTGAGATGCTTATGAGTGCTAAACCCACCGAACAAGGCATCATCGTATAAAAGTTACGCCCCATATCATTACGATATGGGGCGTAATTTGTGAACAAAGCGGACGAAGCAGGGCGTCACTCGCGAAAAATCGTCATTTTCGAACACGCGAGGGCTATTTTCCTGTTGCAGCCCTCATTCGCCGCTTCTAATTACATGCTAGTCGACAGCGACCATGACGTCGGTGGCCTTGATGATGGCGACAGCCTTGGCGCCTTCCTTCAGGCCGAGGGACTCGATGGACTCGTTGGTGATGGAGCCGGAGATGCGCACGCCCTCTTCGTCCTCGATGGTCACATGGCCGTTCACAGCGCCTTCCTTGACGGAGATGACGGTGCCTTCGATCTGGTTACGAGCGGAGATGTTGTCGATCTTGGAGGTGGCGAACATGACGTTGGTGGCCTTGATCACCGCGTAGCACTCCTTGCCCTCTTCGAGGCCGAGCTGCTTGACAGCTTCCATGGTGATGTCAGCCTTGATCGGGTTGTGATGGCCGCGGCAGATGACGACGACGGCGTTGACCGCGCCTTCCTTGATGGTCTTGACGGTACCCTTGATTTGGTTGCGAGCGCTGATCTTCATGATGCGATCCTTTCTTTCGTAAGGAGCCGTTCCTGCGACCCCGCGTTACCGTAGTTCCGCCGCCCTCGTTCGGCGACACCTGCATAATCGCACGTGCCGAGGCGCCGAGGCGCGCAGTGAATCCCTCTTCACAATCGTCGTCCCGTTTCGTTTCGCTTCGCCCCAAGCAGGGCCGTAAGAGCGAAGCCGCGCAATACGACACCCCACTCTGAATCTATCAATAGGAATTTCCTATAACTACAACATTACTTAAAGTATTTTCCGATCCCGAACGGCATAGCTATACTTCAATCCGAAACAAGCCACCGACCCCCAAGCGAGATTGGCAAACAGCCTCGGGGCGGATTCGGGCAAACACCCAAGCGAAAGGTATCATCATGGCAGTTCAGTACGGACCGAATCGATACGACGTCGTCGGCAGCTTCCTTCGTCCCGCGAAGCTGAAGCAGGCACGCGAGGACTTCAATGCGGGCGCAATCGACGCTGCTAGCCTGAAAGCCGTTGAGGACGAGTGCATCACCGACCTGATCGCGAAGGAGAAAAAGGCCGGGCTGCGCTTCATCACCGACGGCGAGTTCCGCCGCGCGACCTGGCATCTCGACTTCATGTGGGCATTCGAGGGCATCGGGCACTCGACGACCGAGGACGGCCTGCCGTTCCACGGCGAGGCGGCGAAGATCGACGACACCTACCTGACGGGGAAGGTCGCTCTCGAAGGCGAGCACCCGTTCGTCGAGCACTTCCGCTTCGTGCAGCAGTTCGAGGACGAGAACGCGACGGCGAAGCTGACGATTCCCGCGCCTGCCCAGTTCATCGAGCAGTTCATCATGCCGATGAACCGCGAAACGACCGAAGCCGTCTACGAGAACGACGCGCTTTTGGAAGACGATATCGTGGCCGCGTACCTCGCGTTCATCAAGCAGGTCCACGCCGCGGGTTGCCGCAACCTGCAGTTCGACGACTGTTCGTGGGGCTGCCTCGTCGACCCGAAGGCCGAGCTCCTCTTCGGCACCGACCAGGCGGGCCTTGCGCGCATCAAGGAAACGCTGCTGCGCGTGAACAACCGCGTGCTCGATGCCGCGCCGAGCGACCTTCGCATCAACACCCACGTGTGCCGCGGGAACTTCCACAGCACGTGGGCATGCGAAGGCGGCTATGACGGCGTTGCCGATGCACTGCTCGCAAACGAGCACGTGAACGCGTTCTTCCTCGAGTTCGACGACGAGCGCTCCGGCAGCTTCGCCCCCCTCGCAAGCGTGCCTGCGGGAAAGAAGGTCGTGCTCGGCCTTATCACCACGAAGCGCGCCGAGCTCGAAGACAAGCAGGCCGTCATCGCCCGCATCCACGAAGCGGCGAAGTACGTGCCGCTCGAAAACCTCTGCCTTTCCCCGCAGTGCGGCTTCGCGAGCTGCGAGATCGGCAACAAGCTCACCGAGGAGCAGCAGTGGGCGAAGGTGGCGCTCGTGCACGAGATCGCGGAAGAGGTGTGGGGCGACTAACTGCCCGGCGACGCAGTTCGCCGTTTAACCAGCAACCTTATACGCGTCACCGGATACGGGGAGGGCATACGCCTTCCCCGTTTTGCGTTCTTTGCGAGATGAACCCGCATAATCGCACCTTTCCCCTATCCTTTGCGGTAGAGGACTTGCGCGCAAGGAGCACCCATGAAACTGCAGCAGCTGAAATACGTCGTGAAAGTCGCCGAGGTAGGCAACATCACCGAGGCGTCGCGACGCCTGTTCGTGTCCCAGCCCTCCATCACCGCCGCGATCCGCGATTTGGAACGCGAGATGGGCGTCGTCATCTTCGAGCGCACGAACAAGGGCGTCGTGGTGACGTCAGAGGGCGAGACGTTTCTGGGATATGCGCGGCAAGTGCTCGAGCAGACCGACCTCTTGGAGGAAAAGTACAAGGGCGACACGCAGCAGGTTCCCCGCTTCGCCGTATCGTGCCAGCATTATTCGTTCGCCGTCAACGCGTTCGTCGACGTCATCCGGGAATTCAACGCGTACCGCTACGATTTCACGCTGCGCGAGGAACAAACGCACGAGATCATCGAGGACGTGTCGCACATGAAAAGCGAGCTCGGAATCATCTACCTGAGCAAGCGGAACCGGGAAGTGATCGGCAAGATGCTGCGGAGCCAGGACCTCATCTTCGAGCCTTTGTTCACCGCCAAACCTCACGTGTTCATCTCGAGCGCGCACCCGCTCGCAGAACGCGAGTTCGTGACGATCGAGGACCTCGACGATTACCCCTACCTGTCGTACGAGCAGGGCGATTTCAACTCGTTCTACTTCAGCGAAGAGCTGCTGAGCACGCTCGACCGCCGCAAGAACATCCGCGTGCGCGACCGCGCGACGCTGTTCAACCTGGCCGTGGGGCTGAACGGGTACACCGTGTGCAGCGGCGTCATTTCGCACGAGCTGAACGGTGAGAACATCATCTCGGTCCCCTTGAAGGTGGACGAATCCATGACGATCGGGGTTATCACGCGCAAGAACACCACCCCGTCACGTTACGGGAAGGCGTACCGCGAAGCGATCAAGCGGCACATTCCTCAGAACTAGCCGAAGCCAAAGCGCATGAGGATCTTGCCCCTTGCCCTGCGGACGCACGTGCTTGTCGGAGCGCGAGGATTCCGAGTTATCAGATTCCTCGGATCATTGCCGAGCCGTAAGGTCAATTCCCTACCCTGAGAATAAAAAAATCGCTGATCGATTGCTCGACCAGCGATGTAAGTTGTGGTGGAGAATAGGGGGTTCGAACCCCTGACCTCATGGCTGCCAGCCATGCGCTCTCCCAGCTGAGCTAATTCCCCGTAAAAGGCGCAAGGAATATATTAGCAGAACGCCAGTTTCGGTCAAGCACTTTTTTGAAAAAGTTTTCAGGCTTCGCTGATCTTGCCATCTAGCCGCAAAGCTTCCCCACCACCTACATCCCGCCACTTACGCAAAAAGGCGCCGCCCGTATCATGCGGGCGGCGCCTCTGTTCGCCTTGGAGCGTTCGCGAGGAGCTATTCGGCCTTCGCCTCGGGCTCTTGGCGCTTGGCGGTTTCGACCTGGGCGACGATGGCGTCGAGCGCGCCGGCGACGTCGTACTCCTCGACCTTGCCCTCGTCGCAAAGCGCTGCGAACTTCGGGTCGATCGGCAGAGTCGCCACGGCCGGGATGTTGTAACGCTCGGCCACGGCGGCACCCTGCGGCTCACCGAAGATGTGGTGTTCCTTGCCGCACTCGTCGCACTTGAAGTACGCCATGTTCTCGACGAGGCCCACGACGGGCACATCGAGGTCGTGCGCGAGGTTCACGGCCTTGCCGACGATCATCGCGACGAGTTCCTGCGGCGCGGAAACGGTGACGATGCCGTCGACCGGCAGCATCTGGAACACCGTCAGGAAGACGTCGGACGTTCCCGGAGGCATGTCGATGAGCATGTAGTCGACGTCGCCCCAGTTCGTTTCATCCCAGAACTGTTTGATGATGCCGGACACGACCGGGCCGCGCCACGCGACCGGCATGTCGCCCTTCGGAAGCATGAGGTTCACCGACATGACCTTGATGCCGCTGTCGGTGAGCGCCGGGTAGATACCCGTCTCGTCGGCGTGCAGCTTGTCGGTGATGCCGAACGTCTTCGGGATGGACGGGCCGGTGACGTCGGCGTCGAGGATGCCGACGCTGTAGCCCTTCTTGCGCAGCTCGCTGGCAAGCAGGCTCGTCACCAGGGACTTCCCGACACCGCCCTTGCCAGACACGACGCCGATGACGTGTTTCACGTTGCTCGCCGCGTTGGTTTCGTACTTGGAGGGAGCCGTGCGCTCGCCGCAACCTTCAACGCCGCAGCTGCTGCACGAATGCGAACATTCTTCTGCCATAAGGCATCTCACTTTCTCGTCGTTTCGATGGCGGCCGCACCCCCTACCGCGGCCTTCTTTCACACGTCCGCATGATAGCACAACGGTACCAATTAAAAAGGCGGCCTTGCGACCGCCCGATGTGATGGTATTCGATTGTGCGAAAGCGCTCGGCTGCTAGTCAGCCTCGGGTTTTTCCGATGCGAAGAACGTCGCTTCCGGGAAGAGATCTTTCAAGCTCCTGCCTTCGTGGAACGGAACTTCGATGAATTCCGTGACCGTCGGCACAAGCTCACTGCAATCGACGTAGTGATCCTTGTCGTTTTTCCGCGAGGTGTCTTGGACGCGCCATTGATGATCGTTCACGTCAGTCAGATAGTAGGTTTGCCCGCCCACTTCCACATACGCCGAATGATTCGAGCGCAGGTACATGGGCAGCTCCTCGAAAGATATTTCGAGAGCATCGACCGCCTTGAGTCCCATAAGCGACCCCTTTCATCGGTTGCACCATGGCGCCATGATACCAGCCGCGAGCCTGGGAATCGCCCGGGAAACGAACTTTTGCGCGCGTTGGCGGGATTATTTCGAAATCCCTCGTCACGGGCGCTTTTCACGGCTCCGGGCGTAGCTAGTGGCGCGCCGAGCGGCGGAATTTCCGGACGCGCAGGAAATCCCCCGCGGACGCGACGAGACCCTCCCCATCCGTCGTCTGCGCACGGAAGCGGTAGATGCCGCACGAGCGATTCGCCACCGGCACGGGAACCGGCTCGGGATCGGGGGTTTCCTCCGTCGGGTCGAGAAGCCATACGAGGTTTCGCACGACCACGCGCCGCACCGGCTCGCGCGGCGCGAGGACCTCGAGCTCGTCGCCTTCCGCGAATCGGTTGCGGCAGCGCGCGACGAGCTCTTCCCCTGAGGCCTCGACCACGTCGGCGACGTGCATCGCCTGCTGCTCGTAGCCGTCGTAGTCGGGCGCCTGCTCGGCCTCGCCGAAGTAGAAGCCGGTGCCGTACGGGCGGTGCGACACCGATTCCAGCTCGTCGGCGAAGATAGCCGCAGGGGCGCCGTCGAGCACTTGGCGATAGGCGTTCACCACGCTTGCCACGTAGAACGCCTTCTTGTTGCGCCCTTCGATCTTGATGGAGTCAACCCCGGCCGCGCGCAGCTCGTCGAGGTGCGCGAGCATGTTCAGGTCCTTCGCGTTCATGATGAAGGTGCCGCGGCCGTCTTCCTCGATGGGGAAATGCTCGCCGGGGCGCTTCTCCTCTTCAAGCGTGTAGCTCCAACGGCACGGCTGCGTGCAGTGCCCTCGGTTGCCCGAACGCCCCGTGAGATACGAGCTGATAAGGCAGCGGCCCGACACGGCCATGCACATGGCGCCGTGCGCGAACACCTCGACCTCCATGCCGGCGGGCATGTCCTCGCGCATACGGGCGATGTCGTCGAGCGACATCTCCCGCGCGCACACCACGCGTTTCGCGCCGAGGCCGTGCCATACGCGCGCCGCCTCGGCGTTCGCGACGCTCGCCTGCGTGCTCACGTGCAGATCGACGCGCGGGGCTACGCGCCGCGCGATCGAGGCCGCCCCCAAATCGCCGATGATGAACGCGTCGACCCCCGCCGCATCGAGCGCGCGGAAATAGTCGGGCAGGTCGGGCAGGTCGGACTGCCCCATGAGGATGTTCGCGGTGACGTGCACCTTCGCGCCTGCCGCGTGTGCTATCGCGACCGCCTCGGGGATGTCTTCCAGCTTGAAGTTCGCGGCGCGGGCGCGCATGCCGAAACGGTCCGACGCGAGATAGACCGCATCGGCCCCGAAACGCACGGCGGCGCGCAGCTGCTCCATGCCGCCGGCGGGCGCCAGAAGCTCCATATTCCGTTGGGTGGTCACGAGATCACGCTCCCTGCGAAGGTGGAAAGGAGCGCCCCGGCACACGCCGGAACGCCCCGCAAACGATTACGGATAGCCCGAGAGCCTAGGCAAGCGTCACCTGGGGACCCTGAGGCGTGTCCTTGATGGTGAAGCCGAGCGCCGCCATGCCGTCGCGGACAGCGTCGGCGCGCGCCCAGTCCTTCGCGGCACGGGCTTCCGTGCGCGCGGCGAGCAGGGCGTCGACCGCTTCTGCGGCGTTTTCACCCTCGTAGCCGGAAAGCTCGGCGGCAAGCGGCACGACCTCGGCCGGGTAGGAGTCGCCCTCGTCGGCAGCGAGCGCCATGACGTCGATGCCGAACACGCCCATGAGCTCGACGATCGCGTCGCGGGCGGCGATGAGCGCGGGCACGTCGGCCGCGACGGGCTCCTTTCCAGCCACGAGCGTGTTCACATCGCCCACGAGCGCGAACACGGCGCCCAGGGCCGCAGGCGCGTTGAAGTCGTCGTCCATCGCCTCGACGAACGCCTCGCGCGCGGTGCGGGCCGCGTCGGAGATGGCCTGCGCGTCGAGCACGGCGTCGCCTTCGGCCGTCGCAGACGCGAGCAGCCATTCGAGGTTCGACACCGCGTTCTCGATGCGAACGAGCGCCGCATCGGCCTCGGCCAGGCGCGCGTCGCCGAACACGAGCGGACTGCGGTAGTGCGTCTGCAGCATGAGCATGCGCAGCGTTTCCGGACGGACGACGTCGAGCGCTTCGTGCAGCAGCAAGAAGTTGTTGAGCGACTTCGACATCTTCTCGACTTCGCCCGTCTTCGCATTCGCGATCTGGAGCATGCCCGAGTGCATCCAATGGCGCGCGAACGTGCAGCCGCACGCCGCCTCGCTCTGGGCGCGCTCGTTTTCGTGATGCGGGAACACGAGGTCGGCGCCGCCGCCGTGGATATCGAAGGGAAGCCCCAGGTACTTGCGCGACATGGCCGAGCACTCGATGTGCCAGCCGGGGCGACCCGGGCCCCACGGGGAATCCCACGAGGGCTCGCCGGGCTTCGCGGCCTTCCACAGCGCGAAGTCGAGCGGGTCCTTCTTGCGGGCTTCGAGGCCCTGCCCATCGGCGCGCAGCTCGCGGTGCCCCGACTCCATCTCGTCGATGTTGCGGCCCGAAAGCTCGCCGTAGGCGGGGTACGAACGCACGCTGAAGTACACGTCGCCTTCGACCTCGTAAGCGTGCCCGCCGTCGATGAGTTCCTGCACGAGCTCGATCATCTCGGGGATCTCGCGCGTGGCGCGAGGGCGGATGTCGGGATCGAGCACGCCGGCGGCGTGCATGTCGTCGATGAACGTCTGGGTGTATTCCGCCGCCAAATCGGCCGCGCTTCTCCCCTCTTCGCCTGCGCGCTTGATGATCTTGTCGTCGACGTCGGTGACGTTCTGCACGAACGTCACGTCGAAACCGCGCCACATAAGATAGCGGCGGATGACGTCGAAGCTGATGAACGTGCGCGCATTGCCGATGTGGATACGGTTGTACACGGTGGGGCCGCACACGTACATGCTGACCTTGCCGGGCTCCTTCGGCTCGAACTCGACCTTGCGGCGCAGCTTGGTATCGTAAAGCTTGATCATGGAAGTCTCTCTGTCGTTTCTTCTCTCGGTTCGGTTTCGATCGGCTCAAGGCCGATCAGGGGAGGGCGCGCCGCCGCCCGAGGGCAAGCCCGCGCACCCTTTTCGCGCTCACTCGGAAAGTGCGCTAGCCTTCTTCATCTTCGGGGATTTCCACCGGCGGCACGTCGGCGATGGCGCGCTTGAACTCGGGGCAGACCTCGTCGCGAAGCGCCGCGATCTGCGCCTCGAGGTGATCGATGCGCGCGCAGTTCGAGCGGTGTTGCTCCTCGACGATGTCGGGCAGGTTCTCCATGCGCTTGGCCGCGTCGGACTTTTCGCAGGTGACGCGCTTGCCGTCGCGCTTGACGATGCGCCCGGGGATGCCGACGACCGTGCAGTTGGGCGGCACGTCCTTCACCGCTACGGCACCGCCGCCGATCTTCGAGTTGTCGCCGATCGTGATGTTGCCGAGGACCGCCGCGCCGACGCCGACGATCACGTTGTTGCCGAGCGTCGGGTGGCGTTTGCCCGTTTCGTTCCCGGTGCCGCCGAGCGTGACGCCCTGGTAAAGCGTGCAGTCGTCGCCGATGATGGTGGTCTCGCCGATGATGACTCCCATGGCGTGATCGATGAAGAACCGCCGCCCGATCTGCGCGCCCGGGTGGATTTCCACGCCTGTCATAAAGCGCGTGAACTGGGACGATATGCGCGCCAGGCTTTTTAAGCCGTGGTTCCACAGCCAGTGCTCGACCACGTGCGACCAGCGCGCGTGCAGGCCCGGATAGGTAAGCCAGATGACGAACGAGCTTTGCGCGGCCGGGTCGCGCTCTTTCACCGCCCGAACGTCTTCGGCGATCGTCTTGAAGATGTTCATGAGTTACCCCTCTGTTCGATGTCGGATTGTAGCAAAACTACTTCCTACATCGAGCGAGAAGGCAGACTGCAGTGGCTGATATGCCCTCTTCGCGGCCCTCGAAGCCCAAGTGCTCGGTGGTCGTCGCCTTCACGCCGACGTTCTCGGCGGAAATGCCCATCGCGCGCGCGAGGTTTTCGCGCATCTGATCGCGATACGGGGAAAGCTTCGGCGCCTGGGCGGCGATGACACTGTCGACGTCGATGATGTCGTAACCGCGTTCGCGCACGAGGTCGGCGACCGCAGCGAGCAGCTTGAGCGAGTCAGCCCCCTCGTACGCCGGGTCGGTGTCGGGGAAGAGCTTGCCGATGTCGCCGCCGCGGATGCCGCCCAAAAGCGCGTCGGCGACAGCATGCGCAAGCACATCGGCGTCGGAGTGGCCGAGCAGTCCCTTCGTGTGGGGAATGTCGACCCCGCCCAAAATGAGCTTGCGTCCTTCCGCGAAAGCGTGGACGTCCATGCCCTGGCCGATTCGCAAATCCTTAGGATCCATAGGGCTACTCCTCGGGCTGCTTCAAGTAGAGCGCGCGGACGGCCGCCGCGAGCATCATGTAGTCTTCGGGGACGGTAAGCTTGATGTTGTTGCGCTTGCCCTCGACGACGAGCACCTTGCCGCCCAAACGCTCGATAAGCGAGGAGTCGTCGGTGCCGACGAAGCCGTCGGACAGCGCGCTCGCATGGGCGCGACGGTAGATTCCCGTGCGGAAGACCTGGGGCGTTTGCGCATCCCAGAAAACACGGCGGTCGGGCGTTCCCATGATGACGCCGTCTTCGACGATCTTGAGCGTATCGACGGCCGGATGGCCCACGATGACGCCATCGCAGTCGATGTTGCCCTTGCACGTGTTGATGGTGTGCAGGATGAGCTCGGGGGAAATAAGCGGGCGGGCGCCGTCGTGCAGCACGACGAACTCGTACTCGTCGCCGACATACTCGAGTCCCGAGAACGCCGATTCCTGGCGCGAGGGGCCGGCGGGCGCGACGACGATGGGTGTCACGAACGGGAACGGGTTGATGGCGCGGTTGAGGTATTCCTCCTGGCGGTCCTCCGGGCACACGATGACGATGAGCCCCACATCGCCCACCGCGTCGAACGCCTCGGCCGACCAGGTGAGGATAGGCTTCCCGGCGATTTCGACGAGCTGCTTGCCGCCTTCGTGGCCGAAGCGCTCGCCCGAACCGCCGGCCAGGATGATGGCCGCCGTCTTCGGCTTGGGGTCGACGACCCCCTGAAGCCCGCTTACCGTCTGGGACAGCGCATCGAAGTCGAGATCGTCGAACATCGTCTCGGGCGCGTCGAGCACCGAGGGCGAATAGATGGGATCGATCGTTTTCGGCATGAGGCCCTTCCTCTCTTGAAGCTTGCCGCGCGACTGCAACGCCGCAGCCCGAGCAAGCGCATAGTTTGTTGCTTATTTTACGGCAACCCCCGCACAAGCGGGGACATTCCCCGTAACAAGTTGGAAGGGAGCAACAGAAACGAGCGACAGAAGGATTCGCATCGCGCCTACCGCTCTCAAATTTATCCAAAGTCGCCGATTGGTATAAATTTCACGGCATTATCGGGCTGAAATTTCTACTCCGGGCATTTATCGGAAGCGAGAACCCGTCAGACGAAAGCTTCTCCGGCAGCAAAAAAGCCGGGCGCTTTGGGAAGCGTCCGGCTTTGCATGCCTGAATAGTCTTGCCCGCTCGCTGCGGTTCGCCGCTAGTCAGCGGCACCGCCCGATGCGGCTCCACCGGAGCTCGGCAGGCCAGCGTGGCCGAGGTCGTAGTTCGTGAGCAGAAGCTCGGCGTCGCGCGCGATGCTGTCGCGCTTGCGCGGCTCGGGGATGGCCCCCGACCCCTGGGTGAACACGAGCTCCTTGCCCGTCTCGTCGACGTCGACGTCGACGATCGAGCCGCTCTGCCACTTGCCTTCGAGGATCTGCTCGGACAGCGGGTCCTCGAGCATGCGCTGGATGGCGCGACGTAAAGGACGCGCGCCGTACGTGGTGTCGGTGCCCTCCTTCGCGATGAGCGCCGTCGCCGCCGGCGTCAGGTTGATCGACATGTTCTGCGCGATCATGCGCTCGCGCAGGTCGGCAACCATGAGGTCGACGATCTGGGCGATCTGCTCGGCCGTGAGCGACTTGAACACGATGATCTCGTCGATACGGTTCAGGAACTCGGGCCTGAAGAGCTTCTTCATCTCGGCCATGACACGGCTCTTGATTTCCTTGTCGGAAAGGCCGTTCTGGCCCGCCCCGGCAAAGCCGAGCGGCGTGGTTTGCGCGATCTCGCGCGCGCCGACGTTCGAGGTCATGATGATGACCGTGTTGCGGAAGTCGACGGTGCGGCCCTGCGCATCGGTCAGGCGCCCCTCCTCCAGGATCTGAAGCAGGATGTTGAACACATCAGGATGTGCCTTCTCGATCTCGTCGAAGAGCACGACCGAGTACGGGCGCTGGCGCACGGCCTTCGTGAGCTGGCCGCCCTCGTCGAAACCGACGTACCCCGGAGGCGAACCGACGAGGCGGCTCACGCTGTGCTTTTCCATGTACTCGGACATGTCGAAGCTGATGAGCGCGTCCTCGGAGTTGAACAGGAACTCGGCGAGCGCCTTGGAAAG
>CAKUGU010000036.1 GCA_934654815.1 uncultured Ellagibacter sp.
GACGGGCTGCCGGTCATCGTGCGCCTGCTCGATCCGCCGCTGCACGAGTTCCTCGAGAGCCCGCGCGCGCTCGACGTCGAGATCGCCCGCCTCGAGGCCACGGGTGGCGACAAGAAGGTCATCGCCGAGAAGCGCATGCTCATGGAGCAGATCGACGGCTTCGCCGAGCAGAACCCGATGCTGGGCCTGCGCGGTTGTCGCCTCGGCATCGTGTATCCCATCCTTCCGGAAATGCAGGTGCGCGCCATCGCCACCGCGGCTGCGAAGCTCAAGAAGGAGGGCCTCGACCCCCAGCCCGAGATCATGATCCCGCTCGTGTCGGTCACTCCCGAGCTCGAAAAGCTCCGCGGCGTCGCCGAGAAGGTCATCGCGGAAGTCGCCGAGGAAGAGGGTGTGGACCTCTCCATCAAGATCGGCACCATGATCGAGCTTCCGCGCGCGGCCGTCACCGCCGACGAGATCGCGACGCAGGCCGACTTCTTCTCGTTCGGCACCAACGACCTCACCCAGACGACGTTCGGCTTCAGCCGCGACGACGTCGAGGCCGAGTTCGTCCCGCAGTACTTGAACGAGCACCTGCTTCCGTACAACCCGTTCGCGACGATCGACCCGGGTGTCGCGAAGCTCGTGAAGATGGGCGTCGAGCTGGGGCATGAGGGCAATCCCGACCTTGTTTGCGGCGTGTGCGGCGAACATGGCGGCGACCCCGACTCCATCCACACGTTCCACAAGATCGGTCTCGACTACGTGAGCTGCTCGCCGTACCGCGTGCCGGTGGCTCGCCTTGCCGCCGCCCAGGCGGCGCTCGAAGCCGAATAGGCCTCGTTACCAGGTTAAAGGGGAGGGGTCGGACGCCCGATGCGGCGCCCGACCCCTTTTATGCGTTATCAAGGAAGGGAAATCATGCAACGCACGAAAATCGCGCAGCTGTATGCCGACGCCGAGGGGTTCGGCGGCAAGAACGTGACTGTGGCGGGCTGGGTCCGCTCGGTCCGCGACATGAAGAACTTCGGGTTCGTCACGTTGAACGACGGCAGCTGCTTTAGGGACCTCCAGGTCGTCATGAGCCGCGAGACGCTCGCCAACTACGACGAGATCGCCGCCCAGAACGTCTCCGCGGCGCTCATCTGCAAGGGCACGGTGAAGCTCACGCCCGAGGCGCAGCAGCCCTTCGAGCTGACCGCGATCGAGATTGAGGTCGAGGGAACGTCGGCTCCCGATTACCCGCTGCAGAAGAAGCGCGCCACGGTGGAGTTCCTCCGCACCCAGCAGCACCTGCGCCCGCGCACGAACCTGTTTCGCGCGGTGTTCCGTATCCGCAGCGAAGCGGCGGCGGCCATCCACTCGTTCTTCCATGACCGCGGGTTCGTCTACGTGAACACCCCGGTCATCACCGCGTCCGACTGCGAGGGCGCCGGCGAGATGTTCCGCGTGACCACGCTCGATTTGGCCAACGTCCCGCGCATCGACGCGAAGACGGCCGCCGCGAGCGAGGGCAAGCTTTCCGAAGGCGACGTCGACTGGAGCCGCGACTTCTTCGGCGAGCCGGCGAGCCTTACCGTGTCCGGCCAGCTCAACGCCGAGAACTTCGCCATGGCCTTCGGGGACGTGTACACGTTCGGCCCGACCTTCCGCGCCGAGAACTCCAACACCAAGCGCCATGCGGCCGAGTTCTGGATGGTCGAGCCCGAAATCGCCTTCGCCGATCTCGAAGACGACATGAACCTCGCCGAGGACATGCTGAAATCGGTCATCAAGCGCGTGATGGACGTGTGCCCCGACGAGCTTTCGATGCTCAACAAGTTCGTCGACAAGGGGCTCGTCGACCGCTTGACGCACGTGGCGAACTCCGACTTCGCGCGCGTCACCTACACCGACGCCGTTTCCATCCTCGAAGAGGCCGTCGCCGCGGGCCACAAGTTCGAGTACCCGGTGAGCTGGGGCATCGACCTTCAGACCGAGCACGAGCGCTTCCTCACCGAAGAGCATTTCAAGCGCCCCACCTTCGTCACCGACTACCCGGCGGAAATCAAGGCGTTCTACATGCGCATGAACGACGACGGCAAGACCGTCGCCGCGGCCGACTGCCTCGTTCCCGGCATCGGCGAGATCATCGGCGGGTCGCAGCGCGAAGAGCGCCTCGACGTGCTCGAGCGCCGCATCGACGAGCTCGGCATGGATCCGTCGCAGTACAAGTACTACTGCGACCTGCGCCGTTACGGCAGCTGCAAGCATGCCGGCTTCGGGCTCGGGTTCGAGCGCCTCGTCATGTACCTGACCGGCGTGCAGAACATCCGCGACGTCATCCCGCACCCGCGCACCGTCGGCAATGCCGAGTTCTAAACGCACGTCCCGATACGAAAGGTACGAAATGAACCGCACTCTCCACCTCGACGATCTGCCGCGCAGCGTCTCCCTGTCGCGCGCGGCGGACGGGTCGGCCGCGTTCACCTACCTCGACGAGCGGTTGCTCCCGCTTGAAACGCGCTTCGAGGTTACGGGCGACTGGCACGAGGTGGTCCGTGCGGTGAAGACCCTCTCGGTTCGCGGGGCGCCCGCCATCGGCGCCGCCGGTGCCGCCACCGTGGCGCTTTGGGCGGTGAACGAGGGCGCCGCCCGTGCGGCGTCGTGCGGGTGCTCCGAAGAGGGCGAACGCTTCCTGGAAGCGCTCGGCCCCATCGCCGACGAGATCGCCGCCGCCCGCCCCACGGCGGTGAACCTCGCCTGGGCGGTCGACCGCATGCGCGAGGTCGCCCGGCGCGAGATCGCCGAGGGGGTGGGCGCGCATGCGGCGGCCGACGCGCTCTTCGACGAGGTGCTGCGCATCGAGGAAGAGGACGAGGTCACGAACCGCGCCATCGGGGCGGCCGGTGCGGAGCTCTTCCCCGAAGGCGCCCGCGTGCTCACCCACTGCAACGCCGGAAGCCTCGCGACCGTGTTCTTCGGCACGGCGCTCGGGTGCATCTACTCCGCCGCCGAGCAGGGGAAGGTCGAGCGCGTCTTCGCCGACGAGACGCGCCCTTTGGGGCAGGGCGCGCGCCTTACGAGCTGGGAGCTCGCCCGTGCCGGCGTGCCCGTCACCGTCATCTGTGACAACATGGCGGCGAGCCTCATGGCGAAAGGCGGGGTCGACCTCGTGATCGTCGGGGCCGACCGGATCGCGGCGAACGGTGACGTCGCTAACAAGATAGGAACCTATGGGCTTGCCGTTCTTGCCCGGCATCACGGCATCCCCCTCTATGTCGCCGCGCCGGCGAGCACGTTCGACCTCTCGATCGCCTCGGGCGCGGAGATTCCCATCGAGGAGCGTTCGGCGCGCGAGGTCATGCCGAACGAGGTTGAGGGCGTCGATGTGTGGAACCCGGCGTTCGACGTCACGCCTTCGGGCCTCGTCACGAAGATCGTCACCGAGTTCGGGGCGTTCTCGCCTGCAGACGCGGTGCGCGAGATCGCTTCGCGCACGCGGTAGGGCAGACGGCCCGCAAGGGTGCTACACTGGCGTCAAGCGAAAAGGAACGCGAGGTCAGGAGCGGTCATGCGAATCGTCACGCGAGAGGAACAGCAGCTGCGCGAACACGAGGTGCTCTCTCCCGAGGCCATGTTCTCCGACGAGACAGAGGGCCGCGCCCGCTCGAGCGACCCGGACTACCTGCGCAACGACTTCCAGCGCGACCGCGACAAGATCCTTCACACCAAGTCGTTCCGGCGTCTTTCGCACAAGACGCAGGTCTTCCTCGCCGCGGAGGGCGACCACTTCCGTACGCGGCTCACGCATACGCTCGAAGTGGCCCAGATCGCCCGCACGATCGCCCGCGCGCTCGGGCTGAACGAGGACCTGACCGAAGCTATCTCGCTCGGGCACGACTTGGGGCACACTCCCTTCGGCCACACGGGGGAGGACGCGCTTTGCGCCGCCATCGCCCATGTGCGGGGAATCGACCCCGAAAGCGCCGACGCGCGCGCCCTTTTCCGCCACAACGAGCAGAGCCTGCGCGTCGTCGAGGTCATCGAGAACGGAGGTGCCGGCCTGAACCTCACGCCCGAGGTCCGCGACGGCATCCTCCATCACACGGGAAGCGAGCGCGCGGAGACCTACGAGGGGCGTATTGTCGCCGTGGCCGACCGCATCGCGTACGTGAACCACGACATCGACGACGCCATCCGCGCGGGCGTCCTGCGCGAGACCGACTTGCCGGCATCGACCCATGCCGTGCTCGGCCCCGACCACTCTTCGCGCATCGAGACGCTCGTCGTCGACATGGTTCAGACCTCGGCGCGTGAGGGCGACATCCGCATGTCCGACGCGGTCTGGTCGGCCATGATGGAATTGCGGGCGTTTCTCTTCGATAACGTTTATACTTCTGAAGTGGTGATGGAGGAGGTCGCCAAGGCCATGCGCCTCATCGACGTGCTCTTCACGTACTACATCGAGCATCCAAACGACATACCGGCGGAATACCGCGCCATCTCGGAAGGGGACGACGTGCGCGCGGCGACGGACTACGTCGCGGGGATGACCGACCGATACGCGAAAAGCCGCTTCCAGAACCTGTTCGAACCGCACTCCCTTCACTTTTAAGAGGCTATGGAAAACATACGAACCGACGTGCGCCTGAGCTTCCAGGCGGCGATTCCCATTGTGCTCGGCTACATCGCCATCGGCATACCTTGCGGCATCCTCTCCGACTCGATCGGGCTCGACGCCGTGCAGGTGCTTCTCATGTCGGTGCTCTTCTATTCGGGCGCCGGCCAGTTCATGATCCCGAACATGTGGCTCGCAGGCGCCCCGCTCGCGTCCATCATCGCGAGCGTCTCGTTCGTCAACACGCGCCAGATGCTCTACTCGGCCGCGTTCGCCCCGCAGTGCGTCGGCGTGAAGAAGCGCCTCGCGTTTCTGTTCGCGGCGACGGTGACCGACGAGTCGTACGGCGTGAACACGATGAAGTTCGAGGAGGGCGGCTGGACGGTGCGCCGCGCGCTTCTCGTGAACGTGTTCTCCTGCGCCTCGTGGACGATCTCGAATGTGGTCGGCGTGATCGTGGGAAGCGCCATCGGCATCCCGCTCGCGATCGCCTCGTTCGCGATGACCTCCATCTTCATCTGCCTCCTCTGCACGCAGAAGTTCGTCGTGGAGAACGTCGCCGCCGCGGCTGTCGCCATGCTCGGCGTGTACACGTTCAAGCTCGTGGGGCTCACCGGTCCGGCCATCCTGCTCGGCGCCGTTCTCGGCGTCGTAGCGGCGCTGTGCGTGTCGCAGGTGAGGAAGTCCCGCCGTGAGGAAGCCTCGCGCCTCGAGGGCGAAATCGCCGCCGCGAGCGCGGATGCGGGCGCTGAGGCCGCGGGTTCGACCGCCGATGGGAAAGGAGGTCGCGCATGAGCTGGGGAGACTACCTTATCGTGCTCATCACCTGCATGATCACGATGCTCGCCTGCCGCACGCTGCCGCTTCTCCTGCTGAAGGGGAGGAAGCTCCCCGAAGTCGTCGAGCGCGCGCTCGGGTTCATCCCCTCGGCCGCGTTCGCCGCGCTCGTCGCGAACGACCTGCTCACTCCCGGTATGTTCGACGCCGGGCTGTGGCCGGCGGCGGCTCCGCTTGTTGCTTCAGCGGTGGTCGTGGTTGTGGCGTGGAAGACGAAATCCCTTCTTGGCTGCGCGGTTGCAGGTGTGGTATCATACGCATTGCTCATGCTTTTGTAGGCAGGAGCCAATTATATCTACGTAAAGACCGGGATGTATACGACGCCTCGCGAATGCGGATTGTCCAGGACCTCTCTCGGAAACTCGTATTTTTTCTCGCGCAATTTTATTGCGTGGGTTAAACGTGCGCAGTATAATGTCCGACTGTGTCTTTACACCGATATGTGGATAACGGTTTTCAAGAGAAAGCATAGAAGGAAAAGCAATGGACATCATTCGCGCTATCGAGCAGCAGCAGATCAGGCAGGACCTCCCCAAGTTCAACGTGGGCGACAACGTGAAGGTTCACTACCGCATCGTCGAAGGCAACCGCGAGCGCATCCAGGTCTTCCAGGGTGACGTCATCCGCCGCCACGGCGCTTCCTGCCGCGAGACCTTCACCGTTCGCAAGATCAGCTTCGGCATCGGCGTCGAGCGCACCTTCCCGGTTCATTCCCCGAAGATCGATAAGATCGAAGTGACCCGTCGCGGCGACGTGCATCACGCGAAGCTGTACTACCTCCGCTCGAAGGTCGGTAAGGCCGCGAAAATCAAGGAGAAGGCGGTCCGCTAAAGCGACCCGCTTCGTTTGCAACGACAGGAAAAGGTCCCTTCACGGGGCCTTTTCTTATATCCGACTGCATAGGGGAACAAGGTTGGGAGCCTCTCGATGAAGGTGACGGTTGCTGAGATCAAAGACAAGCTGAAGGCTGCGGACTCAGACGAGCTCGCCGTGCTCGAGCGCGCGCTCGTCGCCGACGAGAGGAAGGGCGTGCGCACCGCGCTCGCCTCGGCCCGCAAGCGCATCGAGGCCGAGCAGGCCGAGGCCGCCCGCCTTGACGGCCTATACGCGTTCGAGCAGGAGATATGCTTGGAAAGGGGAGGGTCACTCACCGTCGGGCTCGACGAGGTCGGGCGAGGCCCCGTGGCCGGCCCGCTCGCCGTCGGGGCGGTCGTCTTGCCGCGCGCCCCCCACATCGCCGGGCTCAACGACTCGAAGCAGGTGAAGCCAGAGGCGCGCGAGCGGATCGCTGCCGAGGTGAAGCGTACCGCCATCGCCTGGAGCGTGCAGTACGTAGAGCCCTCGTTCATCGACGAGCACGGCATGACCGCGTCGCTTCGGCTCGCGTTCGGGCGCGCCATCGAGGATGTCGAGCGCCAGGGCGTAAGCGTCGACGTCGTGCTTCTCGACGGCAATCCGCTCCATCTCGACCCGCGCGAGGTGAACATCGTCAAAGGCGACGGGAAATGCGCGTCCATCGCCGCCGCCTCCATCGTCGCGAAGGTCGAAAGGGACGCGCTCATGTGCCGCTACGACGAGGAATACCCCGAATACGGCTTCGCCGACAACAAGGGTTACGCGAGCGCCGCCCATATCGACGCCATCAAGCGCATGGGGCTGTGCCCCATCCATCGGGCGACCTTCTGCACCGCGTTCACCCAGCAGTCGCTCTTCTAGACAGGGCTCCCGCCTTCCGCTTTTCCAAGCCGCGCGGATCCGTGTTGGATCCGCGCGGCTTTTCTCATCTCTTCGGCGGTTTTTGCGGGTGCCGCTGTAGTCCTGACGGCTCCGCGGGCGCCGCTTTTCCGGAACCTGGTACCGACTATCTGCCGACGCGGTTCGTCGGGTTCCGCATCTAGGCTCATGCGGCACCTACGAAAGGAGAGAACCATGTCGCAGCAAACAGCGGTTGCCATGCCGGACGAAAACGACGACACCAAGAAAAACGGAGCGCGGAAGAAAGCTCGGAAGCGGTCGGGCCATAACAAGGAGCTCGGCAGGAAGGGCGAAGACGCCGCGGTCCGTTTCCTCGAACGGCGCGGCTACGACATCGTCGAGCGCAACTGGACCTGCTTTGCCGGGGAGGCCGACATCATCGCCCGTGACGGCGAGGCGGTGGTGTTCGTCGAGGTGAAGACAAGGACAGGCGCATCGAACGGCCTGCCCGCCGAAGCGGTCACCAAGAACAAGCGCGAGCGCTACGAGAAGATAGCCTGCGCCTTCCTTGCCGATTATGACGTCGTCGACGTCCCCGTCCGGTTCGACGTGGTGTCGATATCCCTCATCGATACCGATCGGGCGATGGTACGCCACCACATCGACGCGTTCGGGGTTGATTGGTGATGTACGGAAGGTGCACGGTCCTCGGAGCGACGCTCCGAGGCGTGAAAGCCGTTCCCGTCGACGTCGAAGTCGCGGTGTCGTCCGGGCTGCCCGGCTTTTCCATCGTCGGCATGGCCGACGCGTCGGTTCAAGAATCGAGGGAACGCGTCCGCGCGGCGTTGCGCGCGAGCGGTTTTCAAATGCCCTCCGACAAAATCGTCGTCAACCTCGCGCCGAGCTCCCTCCGGAAAACGGGGTCGGGGCTCGATCTGCCCATCGCCGTCGCCCTCCTCGCGGCGACGGGGCAGATCGATCCCGAGGTGGTGAAGGAACGCCTGTTCGTCGGCGAGCTTTCGCTCGAGGGGTTTCTAAGGCCCGTCGCCGGGGCGCTCGCCTTCGCGCTCTGCGCGCGCGAGATGTCGTGCTCGCTCGTTTGCGCGGAAGGAAGCGAGATCGTCGCCGTCGACGGCCTCGAGCAGCTCGGGCTGCGCTTTCTCGGCGGCATGCGCGAGGCGCGCGACCTCCCGCGGATCGTTCCGCCTCGTGCCGAGGAAACGGCGTTCGACCTCGACTTCCGCGACGTGGCCGGCCACGACGTCGCGAAGCGGGCACTGCAGATCGCCGCGGCGGGAAACCACGGCGTGCTCATGATGGGGCCGCCCGGCTCGGGCAAGACCATGCTCGCCTCGCGCTTGCCGTCGCTTCTACCGCCTCTGACCGAGCAGGAGAAACTCGAAACGGCGCTCATCCATTCGGTGGCGGGGGAGACGATCGCCCCGATTCTCGCGGGCCAGCGGCCGTTTCGAAAGCCGCACCACTCGGCCTCGCTCGCCGGGCTCGTCGGGGGCGGCTCGCCCATACGCCCGGGCGAGATATCCCTCGCGCACAACGGCGTGCTCTTCCTCGACGAGCTTTCCGAGTTCAAGGGGTCGGTCCTTCAGGGGATCCGCCAGCCCATGGAAACGGGGGAGGTCCGCCTCACGCGTGCCGACGGCAGCGTGTCGTTTCCCGCCCGTTTCATGCTCGTCGCGGCCTCGAACCCGTGCCCGTGCGGGCATCTAGGCGACGAGGAGCACGAATGCACCTGCACGCTTCCCCAGATACGAGGGTATCAGGGGCGCATCGGCGGGCCGCTCATGGACCGCATCGATCTGCACCTCGACGTGCAGCGCATCGCGCCGGGCGAGGTCATGGCGACGGGGTCGGGCACGTCATCGGAAGCGCTTCGGGAAGAGGTGCTGCGCGCGCGGGAATACGAGGAATGGCGACGGCGGCATGACGGAGCGAGCGCGGGCCGAAGCGCGGGGCCGCGCACCCCGAGCGACGTCGTCAAGGCGTGCCGCCTTGCGGCTGAGGACGCGGCTTTCCTCGAAAGCGCCGCGAAGACGCACGGCATGAGCGGCCGTGCCATCATGCGCACGCTGTCGGTCGCGCGCACGATCGCCGACATGGCCGAGTCGCTCGAGGTGCGAAAGCCCCATCTCTGCGAGGCGCTCGGTTTCCGGATTCGAGAGGGGGTGGGCTCATGACGGAGCGCAACGCGGAAGGCCTAAGGGGGCCACGCTGCGTGATCAAGAAGGGAGACGCGGCGTTCCCGCCGCTTCTCGAACGCGTCGCCCAACCGCCGAAAGAGCTCTTCGTCGTCGGGTGCCCCGGCGCGCTGTTCGGGCCCGCGCTCGCCGTGGTTGGCGCGAGGAAGGCGACGCCATACGGTAAAGGCTGCGCACGCCGATTCGCGCGCCTCGCCTCGCTGCGGGGGATATGCATCGTGTCGGGCGGCGCCCGCGGGTGCGACGCCGAGGCGCACCGGGCGGCCCTTGAAGCGGGCGGCCGCACAGTGGCGTTCCTCGGCGGCGGGTGCGACAGGATCTATCCTCCCGAGAACCTCGCGCTTTTCCAGCGCATCGTCGATGAGGGCGGGGCGGTGGTGTCCGAGCGGGAATGGGGGTTCCCTCCCGTCCCGTACGCGTTTCGAGCGCGTAACCGCCTGATCGCCGGCATCTCGCAGGCCACGCTCATCGTCGAGGCCGGTTTGCCGTCGGGGACGTTCTCGACGGCCGACGAGGCGCTTGCCGTCGGGGCGGAGGTTCTCGCCGTTCCCGGGTCGATCACGTCGGCGTCGTCGCGCGGGGCGAACCGCCTGATCGCCCAAGGGGCCACGCCCATCGTCGACGACGACTCGTTCCTCGACGCGCTTCTGGGCGTGTACGGGTGCCTTCGGCAGGAAACCGTGCACATGGGAGGTGCGCCGAAGGAGGGAAATCGCGATGACGTGCGCCAAAAAGGCGCTGCGGGCATCGATGCCGGCGGCGCGCCGCGGGATCGGACGGCAGGCGTCGGGTCGCGTGACCTTGCGGGCGGCATCGGGCCGGATCCGCTTTTGGCGGCGCTCTCGGCGGAGCCGATCGGGATGGAGCGCCTTCGCTCGCTTGCCGGCGCGCTCGCGCCCGCGGGCGAGGACGCGTGGGCATGGCTTTCCGTGCGTATTGCCGAGCTGGAGGCGACGGGCCTTGTGAAGCGCTACCCCGACGGGAAGCTCGGGCCTGCCATCGACCCTCTGGTATAATCATCGGCTGGCGCGATGCGGTTTCGCGCACATCGATGGATTCACCGCGGGCTCGAAGCCCGCGCTTTCGCAAGGAGGGCTTGGATGGAGGGCACACGCCGCGTGCGGATTCTGGGAGCGGGGCTCGCGGGAAGCGAGGCCGCGCTGCAGCTCGCGAACCGCGGCGTCGCGGTGGAGCTCGTGGAAATGCGCCCGGGCACGCCGACGGCGGTTCACAAGAGCGGCAACGCGGCCGAGCTCGTCTGCTCGAACTCGCTCAAGAGCACCAAGCCCGACAGCGCGGCGGGGATGCTCAAGTCCGAGCTCGCGCAGCTCGGGTCGTGCGTCTACGGTGCGGCGCTTCGCCACCGCGTCGCGGCGGGCGGGGCGCTTGCCGTCGATCGGGAGGCGTTCTCCGCCGATATCACCGCGCAGGTCGAGGCCAATCCGCTCATCGAGGTCGAGCGCAGGGAGGCTTTGAGCCTCGACGACGAGGTGCAAGGCGTCGACGCCCTCGTCGTCGCCACGGGCCCGCTCACCTCGGACGCTTTGGCCGAGTCGTTGCGCCAGGCAACGGGGAAGGAGCACCTCGCGTTCTTCGACGCCGCGGCCCCGGTCGTCATGGCCGATTCCCTCGATCACGGCAAACTCTTCAGCCAAAGCCGCTACGAGGAAGGCGCGGGCGACTACCTGAACGCGCCTTTCACGAAGGAGGAATACGAGGCGTTCGCCCACGAGCTTCTGGGCGCGCAGCGCGTCATCAAACGCGACTTCGAGTCGAAGGACCTCTTCCAGGCGTGCCAGCCCATCGAGGAGATCGTCCGCACGGGCATCGACGCGCCCCGCTTCGGCGCGCTCAAGCCGGTAGGCCTCACCGACCCCCGAACGGGGCACAGGCCGTGGGCGGCGCTTCAGCTGCGCGCCGAGGACGCGAACGGGGAAAGCTACAACCTGGTCGGGTTCCAGACCAACCTCACCTTCCCCGAGCAGCGCCGCGTGTTCCGCATGATCCCCGGCCTGGAGAACGCGGAGTTCGCTCGCTACGGCGTCATGCACAGGAACACCTTCGTCGACGCCCCGCACCTGCTCGACGCCGACCTGCGCCTTTGCGGCGAAGCAGGGGCGCGTTGGGACGTTCCCGTGTACGTCGCCGGCCAGCTTGCGGGCACGGAGGGGTACTGCGAGGCGATCCGGTCGGGCCTTCACGCCGCCCTTTCCGTTGCGGCTCGGCTTTCGGGTGTGCCTTCGCCCGAGCTTCCGGCCGACACGGCGTTCGGCGCGCTTCTGGCCTACGCCACCGACCCGGCGACGACGGGGTACCAGCCGATGCACGTGAACTTCGGCATCATGCGGCCGCTTGAGGTGCGCATTCGCAACAAGCGCGACCGCTACCGCGCCTACGCCGAGCGCGGCCAGGCGGCGCTCTCCTCGTACGTCGAGGCGCTGCGTGAGGCAGGGCTTCTCGAAGGCGAGCCCGCGCCGGCAAGCGAGGAAGCGCCTCATGACGCGGAGTGACACGTCGAAGCCGGAAGGTGCGGCGGAGGGGGCCGACGCGAACGCTATGGCGCCGGTCGCGGCATCCGCGATCGAGGCGTTCTGCGCGGCCCTCGTCGCTGAACGGGGGGCCTCGGCGAACACGGTGCGCGCCTACCGCATCGACCTTTCCGACTACGGCAGGTGGGCGGTGCGGCGCAAGGTCGACGCGCTCCACGCGTCCCACAAGGACCTTCGCCGCTACCTCGCCGAGCTCGACGAGGCGGGCTATTCCCGCCGCACGGTGAACCGGCGCCTCTCGGCGCTGCGGACGTTCTTCCGGTGGCTCAACGTCACGGGGGAAATCGAGTCCGACCCGGCAAGCGCGCTTCAGGGCCCGAAAACCGCGAAGCACCTTCCCCACGTGATCAAGCCCGCCGACATGGTGCGCCTCCTTTCGGTCCACGGCAAGCGCGACGTTTCCGGCCGTGAGCGCGAGCAGTCCCTTTCGGACATGCGCGACCAGGCGGTCCTCGAATTCCTCTACGCATGCGGCGCGCGCGTGTCGGAGGCGTCGGGGCTGCTCTTCGAGAACATCGACTTCGAAGCGGGCGAGGCGCGGCTTTTCGGCAAGGGGTCGAAGGAGCGGATCGTCCCTCTGCACGACTTGGCGGTGTCGTCCATGAAGGCCTACGCGGTCGTCGCTCGCCCGCGGCTCTTGGACGGCAAAACGTGCCCTTATTTCTTCGTGTCGACGCGCGGCAACCGGATGGGTACCGACGCGATGCGCAAGATGTTCAAGGCGACGGTGCGCGCGGCGGGGCTCGACGACTCGCTTTCGCCGCACGACGTACGTCACACGTTCGCGACCGACCTTTTGAACGGCGGCGCCGACTTAAGGAGCGTGCAGGAGATGCTCGGGCATGCGAGCCTTTCGACCACGCAGATCTACACGCACCTCTCGACCGAGCGCTTGAAGCGAATCCACGAACAGGCGCATCCGCGCGGGTAGGGGCGGGCGGAGCGCCCGGCTCCCCTTCTCGTCTTCCCAAGTGGGTGAGGAGTTATGCCCGTTTAACGAACAAATGTTTTTATTTGACGGCACGCCGCCCGTCATGCGGTACAATTCGCCTGAAACATCCATGCGCAAGGAAGAACCGATCATATGGGACAGAACTCAATCGTCATCAAAGGTGCGCGCGAGCACAACCTCAAGAACGTCGATCTCGAGATACCTCGCGACAAGCTCGTCGTCATAACGGGCCTTTCGGGCTCCGGCAAGTCGAGCCTCGCCTTCGACACGATGTACGCGGAAGGGCAGCGCCGCTACGTGGAGAGCCTTTCAAGCTACGCGCGCATGTTCTTGGGGCAGATGAGCAAGCCCGACCTCGACAGCATCGACGGGCTGTCGCCCGCCGTCTCCATCGACCAGAAGACCACGTCGAAAAATCCCCGCTCCACAGTCGGCACCACGACGGAGATCTACGATTACCTGCGCCTTCTGTTCGCGCGCGTCGGCGTTCCCCATTGCCCGGAATGCGGCCGCGTCATCAAGAAGCAGACGACCGACCAGGTAACCGACGATATCCTTGCGCTCGCCGAAGGCGAAAGCACGAAGGCCATCATCATGGCCCCGGTGGTCGCCGGAAGGAAGGGCGAGTTCACCAAGCTGTTCGCCGACCTGACGAAGGAAGGCTTCTCGCGCGTGCGCATCGACGGCGAGATCGTCAAGCTCACGGGCGAGCCCATCACTCTCAACAAGAAGATCAAGCACTTCATCGACGTCGTCGTCGACCGCGTGGTGCTCAAGGCCTCCGCCACGACCCGTATCGCTGAGTCGGTGGAGAACGCGACGAAGCTCGCCGAAGGGCGCGTGCTCGTGCAGGTGCTCGGGCCCGACGGCAAGCCGCAGGGCGACGCCGGCGGCAAGTCGAGCGGCGCCACGGGCGGCCTCGGCGCGGGGGAGCATCTGTTCTCGCTCGCCCTCGCGTGCCCCGAGCACGGCCACTCGATGGACGAGCTCCAGCCGCGCGACTTCTCGTTCAACGCTCCCTACGGCGCCTGCCCCGACTGCCTCGGCATCGGCAGCCGCGAGGAGGTCGACCCCTCGCTCGTCATCCCCGATCCCTCGCTTACCTTGAACGAGGGCGTCATCGCCCCCTTCCGCACGGGGAACTACTATCCGCAGGTCATCAAGGCGGTGGCGAAGCACGTCGGCACCACGGCCGACACGCCCTGGGAGGACATGCCGAAAAAGGCGCAGGACGCCATCATGAAGGGCCTTGGGAAGGAAAAGGTGCGCGTCGACTACGTCACCGTCGACAAGCGCGAAACGTACTGGTACATCGAGTGGGAAGGCGTGCTCGCCGCGGTCATGCGCCGCTACCAGGAAGCCCAGACGGATTCCCAGCGCGAGCGCCTCGAGCAGTACTTCGCCACCGTTCCCTGCAAGACGTGCGGCGGCAAGCGCCTGAAGCCCGAGATCCTCGCCGTCACGGTGGGAGGCAAGTCCATCTACGACGTGACCGAGATGTCCGCCGTCGATTCGCTTTCGTTCTTCAGCGGGCTCTCGTTCACGGGGCAGGCCGAGCGCATCGCCGGGCCCATCGTGAAGGAGATCAAGGCGCGCTTGAAGTTCCTCGTCGACGTGGGGCTCGACTATCTCACGCTCGACCGCGCCACGGCGACGCTTTCCGGCGGCGAGGCGCAGCGCATCCGCCTGGCGACGCAGATCGGCGCCGGCCTCATGGGCGTGCTCTACATCCTCGACGAGCCGTCCATCGGCCTGCACCAGCGCGACAACGAGCGCCTCATCGCCACGCTCGAGCACCTGCGCGACTTGGGCAACACCGTCATCGTCGTCGAGCACGACGAGGACACGATCCGCGCGGCCGACTTCGTGGTCGACATGGGGCCGGGCGCCGGCGAGCGCGGCGGCGAGGTGGTCGCCGCGGGAACGCCCCAGGAGATCATGCACGCCACGGGATCGCTCACGGCGGACTACCTTTCGGGGCGTCGTAAGATCGAGGTGCCCAAGACCCGCCGCCATCCCAAGCGCGGCTCCATCAAGATGACGGGCGCGAAGGAAAACAACCTGAAGAACGTCACGCTCGAGGTGCCCATCGGGACGTTCACGGTGATCACCGGCGTGAGCGGGTCGGGCAAAAGCTCGCTCATCACCGACACGCTCGCGCCCGCGCTTGCGAACCGCGTGAACCATGCGCATCGGCGCACGGGCGTCTACCGCAAGATCACGGGCATTGAGAACATCGACAAGGTCATCAACATCGATCAGAGCCCCATCGGCCGCACGCCGCGCAGCAACCCCGCGACCTACATTGGGCTGTGGGACGACATCCGCGCGCTTTTCGCGTCGACGACGGAATCGAAGGCGCGCGGCTACGCCCCGGGCCGCTTCAGCTTCAACGTGAGCGGCGGGCGCTGCGAGGCTTGCAAAGGCGACGGGCAGATCAAGATCGAGATGCATTTCCTCCCTGACGTCTACGTTCCCTGCGAGGTGTGCGGCGGGCAGCGCTACAACCGCGAAACGCTCCAGGTGACCTACCGCGGCAAGAACATCGCGGAGGTTCTCGACATGACGGTCGAGGACGCGCTCTCCTTCTTCGAGAACATCCCCGGTATCAAGCGCAAGCTCCAGACGCTCTACGACGTGGGGCTCGGCTACATCCGCCTCGGCCAGTCGGCGACCACGCTTTCCGGCGGCGAGGCTCAGCGCGTGAAACTGGCGAGTGAGCTGCAGAAACGCTCGACCGGAAAGACGTTCTACATCCTCGACGAGCCCACCACCGGCCTCCACTTCGAAGACGTGCGCCAGCTGCTCGTCGTCTTGCAGCGGCTCGTCGACGCGGGGAACACCGTTCTCGTCATCGAGCACAACCTCGACGTCATCAAGTCGGCCGATCACATCGTCGACCTCGGCCCGGAAGGCGGCGAGCGCGGCGGCACCATCGTCGCGAAGGGCACGCCGGAGCAGGTCGCGAAGGTGCCTGAAAGCCATACCGGCGAGTTCCTCAAGAAGATGCTGTAGTATAGTGCGAAACGCTCCCCGCGCCTCCTTGCGCAGAGGGGCGTTTCGCTGTTCGGCGAAGGTATTCTGAGGGGAAGAATGGACAACCAGGTTCTGAAGGGGCTGCTCTGCACCGCGACCGGCGCGATCTGCTGGGGCTTTTCGGGTACGTGCGCCCAGCTGCTCATGGACATCTACGGGGTGCCGCTCGCGTGGAACGTCTGCGTGCGGCTCGTGTTCGCCGCGCTGCTCTACCTTGTGTTCTGCATCGCCACGCGAAGGGCCACGCTCGTCGCCATCTTGAAACAACCCCGCGAGGTGGTGAAGCTGTTCGCGTTCTCCATCTTCGGCGTGCTGCTCGTGCAGGTGTGCTACCAGGGCTGCATCTCCGTCACGAACGCGGGCACGGCAACGGTGTTCGAGCGGTGCGGGCTCGTGATCATCATGGTGTGCGTCTGCGTTCAGATGAAACGTCTGCCGAAGATGCGGGAGCTTCTCGGCGTCGTGCTCGCCATCGCTGGCACGGTCTGCATCGCCACCAAAGGCAACCCCGGCGCGCTCGCCATTCCCGTCGAGGCGCTCATCTGGGGTGCGGGGTCAGCCTGTTCGCTCGTTTTCTACACGCTCATGCCCGTAAGGCTGCTCGATAGGTGGGGAAGCGTCGCCACGACGACGGTGTCGATGGTCTTCGCAGCGATCATCGCGAACGCGGTCGTGCAGCCGTGGAACATCGACGTCGCGGTGACGCCCCAGATCGTGCTCGCGATGGCCGCCATGGTCGTCATCGGCACCTTCTTCGCGTACCTCATGTTCCTTCAGGGCGTGAAGCTGGCCGGTCCCATGCGTGCGGGCCTTGTGGCGAGCATCGAGCCGGTTGCGGCGACCGTCATATCAGCCGTGTGGCTCGGAACCTACGTCGGCCCCTTCGACATCGCCGGGTGCGCCATGATCGTCGTCATGGTCCTCCTCATGACGCAGCGCGAGGAAAAGTCCGCACCCGCGGAAAGCGAAGTGACCGCTTAAGGCTGCTTGCGCCATCTGCACGTTTTGGGCTGCCTTCGGTCTTGTCTCGCGTCTCTGCGTCGAATTTCTGTCAGTTGCCCGACGCATGTGCGGGCGCGCGGCCCCATGCCTATAATGGTTCGCACTATGGAAAAGAATTCTCGGGAAAAAATCGCGCTCATCGTGTTCCTGGTGCTCGCCATCGCGGCGGGGGGCGTGCTGTTCGGATACATCTTCGCCGGCCATTCGTGGAACATCGCGGCATCGAACCTCGATGACACCTTCGGCAACATGGACGGTTACACCGTGATCGCCTACGAGGGCACGCTCGACGAGGAAGAGAGCTCCTCATCCGACGATTCGTCCGAGAAAGCGTCGAAGGACGGCGCCGCTGCGCCCGACTCGTCGACCGCCGAGAAGGCGAAGGGCGCGGCCGGCGCGTCCTCTTCTGCGGACGATAAGCTCTCGGTGAGCGATTCCCTCAAGCAGTCGGCGACTTCCAGCGCGGCGAAATCTGCGGACTCGGATGCGGCGACCGCGTCTGGCACGGCATCCAATGCGGGCTCATCTGGCTCATCTGCAGCGGCAGCTACCGACGCTGCCGATGCGAAATCTGCGGACTCGACTGCGTCGCCTGCTGCGGGCGCGTCCGACGCCAAGGCGCAGGACGCGCTGCCGGCACCCCTTGCCGGGCACAAGAAGGAGAAGGCCGACGTCTCGCTTTCCGACGTCGAGACGACCTACAAGGACAAAGGCGCGTCGATCCTCCTGCTCGATACCGCGAACCCTGGCACATACAGCGAAGGCACGATCGTCAAGCGCGGCGGCAAGCGCTACGGCATCTTCAGCCTCGAGGTCGAGACGTCGCGCATCCTCATCGACGAGAAGGTGAAATACTTCGCCGACCAGGACGTCGACTCCATCATTGCGATCGTCCCCGATGCGTCGATCCTCAAAGGGACGGAAGGGATCGACATCGTCGTGTCGACCAACGACCCCGACGCCTCGAAGATGGGCGAGACGAAGAACGGCGTGTTCTTCGTCGCCGCACCGACGAAGGGGTCGGTCGGCGCCATCCTCATCTCCCCGAGCAACGTCGTGTCGGCGAAGACGATTTCGGGACAGTAACACCCGGCGGCGACACAGTATCGCCGGTGCCGGTTGTCCGTTCCGAACGAGCTGCGGGCGAGCGAGCGCCGCATGCCGGGCCTCCCGTTGCGGCTGTTCGTCCGGACGCCGCGCGCGTGGTGCACCAACCGGAAGCGCTGGCATCTTCTTTCGCCGCATGCATCATCCCTCACCCCTCATCAAGGCAATAAAAAAGCGAGCCGCATCAAGCGACTCGCTTTTTTTCGCGGTACCGGGGTTCGGTTTAGCAAACGCCCTGAGCCATCATGGCATCGGCGACCTTCTTGAAGCCGGCGATATTCGCGCCCATGACGTAGTTGCCCTCATGGCCGTATTCCTTGGCGGTGTCGTCCACGTTGTGGAACATGCCGCGCATGAGCTCCTCGAGCTTGCCGTCGACTTCCTCGAACGTCCAGGAGAGGTGCTCGGCGTTCTGGCTCATTTCCAAGCCGGAGACGAGCACGCCGCCTGCGTTCGCGGCCTTGCCGGGGAAGAACGCCACGCCGTTGTCGAGGAAGTAGTTGGTCGCTTCGATCGTGGTCGGCATGTTCGCGCCTTCGCCGACGACCTTGCAGCCGTTCGCGACGAGGGCCTTCGCGTCCTCGATGTGCAGCGTGTTCTCACGCGCGCAGGGAAGCGCGATGTCGCAGGGGAGCTGCCACACGCCGCGGCCGTCCTCCTCGTGCCAGGTGGCGTTCGGACGCTCGTCGACGTACATGGCAAGCGTGACGCCCTTGTCGTTGCCGGAGCGCTTCTTGTTGTAAACGTGCTCGAGCACCTGATAGTCGATGCCGTCGGGATCCTCGACCCAGCCGTGGGTGTCGGAGCAGGCGAGCACCTTGCCGCCGAGCTGCGCGACCTTCTGGATCGCGTAGATGGCGACGTTGCCGGAGCCGTGCACGACGACGTTCTTGCCCTCGAAGGAATCGCCCTTGCTCTTGAGGTACTCGTCGACGAAGTACACAAGGCCGTAGCCGGTCGCCTCGGTGCGGGCGAGCGAGCCGCCGAAGGTGAGGCCCTTGCCGGTGAGGACGCCGGTCCACTCGTTGCGGATGCGCTTGTACTGGCCGAACATGTAGGCAACCTCGCGGCCGCCGACGCCGAGGTCACCGGCGGGGACGTCGGTGTTCGGGCCGATGTGACGGCAGAGCTCGGTCATGAAGGACTGGCAGAAGTGCATGATCTCGTTGTTGGACTTGCCCTTCGGGTCGAAGTCGGAGCCGCCCTTGCCGCCGCCCATCGGCAGCGTGGTCAGCGCGTTCTTGAAGATCTGCTCGAAGCCGAGGAACTTGAGCATGCCCAGGTAAACGGTGGGGTTGAAGCGAAGGCCGCCCTTGTAGGGCCCGATGGCGGAGTTGTACTCGACGCGGAAGCCGCGGTTGACCTGCACCTCGCCGTTGTCGTCGACCCACGGCACGCGGAACTGGATGATGCGCTCCGGTTCGACGATGCGCTCGAGGATCTTCGCCTTCTCGTACTCGGGATGGGCCTCGATGACGGGCTCAAGCGACGTCATGACTTCGGTGACGGCCTGGATGAACTCCGGCTGGTCCGGATCCTTCGCCTTCACCTGCTCGATGATGTTCTGGACGTAGCTCATGTAACCTCCTAGGAGACTGTTGAAACTTGGAACGCCGCTATTATACGTTCGCGAAATACGTAGGACACGCTTTGTTAACGGGATAGAAACATTGCAGGCCGCGCTTCGACATTGCCTGATTCGGGTGCTGTTCACGGCACGCGTCGCGCGCGAAAGTAGTACACTGAGAAATCTTGTGTCAGAACGCCGATTCGCTTCACGAGCGACTGAAAGGAACCCCTTCCATGGAAGCCCTTGCGTGGCTGCTCTCCCTTATCGTCCAGCCCTGTTACGACCTGACGGGCAACTGGTGGATCGCCATCCTGCTGTTCACCATCATCATCAAGATCATCCTTCTGCCCATGTCGCTGTGGTGTCAGAAGAACAGCATCGTCATGGTGCAGCTCATGCCGGCGCTCAACCGCCTGAAGGTGAAGTACTACGGCGACCGCGAAACCATCGGCGAGGAGCAGAACAAGCTTTACAAGGAGCAGCACTACCACCCGATGCTGTCCCTGATCCCGCTCATCGTCCAGATCGTCATCCTGTTCGGGCTCGTCGACGTCATCCACGGCATCACCGACGGCGGCGCGCCAGGAACGCAGTTCCTAGGCGAGGTTCCCTTCGAAGACGGCGGCGCCGCGTGGCTCATGCCGCTGTTCGCGGGGCTTTCCGCCATCGTCATGGGCTTCGCGCAGAACCGCATCAACCCGCTTCAGCGCGAGCAGTCAACCGCCGAGAAGAACATGACCAACGGCCTCTCAATCGGGCTCTCGTTCATCTTGGGCGTGTTCGTCGCGTGCGGCATGGGCTTCTACTGGGTGTGCTCGAACCTCACCTCCATCGCCATCCAGGCGATCGCGAACGTGATCATCAAGCCGGCGAAGTACATCGACTACGCTGACCTGCAGGCGAGCCGAGAGGAACTCGAGGCGCTCGAGTCGTTTTCCGGCCCGAAGAAGAAATGGTACAAGCGCGACCCTCTCGCGAAGCGCGAGAAAGCCGACTACAAGCGCTTCTTCAAGGTCGTGAACAAGCATATCGTCTTCTATTCGGAGGGCAGCGGCTTCTACAAGTACTTCCAAGGGGCCATCGAGTGGCTGCTCGCGCATTCCGATGCGAACATCCACTACGTCACGAACGATCCGAACGACCAGATCTTCGCCATCGCCGAGCGCGAGCCGCGCATCAGACCCTACTACATCGGCCAGCGCAAGATCATCACGCTCATGATGAAGATGGACGCCGACATGGTGGTCTCGACGCTCGAGGATTTGGAGAACTACTACATCAAGCGCTCGTACGTGCGCAAGGACATCGAGTACGTGTTCATGTTCCACCACATGACCTCGACGCACCTGACGCCGCAGAAGGGAGCCTACGACCACTACGACACGGTATTGTGCGCAGGGCCCCACCAGGTGCGCGAGCTGCGCCGGGCCGAGGAGCTCTACGGTACCAACGCTAAGAACCTCGTGGAATGCGGCTACGACCTGCTCGACCGGGAAATCGCGGCGTACCAGGCAGGCCCAGGCTCGCGCCCGCGCGCGCAAGGGCAGCGCGACGTGGTGCTCATCGCGCCGTCGTGGCAGGAGGGAAACATCCTTGACACCTGCATCGACGATATGCTCGGAAGCGTGCTCGGCCGCGGGTACCGCGTCATCGTGCGCCCGCACCCTGAGTACACGAAGCGTTACGCCGCGCGCTGGAACGCGCTTTTGGCGCGCTACGAGAGCGTGCCTGAAGACGAGTTGTACTTCGAGCGCGACTTCAGCTCGAACGAGACCATCTTCACATCCGACATCCTCGTGACCGACTGGTCGTCGGTGTTCTGCGAGTTCTGCTTCTCGACGCTCAAGCCCGCGATCTTCGTTGACACGCCGATGAAGGTGGGCAACCCCGACTGGCAGGAGCTCGGCATCGAGCCGACCGACATCTCGCTGCGCCGCGAGGTGGGCGCGTCCATCGACCCGGCGGACGCTTCGACGTTCGGCGACGTGGTCGAGGGCATGCTCGCCGAACGCTATGCGTGGAAGGAACGAATCGCGCGCGTGCTCGATTCGTTCATCTTCAACGTCGGCCACGGCGGCGAGGCGGCGGGGAAGTATCTGCTCGACCGCATGATCGAGCTTCAGGACGCCAAGAAGGCGGGAGTCGCGGCGCCTGTTGCCGAAGGCGCGGTGCAGGTCGCCGCCGAAGGCGCGGCGCACGGGTGCGTGGACGGCGCGGGCACCGCTGCGGGCGCAGCCGCTGCAAGTGACGCGGGAGGCGCTAACGAGGCGCCGGCGAGGGGCGCCCATGCCGCCCGACGAGGGTCCCATGCGCGAAAGGAGGGCCGCCATGAAGCGTAAGACGATGATCGTCCGCGCCTACGATGCGCTGTCCCTTATGCTGGTCGCGGGCGTGCTCGCCCTTGCGTGGGCGACGCCCGCCTACGCGTACGTCGACCCGTCGGTCATGACGTACGCGATCCAGGCGTTCGCGGGAATCGCCGTTGCGCTTTCCGCCGTCGCCGGCGTCGCCTTGCGCCGCACGCGCAAGAAGCTCTTTCAGCTGCTCAACATCGACGAGAACGCGGGTAAGGAAGTCGAGCCCGACGTCCACCGGCTCGACGCTCAGGGCGAACCCGTGCTCTCGGAGGCCGAGCGCGCGCAGGCCGCGGGCGTCGAGGATCCTGCACGTCGGGGCCGCCGCTCGGGCAAGACGCCTGCAAGCGACCGTGTGCGTGTGAAGTGGGGCGCCCGCATCGTCTATGCGCTCATCGTGTGCGCGTTCTTCGCGTTCACCCTGCTCGTGGTTCCGCCGTACGAGATCGTCGCCGGCGCTGGGGCGGACTTGACCTTCGGGCTTTCCGACGTCTGGCCCATCTTCGCCATCGCCGGCGCGGCGGTTGCGGTGGTGGGGGCGCTCGTGCTCTCGGCGCTGCGCGGCAAGGCGTTCGATGCGGCGCTGCTCGTCGTGTTCGCGCTCGGCGTTGCCGCCTACATCCAGGTGCTCTTCCTGAACTCCTCGCTTCCCACGGCCGACGGCAAGCAGGTGACCTGGGGCGATTACGTGCCCATCATGGTGGCGAGCACCGTCGTGTGGGTCGTTGTCGTGGCTTTGCCCTTGGCGGTGAGCCACTGGAAGCCGGCGCTCTGCCGCGGCGGCGCGGCGGCGATCGCGGTCGCCCTCATCATCGTGCAGGGGGTCGGTGTGGGGAGCCTCTTCGCGTCGAATGCGGTGAAGCCGGCTTCTTCCGATCCCGAGGCATACGACGTGGCTGATCTGCGCATGACCGAAGACGGGTTGTTCACCGTGTCGGAGAAAAGCAACGTCGTCGTGTTCGTGCTCGACTTCACCGACACCAAGCAGATGACCCAGATCATGCAGGACTACCCGCAGGAATTCGACACGTGGACGGGCTTCACCTGGTACAACAACGTCGACGGTTCCATGGTCCCCACGCGTTACGGCGTGCCGTTCCTCCTGACGGGCGAGCTTCCGCAACAAGGCGAGCTGTTCTCGCAGTACCTGGCCAGCCGTTTTGAGCGCAGCAGCTACCTCGACGACATCCACGACGCGGGGTACAGCATGGGCGTGTACACCGACACGTTCGGGCTGGAGTACTCCTCCGACGACGAGCAGCGCCACGTCGCCGACCTCACGATGAACTACCATCCGCTCAACCAGACGGAGGACGCGCCGTCTCTGCTCGACGAGCAAGGGGCGCTGTTCACGCTGTGGAAGTGCGCGATGTACCGCGATCTGCCGTGGGCGTTCAAGCCGTACTTCTGGTTCTACACCGACGAGGTCAACAATGGCATGACCAAGCAGGTGGAAAACGTCGATTCGGGCGAGCAGCAGCAGAGCACGCTCTACACGATGAACGACGGGGCGTACTTCAACAAGCTCAAGACGACACGCCTTTCGGCGACCGACGAGGGCGACGCGGGGGCGTTCCGCTTCATCCACTTGCTCGGCGGCCACTACCCGTTCAATCTCGACGAGAACGGCAACGACATCGGCACCGACAACTCCGACGCGATCCGTCAGATCCGCGGCAGCATCAAGATCCTGGACGAGTACATCCAGCAGCTCAAGGACCTGGGGATTTACGACAACACGACCATCCTGGTGACGTCGGACCACGGGGACTGGGGCATCTACGACGAGTGGGACGCCTCGTCGAACGCCATCATGTTCCTGAAGCCCGCGCAGTCGGCCGAACTCGACGCGCAGCCGATGAAGACGGTGTCGACGCCGGTCGCGCACGTGAACGTACAGCCGACGATCATCCAGGCGGTGGGCGGCGACGCGGCGAAGTACGGCGAGACGCTTGAACAGGTTCCTTACGACAATCGAACGCGCAAGTTCTATTGCACGACGTCGGACGGCAAAAGCGACGTGTCGATCGTGGAGTACGAAATCGACGGGTGGGCCACCGACTTCAACAATTGGCACAAAACCGGCGTCGTCTGGGACGCGCAGAAGTAGCGCCTTCAGAAGCGAACCGGGCGCAACGCGCCGCGACCTTTCGATTCGGGGGTCGCGGCGCTTTTCGTATGGGGTATCCTTGATGGGACGTGCATGCTCGCTTGAAAGGTGGAGGCCATGACGGCATCGAACGAGATCAAGTGCCCGCATTGCGGGACCGTTTTCCAGGTTGACGAATCGGGGTTCGCCGACATCGTGAAGCAGGTTCGCGATAGCGAGTTCGACCGCGAGATCGCGCGGCGCGAGAAGATTTTCTCCGAGCAGCGCGAGCAGGCCGTGGCCCTGGCGAGCGAGAAGGTGCGCGGGGAAGCGCGCTCGGTCGTGGCCGACCGCGATGCGAAGATCGCGAAGCTCTCCCAGACCCTCGATTCCCTGAAGCGCGAAAACGACGCCGCCGCCCGCGCTGCCGCGGCCGAGCAGGCGGCGAAGCTTTCCCAGGCGACTGCGGCGAAAGACGCCGAGATCGCGGAACTCAAGGCGAAGCTTTCCCGCCTTTCCGACGAGCGCGAGGCTTCGGCCCGCGTGACGCGCGCCGAGCACGAGCGCGCCCTTGCCGACGCGACCGCGTCCCGCGATGCGAAGATCGCCGAGCTCACGCAGAAGCTCGAGGCGCAGAAGGCGTCGTTCGCGACGGAGAAGGAACTTGCGGTGACGCAGGCCCGCACGACCGTCGAGCGCGAGCGCGACGACCTTGCCGCGCAGGTGAAGCTCACGGCGGCCGAGGGGGAGCAGCGTGTGAGCGCCCTTCGCGAGGAGATGTCGACGAAGCTTCGCGCGAAGGACGAGCTCATCGCCTACAAGGAAGAAGAAATCGCCCGCTACAAGGACATGAAGGCGCGCCTTTCCACCAAGATGGTGGGCGAGTCGCTCGAGCAGCACTGCGAGATCGAGTTCAACAAAATGCGCGCGGCGGCGTTCCCCAAGGCATATTTCGAGAAGGACAACGACGTGGTCGACGGCACGAAAGGCGACTTCGTGTTCCGCGAGTGCGACGACGACGGCAATGAGGTCGTGTCCATCATGTTCGAGATGAAGAACGAGAGCGACGACAGCACGCACAAGCATAAGAACGAGGACTTCCTGAAGAAGCTCGATTCCGACCGCCGGAAGAAGAGCTGCGAATACGCGGTGCTCGTGACCATGCTCGAGCCAGAAAATGAGCTCTACAACGAGGGCATCGTCGATATGAGCTATCGCTACGAGAAGATGTACGTCATCCGCCCTCAGTTCTTCATCCCCATCATCAGCATCTTGCGCAACGCATCGCTTTCGGCGCTTTCGTACAAGGCCGAGCTTGCCGAGGTACGCAACCAGAACATCGACATCACGCACTTCGAGGAGCAGATGGAGGACTTCAAGGCGAAGTTCGGCCGCAACTACGACATCGCGAGCCGCAAGTTCCAAACCGCCATCGACGAGATCGACAAGACCATCTCGCATCTGCAGAAGACGAAAGACGCGCTGCTGTCGTCCGAGAACAACCTGCGTTTGGCGAACAATAAGGCGCAGGACCTCACCATCAAGCGTCTGACCAGGAAAAACCCGACGATGAAGCAGATGTTCGCCGAGCTTGCGGAAAGCCGGGCCAAGGCGGGGGAGAAAGCTGTCGAGCCCGTTGAGGCCGATGACTCCGAAGCCGTTATCGCCGAAGACGTCGAAGTCGAGTAGAGGTCGCGCTTTTCGCCTTCAAATGGCAGCG
>CAKUGU010000037.1 GCA_934654815.1 uncultured Ellagibacter sp.
GCCGGGCTCGGCTGTGAACCTGTCGGACGCCAACACCATCCTCAACACGGCCATGGCGAAGAGCCTGAAGGAATTCGCCGACGCCATGGAGGGCAAGACCGGCGAGGAGTTCGAGGCTGCCGCCATCGCCTACATCAAGGACGACCTGCGCAAGCATCAGCGCATCATCTTTAACGGCAATGGCTACTCCGACGAGTGGCCCGTCGAGGCCGAGCGCCGCGGCCTTGCCAACCATCCGACGACGGCCGATGCGCTGCCGTGCCTCATCGAACAGAAGAGCATCGATCTGTTCGGCGAGTTCAACGTGCTCTCCGAGGTCGAGGTCCGCTCCCGCTACGAGGTGAAGCTCGAGAAGTACAACAAGCTCCTCAACATCGAGGCGCGCACGATGAAGCGCATGGTTCGCCGCTTCTACCTGCCGGCCATCAACAGCTTCGCGTCCGATATCGCCAAGGACATCAATGAGGTCAAGACCGCACTGCCCTCCGCCGACCAGGGCTTCCAGGAGAAGAAGCTCCAGACGGTGATCGATGGCGCCAAGCGCGTTGAAGAGGCGCTCGACGCTTTGAATACCGCGCATCTCGCCAACGTCGAGATCGAGGACCAGCAGGAGCGCGCGAACGACAACGCACACCACGTCATCCCGCTCATGGACGAGCTCCGTGCTGCGGTCGATGCGATGGAAATCGTCGTCGACGACAACCATTGGCCGGTCCCGACCTACAACGAGATCCTGTTCTATTGCTAGGCGAACCGCACCGCAAACTCTTTGGTTGATAAGAAAAAAGCCGTAATCGAAAAAAGGAGCCGCCCTGGAATTTCTTCAGAGCGGTTCCTTCGTTTGATAAGGCGTCTTGATGGCCGTTCCCGGCGGCGTGCCTGCGCCCTTTTTGATTATCTCTTGTTCGGATAGCCGTCGAAAGCGTGGCGATTTCTAATGAAAATGGGCCGAAACGCCTTTTCCGCTAACGTGTCTTTGCAGAAATCCGAAAAGTTGAGTCTATCGCACTCAGATTACTTGACATGATAGGGTGTGTCGCTACAATTCCCTTTAGCACTCAAAGAAGGAGACTGCCAAACAGGTCTTCTTAAGAAAGGGAAGCGACACCATGAAGAAATTCAAGACAGAGAGCAAAAAGCTGCTCGACCTGATGATCAACTCCATTTACACGAACCGCGAGATCTTCCTCCGCGAGCTCATCTCGAACGCATCGGACGCTGTCGATAAGCTCTACTTCAAAAGCTTGACCGATACCGACGTTCAGCTTTCGAAGGATGAGCTAGCCATTCAGGTGAGCTTCGACAAGGACGCCCGCACCGTCACCGTGTCCGATAACGGCATCGGCATGACTAAAGACGAGCTCGACAAGAACCTCGGTACCATCGCCCATTCCGATTCTCAGGAATTCAAGACCGACAACGCTGAGAAGCAGGGCGACGACATCGATATCATCGGCCAGTTCGGCGTGGGCTTTTACTCCGGCTTCATGGTCGCTTCGAAGGTGCGCGTCGTCTCGCGCGCGTTCGGTAGCGACGAAGCGTGGGCGTGGGAATCGGACGGCATCGAGGGCTACACCATTTCCGAGGCCGAGCGCGCCGAACACGGCACCGACGTCATCCTTACCCTGAAGGAAGACACCGACGAGGACTCCTACGATACCTATCTGTCCGAGTACGGCCTGAAAGACCTGATCAAGCGCTATAGCAACTACGTGCGCTACCCCATCAAGATGGAGGTCAGCAAGACGCGCGAGAAGCCGAAGCCGGAAGATGCGGGCGACGACTACAAGCCCGAGTACGAGACCTACACGGAAATCGAGACCGTGAACTCGATGATCCCCATCTGGAAGCGCAAGAAGTCCGATGTGAGCCAGGACGAGTACAACGAGTTCTACAAGTCGAACTTCCATGATTTCGAAGATCCGGCGCGTACCATCTCGCTGCACGCGGAAGGCGCTCTCACCTACGACGCGCTCCTGTTCGTGCCGAGCCGCACCCCGTACGACCTGTACAGCAAGGACTACAAGAAGGGCCTCGCGCTCTACAGCTCCAACGTCCTCATCATGGACAAGTGCGAAGAACTTCTGCCTGACTACTTTAACTTCGTGCGCGGCATCGTCGACTCGCAGGACCTCACGCTCAACATCTCGCGTGAAACCTTGCAGCACAACAATCAGCTCAAGGCCATCGCGCGCCGTATCGAGAAGAAGATCAAGTCCGACCTCGAAAGCTTCCGCGACAAGGACCGCGAGGGCTACGAGAAGTTCTTCGAGAACTTCGGTCGCGGCATGAAGTACGGTCTGTACACGTCCTACGGCACGGCGAAAGACGTGCTCGGCGATCTCTTGCTGTTCTATTCGGCGAAGGAAAAGAAGATGATCACCTTCTCCGAGTACGTGAAGGCGGCGGCGGATGGCCAGGAAACCATCTACTATGCGACGGGCGACTCGGTCGAGCGCATGGCGCAGCTGCCGATCGTGACCACGGTTCTCGCGAAGGGCTACGACGTGCTTCTGTGCCCCGAAGACGTGGACGAATTCTGCATGATGGCCATGTCCGACTACGCGGTGCCCGACGCGGCCGACCCGGATTCGCTCACCGCGTGGCCGCTCAAGAACGTCGGCGGCGAGGATTTGGGTCTCGAGTCCGAAGAGGAGAAGAAGGAAGCGGAGGAGACCGCCGAATCGAACAAGGACCTGTTCGAGGCTATGAAGACAGCGCTCGACGGCAAGGTAGAGAAGGTCGCCGTGTCCACGCGCCAGACCGATGCCCCTGCCTATATCACCACCGAGGGCGGCGTGTCGCTGCGCATGGAGAAGATCCTGTCGAACGTCCCGAAGAGCGCCGACGAGGAAGGCGCCGTTAAGTCGCATCGCGTGCTCGAGGTGAACACGAAGCACCCGGTGTTCGAGGTCATGCAGCAGGCGCAGAGCGCGGGCGATGAGGAAAAGGTGAAGTTGTATTCCGGCATCCTCTACGACCAGGCGCTTCTCGTCGAAGGCATCCCGCTGGACGACCCCGTCGCGTACACCGAGGCGGTCACCAAGCTCATGAAATAAGGCGGGTTTGAAAAAATCCCCTTGCGTTGCGGCAGGCGCTTCGCTATAATCTATTTTCGCGTCTGAAGCTTTGGCTTCGCGTGTTTGCCAACGTGGCTCAGCTGGTAGAGCAACGCACTCGTAATGCGTAGGTCAGCGGTTCGAATCCGCTCGTTGGCTCCAGAACTTATCGGGCCGCCCATTTGGGCGGCCCGTTCTGTTTTCCGATCCCCCCTCGCCCCTTCCGCTGCCGCGATGATTCCGGCGCGTGCGCCGACGTTGGCGTACGCGCGAGCCCTTCATTTGCTACTCTGTTCCCAACGAGGGGTATTGCACAGAATCGATCACGTTGCAGGAGGAAACGAGAAGGGCGGGAACATGAATATCGAGCATCTTCACGAGTTCGAATACCTTGCCGAAAACCTAAGCTTCCGCGATACCGCGCGCCATTTCTTCGTGAGTCCTTCGGTCATCAGTCGGCACATCTCGGCGATGGAGGAGGAGCTCGGCACGAAGCTCTTCGCCCGTTCGAAGCAGTCGGTGGCCATCACCGAGGCAGGGAGCGTCTTCCTCGGCCGCGCGAAGGCGATCATCGCCGAGTACAACGCGGCCTTGGCGGAGATGTCGCGCCTCGACGAAGGCGGCAAGCCGGTGGTGCGTCTGGGGTACCTGCACAACGCGGCGCGGCCTTTCATCTTGAAGTTCGCATCGTATTTGAAGGAGCACTACCCCGAAATCGAGATCGAGTTCAAGGGCATGCCGTACAAGATGCTCTACACGGCGCTCGATGACAACAAGGCCGATCTCAACATCATGCTCAACGTGTACTCGCCGCAACAGCAGCGCTACGAGCTCGCCACCATGTACCGCGACCAGTTCTGCGTGGTCGTTCGCGCGAACAGCCGCCTTGCGCACGATTGCGCCGACGGCATCGAGCTTTCGCGCATCACGGGGCTCGACCTGCTCCTTCCGAGCGAGAAGGATTTCCCGGGGCTGCAGGATCGGATGAAGCGGGTGCTCGAAACCGAGCCGTCGCTTTCCCTTGACCGCGTGCGGAGCTTCCGCGACGTCGACTCGATGTACATCGAGGTTGAAACCTCGAACAGCGTGGGAATCTCCACGAGCGCGAACTGGGCTTACGGGTCGAGCAAGGTCGTGTACCTGCCCATCAAAGGGGTCGACGCCGGCATCGACGTGAACGCGTACATCGGCCGCGCGCTTTCGGGTCGCACGCTCACGGCGTGCAAGGAGGCGCTGGCAAGCTGCCAGGAGTACCTCGCCGACTTCTCCGTGCTCGAAAACGCTCGGGCGCAATGGCGCGCGAGCGTGCGGGCGGAACGGATGCTCTAGCCGCTGGTGCTGCTCGGTGGGGGAGGAGGCTGGGCTCTTTAGGCGAGTCGGCGAAGGCGCGACAGCTCTTGGTTGCCATAGGGCCCCGGTGTTGGTTCCCAATCGAGCAACAGGCCTGTTCTCAATAATGCAACACACGTTGCGATAAGTGTATCACCAGGTCGCACGCATAGGACGTATACTACTCAACGTTAACCATCCGATATGCGAACCCCCTCCTATATCGCATGTCGGTTGTATCCCACCCCTTAAGGGTTCGCTCCTCCTCTTATCCCCTTTGGCGAACCCCCGAAGCGGAGTCCTCTCCAAGGGCTCCGCTTTTCTTTTGCAGGCGTGCTGCCGCTGCGCTCTTCGCGTCTTCGGGCGGTATACTTCCAAGCAGATTATCGCGCGCGTCGGCCACGCGTCGGCGCGCTTCTCGTTTGCAAAGGATGCCTCATGGGAATCAGGTTTGCCGCCGCACGTTGCGTAAGCGCTCTGTCGACCTTCGGACTCAAGCATGTTTTCCGCAGGCCAGCGGCTAATTTCCCAGGGAAGATCGCGCTCTACGTCGACCCGAGCCTTCTGGCCGACCTCCGCGGAAAGCTTGCCCGGGGATCGATCATGGTGGTGGGCACCAACGGCAAGACCACGGTGACGAACCTGCTCGCCGACGTGCTCGAGCGTTCGGGGGCGCGGGTGGTGTGCAACCGCACGGGAGCGAACCTCGACTCCGGCGTGTCGACGGCGCTGCTCCACGCGAAGCAGGCCGATTGGGGCGTGTTCGAAAGCGACGAGCTGTGGCTCGCGAAGATGACCCCGCAGCTTCGTCCCACCTATGTGCTGCTGTTGAATCTGTTCCGCGACCAGCTCGACCGCTGCGGCGAGATCGACCGCATCCAGGACAGCATCGTGGGCGCGCTTGCAGCGTCGCCCGAGACCGTCCTCGTGTACAACGCCGACGACCCGCTCTGCGCGACGATCGCCCACCGAGCCGCGGAGGCGCCCGGCCGCGAGAAGACGCGCTCGATCGCGTTCGGCGTGGCGGAGAGCATGGGGCTCGCGCAGAACACCGTCGCAGACGCGGCGATGTGCCAGCTCTGCTCGTCCATGTTCGACTACGATTTTCGGCAGTACGGCCAGCTCGGGTCGTGGCATTGCCCGACCTGCGGTTTCTCCCGTCCGGCTCTCGACTATGCGGCGCGCGACGTCGCGCTTGACGCTGCGGGGCTCGCCTTCGACATCGCCCGTCCCGAGCCTGCTGCGGGCGACCCCTCGGTGCCCTGGCCGGTTCATGCGTCGTTCAACGGCGCCTACATGGTCTACAACCTGCTCGCGGTCGGCGTTGCGGCCGACCTTCTGGCCTGCCCCCAGGACGCGCTGCATCGTGCCATCGACGAGTTCGACCCGAAGAACGGCCGCTTGCAGGAATACTCCCTGGCGGGCCGCCGGGTGCTGCTCAACCTGGCGAAAAATCCCACCGGGTTCAACCAGAACCTCAAGATCATCGAGCGCGATACCGCCCCGAAAGCCGTCGCGTTCTTCATCAACGACAAGGAAGCCGACGGGCACGACATCTCGTGGCTGTGGGACATCGACTTCGAGGAGCTTTCCCATCAGCGGGGCTGCGCCGTCTTCGCGGGCGGCATTCGGGCGCGCGACATGCAGGTGCGCCTGAAGTACGCGGGCATCGAGGCCGACGTGGTCGAAAGCCCCGAGGACTTCCTTTCCCGCGTGGCGGCGCTGCCTCGGGAAATGAGCGCGTACGCCATCGCGAACTACACGGCGCTGCCCGCGGTGAAGGCGGCGCTCGACGCGGCAGAGGGCTCGAACGGCGGGGCTGCGGCTGGGGAGCAGGTCGCGCGTGGGGGCGAGCTTGCTTCGACGGGAGTCCCCGCGAGCGCGTCGGACGAGGGCGAAAGCCTCGAAACCCCCAAGGCCTCAGAGGGCGAGGACGCCTCGCGCGTCGACGCCGGCGACAAGGCGCGCCCGGTCGTCATCGCGCATATGTTCCCCGACCTGCTGAACCTCTACGGCGACGGCGGCAACGTGCGCATCTTGAGTGAGCGCCTGAAACGCCGCGGCATCCCCGTCTGCGTGAAACGCGTCGAGTATGGCGAGTCCATCGATCTTAACGACGTCGACCTGGTCTTTCTCGGCGGCGGCCCCGACCGCGAGCAGAAGCTCGCGTCCGGCGAGCTTCTGCGCATGAAAGAGGGGCTGCGCGCCTTCGTGGAAGGCGACGGCGCGCTCCTCGCCATCTGCGGCGGGTACCAGATCCTCGGCAAGACGTGGCTGCTCGGCGACGAGGAGGTGCCCGGCCTTGGCATCGTGGACATCGAGACGAAGCGCCCGGGAACGTCGGCCGACCGCCTCATCGACAATATCGCGCTTTCGTCCCCGCTCGCCGCGCATCCGGTGGTGGGCTACGAGAACCATGCGGGGCGCACGTACCTCGGGTCGGGCCTAAGCCCGTTCGGCAAGGTCGTCTCGTCGACGGGGCATGGCAACAACGACAACGACGGGGCCGATGGCGTCCTCTACAAGAAATTAGTGGGAACCTACCTTCATGGGCCGTTGCTCTCGAAAAACCCCGAGGTGGCGGATTGGCTGCTTCGGGCCGCATGCGGTCGATGGGCGGCGCGCACGGGCTGCGATGCGCCGGAGCTCGCCGCGCTCGACGACGCCCCCGAACTCGCCGCGAACGACGAGATGGCGCGTCGCTTGGGAGCCAAGTAGGCGGGACGGATTTCCCTTTAGGCCCCTTCGCGCTTTCCGTCTGCGCGAAGGGAACGCTCAATTGTAGGTTTTCAGTGGGCATCGTGCGACCTTTTAACAGAAAAGGGGCGGCCACGCTTGTCAGCGGTCGCGCGCGTCGGCACAATCTATATGCATGAGAAGAAATAAAAAAACCCCAACGCACGCATCTTCCTCGTCGCAGGGCTACTCTGCGGCGGAGGGGGGCTACGTGCCCGCCTCGTCTTCGCGGGGCCATCATGCTGCGCATGCTTCCCAGGCCGTCTCGGCCGGAGACGCCGATCCTTCTGCCCAGAACCCGTATTCTCGTCGCGTGACCCAGGCGGAGTACACGAAGAAACGCAAAGGCAAGAAACGCAAGAAGATTCTGCTCACCGTGCTCATCGTGCTGCTCGTGGTCGTTCTCGGCGGCGCCGGCGCGGCGTTCGCCTACATCAACTCCATCAACGGCAACCTCAACAAGGGCGTCGACGATAACCTGCGCAACGCGCTTACCGACACGCAGTACGCGGGCGACCCGTTCTACATGCTGCTCATGGGAACCGACGGTTCCGAGGAGCGTTCGGAATCCGCCGAGTACGCGGGCGACCAGTTCCGCGCCGACAGCATGATCCTCATGCGCGTCGACCCACAGAACAAGAAGGTCACGATGGTGTCCCTGCATCGCGACACCCTGATCGACATGGGAACTAACGGCAAACAGAAGCTCAACGCCGCGCACTCCATCGGCGGCGCCGCCTACACGATCGAGGTCGTCTCGAAGTTCGCGGGCGTTCCCATCTCGCATTACGCCGAAATCAACTTCGACGGCTTCAAGGAGGCGGTCGACGCGCTCGGTGGCGTCGAGGTCGACGTTCCCATGGAAATCAACGACGAGGACGCCGGCGGGCATCTCGACGCGGGCGTGCAGACCCTCAACGGCGACCAAGCGCTTATTTTGTGCCGCGCTCGTCATGCCTACGACGCCTACGGCGACGGCGATCGCTACCGCGCCGCCAACCAGCGCCTCGTGCTTTCCGCCATCGCGAAGAAGATCCTCTCTTCCGACCCGGTCACCATGGCGAACACCGTGCAGGCGCTTTCGAAGTACGTCACCACTGACTACGGCGTGACCGACATCGTGAGCCTCGCTTCCAGCATGAAGGGGCTCGACGCCGAAAACGACATCTACTCGGCCATGGAGCCCACCACGTCGAAGTACGTGAACGGCGGCTGGTACGAATACGTGAACCAGAACGAGTGGCAGACCATGATGAACCGCGTCGACCAGGGCCTGCCGCCGACGACCGAAAGCGAAGTCGATTCGAAGAACGGCACGGTGCTCGCGAACACGGGCGGCGCATCGGGCCAGTCCTCTTCGAGCGGTTCGTCGTCCACGCAGCTCAGCACGAACCGCACGGGGTCGGTCGTGGTCAAGAACGGCGCGGGGATCGATGGCGCCGCGGCGACCGCCGCCGACAAGATAGGGAAACTCGGCTACACCACCTCGACGGGCAACGCCGGCTCGAAATTCTCGACGACCGTCGTCGTGTACGCCAACGATTCCCAGAAAGAGGCGGCCGAGGAAATCGTGAAAGCGATCGGCAACGGCGTCGCCACCAAGAACAACGGCACCTACACCTACGACGGCGACTTCCTCGTGGTGATCGGGTCGGACTGGAAGTAGCCTGCAAGCCTGCTCAAGGGTGCGCGGGAAATGAAATCAGCGAAGCGCGGATCGCATGCCGGTCCGCGCTTTTCTTGTCGAAGGGGGAAGCGATGCGGTTTCGCGTTGTCGCGGTCGGAAAGTTGAAGGAGCGGTTCTGGGTCGACGCATGCGCCGAGTACCTGAAGCGCCTAGGAGCCTATGCGAAGGTCGAGGTGAAGGAGGTCGCCGACATCGATCCCGGGAAGGCGGGCGGGGTCGATGCGGCCCGAGCCAAAGAGGGAGCGTCCATCCTCGCCGCCGTGCCCGACCATTCGCGCATGATCCTTCTCGCGATCGACGGCAAGGAACGGACGAGCGAGGACCTCTCGGCGCGCATCGACGAGCTCGCCCTTGGCGGGGAAAGCGACTTCACCTTCGTCATTGGCGGGTCGGACGGCGTGAGCGCCGACGTGCGCAAACGGGCGAATGAAACGCTGTCGTTCGGGCGGATCACGTTGCCGCACAACCTGGCGCGCGTCGTCTTGTTGGAACAGCTCTACCGCGCCTGCAAGATATCCCGCGGCGAGCCATATCATAAGTAAAGGGGCCCGAGATACGAGCAAGCGCCTGCATAAGGAGGATACAGGCGCTTGCTCGTTGTGTTTCAGACCTCCTCAAGTATAAGACACACGCCAATAAATGACAAGAGCCATTCTTGAAATAATCGCCGCAGGGGCGGGGCGGCCGGCATCCCGCCGCCCAAGCCTCTCGCTTCGAGGCGGTTCGCGTTATACTGATGCGAATGCTGTGACGAAAGGGTGCATCGTGAGGTTGATCTCATGGAACGTGAACGGCCTGCGCGCCGTCATGAAAAAGGGCTTCGAGGACATCGTCGGCGAGTTCGACGCCGACGTGTTCGCGCTGCAGGAAACGAAGCTGCAGGCGGGGCAGGCAACCCTCGACCTGCCCGATTACCGGGAGTTCTGGAGTTACGCCGAGCGCAAGGGCTATTCCGGGACCGCGGTGTTCACCAAGCGTGAGCCCCTGCAGGTGCTCCATGGCTTGGGGTCGGATTACCTCGACACCGAAGGGCGCATCGTCGCGCTCGAGTTCCCCGAGTTCTGGTTCGTCGACGTGTACACCCCCAATGCGCAAAACGAGCTCGCGCGCATCGGGCACCGCATGGAATGGGATGATGCGTTCCGCGACTTTTGCAAGGGGCTCGAGGCGGGCGTGCTTCCCGCAGGCGTGCCCGTCGAGCGGGCGGGCGAAGACGGCCGGGTCGTTCTTTCCCCCGACGCGCCGGAAGGCACGGGGTCGTGGCCCCTTGGCGAGGGGCACATCGACGTCGATGCGCTGCCGCTCACCCAGGCGGGGGAGACCGCGGCGGCGAAGCCGGTGGTGATGTGCGGCGACTTCAACGTGGCGCACAACGAGATCGACCTGAAGAACCCTGGCCCCAACAGGGGAAACGCCGGCTTTTCCGACGAGGAGCGCGGCAAGTTCACCGAGCTTCTGAACGCCGGCTTCACCGACACCTTCCGCGCGGCGCATCCCGACTTGCCCGGCGCGTATTCGTGGTGGAGCTACCGCTTCAACGCGCGCAAGAACAACGCAGGGTGGCGCATCGACTACTTCCTCGTGAGCGACGACATCGCGCCTCGAGTCGAGAGCGCGAGCATCTTCAGCGAGGTGTACGGAAGCGACCATTGCCCGGTCGGCATAGAGCTGGCGATCGACTAGGCACCCCCCCCCTGCAAGCGGCATCGTGCGACGACGTCGCGAGCGGCCGAGCTGCTTTTCGAATTCGAGAGGATTGAACGATATGGATACTAAGAAAATAGAAGAGGGCGTGCGCCTTATCCTGGAAGGCGTCGGCGAGAACCCCGACCGCGAGGGCCTGAAGGAAACCCCGGCGCGCGTCGCCCGCATGTACGAGGAGGTGTTCGCCGGCCTGACGCAGGATCCGGCCGTCCACTTCGAGACCACGTTCGACGAACACTGCAACGAGATGGTGCTCGTGCGCGACATCTCCTTCTACTCCATGTGCGAGCATCACCTCGTACCGTTCTTCGGCAAGGCGCACATCGGTTACATCCCCGCAGCCGACGGGCGCGTGTGCGGCCTGTCGAAGCTTGCGCGCCTGGTGGAGGTGTTCGCGAAGCGTCCGCAGGTGCAGGAGCGCCTGACGAGCCAGATCGCCGACACGCTCGTGGAGCAGCTCAACCCGCAGGGCGTCATCGTCGTTCTGGAGGCCGAGCACATGTGCATGAGCATGCGTGGCGTGAAGAAGCCGGGCAGCCGCACCGTCACGAGCGCAGTGCGCGGCGTGTTCGCCGGTTCCACGCCGGCAGCGCGCGCCTCTCGCACCGAGGCCATGTCGCTTATCCTGCGCGACGCTCGCTAGCCTGTTGCGCACATCGCGTGAATGCGCAAGGCAAAAGCGCGCCGCGCATTCGCGCTTGCGATACTATGGTGCATGAAGGATACGAAACGCACGGCGAAAGGGGCCATTCATGAAGTGCGTCATCTCCGTTCTCGGCAAGGACCGCAGCGGCATCGTCGCGGCAGTGGCGACCACGCTCGCAGAATGCAACGCGAACATCGACGACATCAGCCAGACCATCCTGAACGACATCTTCTCGATGACGATGCTCACCACGCTCGACCCCGCTTCCGCCGATTTCGACACGGTGCAGGACAAGCTCACCGCGGTGGGGGAGGACCTTGGCGTGCAGGTCATCATCCAGCGCGAAGACGTGTTCCAGTACATGTACAAGATCTAGCCTGCGCGCATCGCGCGGCGTGAAAGGGACTGCGAGCCTGGGGGTGCTCCCCTGGACCGCGGTCCCTTTCTTTTTATCCGCAAATGGGTACAATAAGCATCGTTGAATGCGACGGTCGACGGATAATCGCAGGTCGCAACCCATGTTGAGGAGGCTTCATGAGAGATCATTCCCATCATATCCAGCTTTCGCGTGAAGAGGCGGTCGACCGGATGCTCGCCGCGATGAGCGCGCGGGAAGGCGGGTTCGGCCTTTCGGAGGCAGGCGTAAGCGACCACGATGCGGCGGTTGCCGCGAAGGCGACGGAGTACGTCGCGCTCGAGGACTCGATCGGGCGCGTCCTCGCCGAGGACGCCGTGGCGCGAACCGACATGCCCTCGGCGCTGACCTGCGCGATGGATTCGGTCGCTCTGCACTGGAGCGATTTCGAGGGACTTGCGGAAGGCGAGCTTCCCGACACGAGCGCATGGGTCCGCGGTGTCGATTGGCAGTTCGCGAACACGGGCGTCGCGATGCCCGAAGGGTTCGACACCGCCATCGTCATCGAACACGTGCGGGTGTCGGCGGACGAACAGCATATCGCGATCGATGCCGCGCCGTCGAAGCAGGGCGCGGGCACGAAGCCGGTCGGTTCGACGATGAAGCGCGGCGACGTCATCGCGCATGCGGGGGAGGTCGTCACCCCCGACATCGCGGCGGCGATCGGCAGCGGCAACAACTCGGTCGCGCGCGTGGTGCGCAAGCCGCGCGTTGCCTTCATCCCCACGGGCAACGAGCTCGTTCCCGCGGGCGTGCCCCTCGACCCCACGCGTGTGGGGCAGTTCGCGGCGCGCGGTCGCAACTTCGAGACGAACAGCCTGCTCGTCCGCGCGAAGACGGAGGCGTGGGGCGGGCAGTTCGTCCCCTTCGACATCGTGTGCGACGAGAAGCCCGCGATCGAGGACGCCATCAAGCGCGCATGCGAGGTCGCCGACATCGTCGTTCTGAACGCAGGGTCGTCGAAGGGCTCGGACGACTGGTCGTGCGAGGTTATGGAGGAGATGGGCGAGGTCATCTGCCACCAGACCAACCATGGGCCGGGCCACCACAGCTCCTACGCCGTCGTCAGCGGCACGCCCATCGTGGGAATCTCGGGTCCCTCGGGCGGGGCGTCGTTCACGCTCGACTTCTATCTGCGCCCGCTCGTTCGCGCCTACCTGGGACTCGATCCCGTCGTTGCCAAGGTGCCGGCGCGCCTGGCGGAGGACTTCCCCAAGCCGAAGCACGGGCCTGGGGCGGGCAAGCCCGAAAAGCTTGCGGGCGAGGTGCGGCCTCCCGAGCATCCCGACCATGAGCCCGGCAAGCCCGAGTTCTACGGCATCCGCCCGCTTATCGTTCGCGTGGGCTCAGACGGCGCTCTCGAGGCGCATCCCGTCGACGGGCGCCCAGGGTCTGCGGCCGCCCGCTCGGCGAACGCGTACTGCATGGTGGGCATGGGCTCCGACGTGAAGCCCCCTGCGGCGGGCGACGTCATCATGGTCGAATTCAAGTAGCGTTCCCGAAAAGGGCGCTCGACGATTGGTCGAGGGGCGAGTGCATTCGCCCCTCGACCGCGTTTCGGGGCGCTTCCCGTTTCGCTTTCGCGGCAAGGCTCGGTGTTATACTTGAGACAAAGGCGTTATGCCGATGCGAATGCTTCGACGAAGGGAGCAAGTTATGGCTATGAACAAGATCCTCGCTGCGGTCGATGCGACCGAAGGCGGTCGCCGCGCGCTCGATTTGGCGGTTGAAGTTACGGACGGTAATCCGAATGCCCAGGTAGACGTCGTGTACGTGGTTCCCATTCCGCTGCTTGACGACTCCCAGATGACGAGCTTCCGCTCGATCCTCGACATGATGATGGACGACGGCAAGAAGCTGCTCGAAGAGGCCATCGGCGCGCACGAAGAGGCGGCCGACCGCTTAAGCCCGATGCTCGTCACCGGCACCAACCCGGCGTCCGAGATCATCAAACAGGCGAATGCGGGCGGCTATGACCTGGTCGTCATCGGCAGCCGCGGCCTGTCCGGCATGAAGGAGTACGTCGGCAGCGTGAGCCACAAGGTGATCCACGGTTCCGACGTTCCGGTGCTGATCGCCAAATAGCCCGGCAAAACCACGGCAAAACCCCTGCGAGAAGGAGCGCCCACGTGAGCGAAACCAACTGCGACGAGGGCGGCAGCAAGAAGGAGCGCGTGCGCAGAAACGCGCTCCTTCTTTTCAGCAAGCCGCCCATCCCCGGCCTTGTGAAGACGCGCCTCACGGTGCTGAAAGACGGCGTGTTCCAGCCCGACGTCGCGTCGGGTTTGTACCATTGCATGCTCTTCGATGTGGTCGAGATCTGCTGCGCCGCGATGGCCGACTTGGAACGCGAAAGCGCCGAGCGGGCGCGCGAGGCGGCGGCCGAAGGCCGCGAGGTCGTGCGAGACGAATACGAGATGATCATCTCCACCACGCCTGCGAAGAACGTCGCGGTGATGGAGAAGCTGTTCTCCGATGCGGGAACGTGGCCGCGCGAGCTCGTCTTCCTCGCCGACGAGGGCGCGAGCTTCGACGAGCACTACAACCATGCGTTCAGCCAGGTGTGGCAACGCGGGGCCGACTGCATCCTTTCCATGGGGGCCGACATGCCCGCGCTCACGAAGAAGGACGTGCGCGCGGGGTTCGAGGCGCTGCACAGGCTCGACGGCGAACCGGCCGGCGGCATCGTTCTCGCCCCTGATCAGGAGATGGGCGTGTCGGTGATCGGCTGGACGCGGGAAACCGACTTCGACCACACGGGCGTTTTCTACAACCAGGAAGGGCTCACCGTGCTCCCTGCCTACATCGACAAGGCGCGCAAAGCCGGCCTGCCCGCGCTGTGGCTGCCGCCCATTCCCGACGTCGACACCATGGCCGACCTCATGCACAACATCACGCTTGTTGAAGCGCTCAACTACTGCGCGCAATACGACGACATCACGCCGCCGTGGCGCACCGCGAACGCCCTTTGCGAGATGGGGTGGGACGAAGTGCGCGTTCCGCCGAACGACCTGCACGACCCGCGCGAGGAAATCGACAAGTAGGAAACGGGGCGAGTTGGTTTTCTTTTATCTCCCATCCTGTTCCAAAGACAGCGAGAGCCTTCCTGGCGGATGCGGGGCGCGTGAAAGGGTTTCGAAGCGTACTTCGGTACGCGAGAAAACCTTGGAACGCGTATCCGCGCCGCCAGGAAGGCTCGCAGCGTCGGCTCATTCCGACGGCCGTTAGGCCGTCGGAGCCACCAGCTCCCAGAACGCCACGGCGCTTGCCGCGGCGACGTTGAGCGAATCGACGTCGTGGTACATGGGGATCTTCACCGTGTAGTCGCAGCGGGCGATCGTGGCCTTCGACAGTCCGTCCCCTTCGGTGCCGAGCACCAAAGCGAGCTTGTCGCATGCCTTGAGCCGCGGATCGCGCAGGCTCACCGAGTCGTCGGAAAGAGCCATCGCCGCGGTGGCGAACCCGAGGTCGTGAAGAAGGGGGATCCCGTCGCGGGACCAGTTGCGCGCCTCCTCGCCGATGCGGGTCCAGGGAATCTGGAACACCGTGCCCATTGACACGCGCACGGCGCGCCGGTACAGAGGGTCGTAGCACGCGGGCGTCACGAGGACGGCGTCGATGCCGAGTGCCGCCGCCGACCGGAAGATGGCCCCGACGTTGGTGTGGTTCGTGATGTCTTCCAAAACCGCGATGCGTCGTGCGCCCTTGCACGCCTCGGCGACCGAAAGCGGACGCGGGCGCCGAAACGCCCCGAGCGCGCCGCGTGTGAGCTCGTACCCGCAGAGCTTGGCGAGCTCCGCGTGCGGTGCCACGAACACGGGGATGTCGGGGTTCGCCTGTTCCGCCTGCGCGATGACGTCCGCCATGGGCTCGAGCCATTTCTCTTCCATGAGCAGCGACAACGGTTCCATCCCGCCTGCAAGCGCGCGCTCGATGACCTTGCCCGATTCGGCGATGAAGATGCCCTTTTCCGGTTCGAGCCTGCAGCGCAGCTGCGCTTCGGTGAGGCGCGCGTACGCGTCGAGGCGCTCGTCTTCGAGGGTGTCGGTTCGGATGATCATGCTAAATCCCCTTCGGAGCGCGGCAAGGCGGAAGCGTCTTGCCGCATGCGGGCTCGGTGGTGTGCGCGGCGTGCGCGGCAGGTTGCTCGTTCGCGGGCGGCTCGGCGTTTGGGCATGCGTGCGCCTTGCGTTCGGCCTCGATCGCGCGCGCGACCCTGCCCGCGACGTCTTCGGCGTTCGCGAGGCCCTGTCGCTCGAATTCGTCGACGCCCATGATCTGCGCCCCGACGGCCCGCATGTCATCGAGGTTCGCGCGCTGCACGGCCGGAGAGGGTGCTGCCGTGGCGTCTTCGAGCACGATGACGTTGTAATTCAACGAAAGCGCGTCGTAGCAGGTGGAGCGCACGCAGTTCGCGGTGTTCGTCCCCGCGAGGACGACGGTGTTCCTGCCTTCGCGCGCAAGCAGCTCGTTAAGTGGCGTGCTGAAGAACGCGGAGAAGCGCGGCTTCACCATGACGCGATCGCCATCGGCCGGTGTGAGCAGGTCGGGCCAGTTGAGCGACCCGGCGTCGTCGCAGGCGGCCGACAGCGGTCTTCCGCCGCTAAGCCACGCGTCGTAGCGGCAGGGCTCGACGTCGCTTCCGTCGGCGCGGTAGGCGCGCCTGACGTGGAAGATGGCGATTCCGCGGCGTCGCGCGCTGTCGAGGGCGCGCGCGCATGCGGGCACGATGCCCTTCGCGCCCGCAACGCACAGCGCGGACGTTGGCTCGATGAAGCCGTTCTGCATGTCGATGAGCAGCAGCGCGGCTCGTGAGGGTTCTATCATATGCTTCGCTTTCGAAAGAGGTTTCCTTGCAAAGTATAGCGCCTGCGTGCGTCTCCGTCTGCGCGTCTCGGGGAAAGCGGGCTTGGCGCGACGGCGGTTCGGCTGCTCTTTTTCCCGTACGGTAACGATTTCGAGAGTATGATATATAGGCTGCGCGAGCGTGCTAACCTTGAAGCCTCGGCAGCGAAGGGGAAAGGCTTCCATGGCTTTGAATCACGATAATCGCGCGAACGCGTGCGGCGAGCCCGACAACGCGGCCGCATCCGCGCTCGAGCGCGTTTCCAACCCGCACGAGCATCCCGCTTTCGACCAGTTCGTCGCCACCATCTCGGCGCTGCGTGCGCCCGACGGCTGCCCGTGGGACCGCGAGCAGACGCACGAGTCCATCGCCCACAACATGATCGAGGAGGCCTACGAGGCCGTCGACGCCATCGAGACGGGCGACGTCGCGCACACGCGCGAGGAACTCGGCGACGTGCTTTTGCAGGTGGTGCTGCAAAGCCAGATCGCGGCCGACGCCGGCGAGTTCACCATCGACGACGTGTGCGCCGACGTGAACGCGAAGATGGTCCGCCGCCACCCGCACGTGTTCGGCGACGGGCACGCGTCGAACGCCTCCGAGGTGCTCGACGTGTGGGACCAGGTCAAGCTGGCCGAGAAGGCCGCCGCCGACGGCGATGCCGATGCCGCGAACGAGAAACGCCCCGGCCTGCTCGACGGCGTACCTGCGAGCTTCCCCGCGCTCATGCAGGCGCAGAAGATCTCGCGCAAGGCGGCCGCGGCGGGCTTCGAGTGGGATACGCTCGAGGACGTGTGGGCGCAGGTCGACGAGGAACGCGCCGAGCTTTCCTCGGCGTACGACGCGGCCCCGAAGGCGAAGGGCGGCAAGATGGATACGGCTGCGGCTGCGCCCGGTTCCGCCGACGCCGGCGCCGGCGCCCTCGTCTCCGCTGCGGAGATGGAGTTCGGCGACGTCCTCTTCTCCCTGGTGAACGTCGGTCGGCGCATGGGGATCGACGCGGAGAGCGCGCTTCGTGCCTCGTGCCGCAAATTCCGCGCGCGCTGGGCGGCGATGGAGGCTTCGGCCGAAGCCGAAGGGCGCCGCATCGAGGATTACTCAACCGCAGAGCAGAACGCCCTGTGGGCGAAGGTGAAAGGCGAATAGGATCATGACGAGTGCTGCCCAGCTGTTCAGCGAACAGGACCAGCGAAGCGATTGGAGCCTGACGCTTCGCCCCGACATGTCCGAGGACGAAGTGGAGTTCCTCCGCGCATCGGCGACGAAGCTGCGCGAGATCATGCAGAAGTACCGCGCCGCGCTGCGCGAGATGGTCGTGCGCTTCGAGATCCTCGACCAGGACCTCAACCTCAAGAAGAACCGCACGCCCATCCACCATATCGAGTCGCGCCTGAAGACCCCGGAAAGCATCATCGAGAAGATCGGGCGCTACGGCAAGGAGCGCACGCTCGAGAACATCGAGAAGTACATCATGGACATCGCGGGCGTCCGCGTCATCTGCTCCTACATCAGCGACGTGTACAACCTGCTCGACCTGCTGCAACGCCAGGACGACCTCGAGATCGTCACGGTGAAGGACTACATCGCCAACCCCAAGCCCAACGGGTACCGAAGCCTGCACGTTATCGTGCGCATCCCCGTGTACTTCCTCGACGCCAAGCAGATGGTGCCGGTGGAAATCCAGCTCCGCACGGTGGCGATGGACTTCTGGGCGAGCCTCGAACACGACCTGAAGTACAAGGCGGTGCGAGAGATCGAGGGCATCGACGCCTATGGCGAGCTCAAGGACTGCAGCCGCATCATCAAGGAAGTCGAGGACCGCATGCAGATCCTCGCCCGCGCGCTGGAGAAGTAGCCGGCGCGCCCGTGGCGGGCCCTGTGCTGAAGCGGCTTCGGCGCGGGGCGGCGACGCGGGGCGAGGGCGTGCGCTCGGCGCGTGCTGACCTCGGCCTCCTTGACTTTGAGCTAGCTCCAAGCGATATCATGGAGTATCCAAGACGAGAGGAGCCTCATGAACACCGATTTCGCAGGAGCGTCGAAGCTCGGCTTCGGCTGCATGCGCCTGCCGCAAACCGACCCGAAAGACCCGACGAAAATCGACATCGACCAGGTGAAGCAGATGGTCGACGCCTACATCGCGGGCGGCGGAAACTATTTCGACACCGCATTCGTCTACCACAACGGCGCATCGGAGACGGCGCTTGCCGAAGCGCTCGTCAAGCGCTACCCGCGCGACAGCTTCACCATCGCGACGAAATGCCTCGCCTGGGCGTGCCCCGACGAGAAGACCGCGAAGTCGAACCTGCCCACCTCGCTCGAGCGGCTCGGCACCGACTACGTCGACTTCTACCTGCTGCACAACGTCGGCGGCAAGCGCACGCGCGTGTTCGACGAGTGGGGCATGTGGGATTTCGCGCTTAAGGCTAAGGAAGACGGCCTTATCCGCCACGTCGGTTTCTCCATGCACGACGGCCCCGAAACGCTCGACCGCGTGCTGACCGACCATCCGGAAATGGAATTCGTCCAGCTGCAGGTGAACTACCTCGACTGGGAAGACCCTGTCACGCAGTCCCGCCGCTGCATGGAGGTCGCGGCCAAGCACGGCAAGCCGGTCATCATCATGGAGCCCGCCCGCGGCGGACGCCTTGTCGACCTTCCGGAGCGCGTCGCCGCGCCTCTGCGCGCATGCGACCCCGACAAGAGCCTCGCTTCCTGGGCGTATCGCTTCTGCTACAACCTCCCCGGCGTGGTCACGGTGCTTTCCGGCATGTCGACGATCGACCAGGTGCGCGAGAACGTCGCCGACTTCCAGGCGAACGAGCCGTTCTCCGAAGCCGAGACCAAGGCGCTCGCCGAGGCGCGCGACATCCTCGCCTCGATGGCGTCCATCCCATGCACGAACTGCCGCTACTGCGTGAAGGGCTGCCCGAAGGAAGTGGCCATCCCCGAGATCATGGGGCTTTTGAACCTCGAAGCGCAGACGGAGAACAACGAGTTCGTGAAGGGCCTCTACAGCTGGCAGGCGAAGCCCGGCCGCGCGTCCGACTGCATCCATTGCGGCCTGTGCGAGTCCATGTGCCCGCAGAGCATCAACATCATCGAGAACCTCGAAACCGCGGCCGAGCACTTCGAATAGCTTGACATCGCGTCCCTATTTCGACCCTTCGGCTTTTGGCGCCCCCGTCTGTTCGACAAACGGGGGCGCACCCTTTATAGTGGGCATCACTCATCTTGCTTTTGACAGTGGAAAGGGGAAAGAAGATGAAAATGAAGAAACTGGGCGTGGTGCTCGCCGCCGGCGTGCTTGCCGCCTCGCTCGCGCTGTTCGGCTGCTCGTCGAACAGCTCTTCGTCCGACACCAAGAAGGACGATTCCGCCGCAAAGACCGAAGCCACCGCGTCGGGTTACACGCTCGTCAAGGACGGCACGCTCACCATGGGCACGTCTCCGGACTACCCGCCGTTCGAGAACCTTGAAAACGGCGAGGCTGTCGGCTTCGATGTCGACCTCTGCAAGGCCATCGCCGACGAGCTCGGCCTCAAGTTCGAAGTGAAGTCCCTGCAGTTCGACGGCATCATCCCGGCCGTCGTCGCCGGCGGTCAGTGCGATCTCGGCATGGCCGGCATGAGCGTCGACCCCGATCGCGCCAAGGAAGTCGACTTCACCGATTCCTATTACGTTGACGACCAGGCCATCGCCACCATGAAGAGCAACACGGCCATCACCTCCGACAACGCCAAGAAAGAGCTCAACAAGGCCGGCGTCATCATCGCCGTGCAGTCCGGCACCACCGGCGAGTCCTACTGCCAGGAGAACTTCCCGAACGCGACCATCCAGCCCTACGGCAACTCCACCGACGCCTTCGCCGCCATGCAGGCCGGCCAGGCCAACGCCGTGTGCACCAATTCCGCCGTGGTGAAGAAGATGCTCGCCGATGCGTACTCCGACGCGCAGGTCGTGATGCAGGTCGCCACCGGCGAGGAATACGCCATCGCCGTGTCGAAGGACAACCCCGAGCTCACCAAGGCCATCAACGAAGCCATCAAGAAGCTCAACGACAACGGCACCGTCGAGCAGCTCGCTTCGAAGTGGCTCGGCTAAACGCCTCGTTTTCGGTTACAATAAGCCGCTAGGGCTTTGATTGTCACCAGGCCCTCCCCGCAGCTTCGCGGGGAGGGCCTTTTCAGTGAGGAACAGATATGGTCAATTGCGATAGAACCGTTTCCGTCAAATCGTTCGCGCTCGCGCTCTTCGCAGCGTGTGCGCTCGCGTTCGCGGGGCTTGCCGCCGTCGTTGCGGCTCCCGGCCACGCATATGCGCTCGACGTGGAGAAATGCACGGCGCGCCCGAACGTCAGCGGGTCGTCCGACGTGCTCGGCGGCACGGAGACGCGCATCACCTGGGAAGGTCAGGCGGCCGCCGACGAATCGCTTTCGGGCATTTCCCTCACACTGCCCGAGGGCACGCAGTACTCGGTTGACGACACGCGCATCACCATGCTTTCGGGCTCCGACCTCATGACGCGCACCAACATCAAGGCCGACGTTTCCGCCAACGGCGAGACGATCACGGCTACGTTCGCCGAGCCGGCACCGGCGGGCGAGTTCTTCCGCGTCGAGATCTACGGCGTGCTCTTCCCCGAAGGCGGCGGGTCGATGCAGGTGAGCGGCCAGTACACGCTTGCCGACGGGTCGGTTTCCGCGATCGACGGCATCCCGGCCATCACGGTGAAGTCCCACACCCTGTTCGAACGCCTGTCAAGCTCGCTCGAGCAGCAGGACTGGGTGAAATCGTGGAACGACGTGAAGTTCCTGAAGCTGTTCTTCAACCCGCCCGTGTTCGTGTCGAGCCTGCCTGCGGTGTTCTCGGGCTTCCTCATGGCCGTCGGCATCGTGGCGTGCGCGTTCCCGCTTGCCATCCCGTTCGGCCTCATCCTGTCGCTCATGCGCATGTCGAAGTTCCGCGTGCTGCGCGGCATCGCGACCACGTACGTGAACGTGGTCCGCGGCACGCCGCTGTTCCTGCAGATCTACATCGCGTTCTTCGGGCTGCCGCTCGCCGGCGTGCAGATCCCCACGTTCCCGCTCGGCGTCATCGTGCTGTCCATGAACTCGAGCGCGTATCTGTGCGAGATCTTCCGTGCGGGCATCCAGTCCATCAGCAAGGGCCAGTTCGAGGCGGCGCGCTCGCTCGGCATGAACGGCGCGCAGACCATGCTCTTCGTCATCATCCCGCAGACGGTGCGCCGCGTCATCCCGACGATGACGAGCGAGTTCATCCTGCTGTATAAGGATACTTCCATGCTCGCCGCGGTCGGCACGCTCGAGATCGTCATGAACGCGAAGACCATCGTCGCGTCGACGGGCTCCATCACGCCTTACGTCGTGGCGGCGCTGTTCTACCTCATCATCACGCTGCCGCTCGCCAAGGTGGTCGGCAACCTCGAGGCGCGCCTTGCCGGCAACGACACGGGGCATCCCAAGAAGAAGCGCAAGAACAAGAAGAACTCCGCGGGCACGGGCACCGAGGCGGGCGCGCTCGGCTCGGGCGCGGGCAGCGCCGTGGCCGCGGCGAAGGCTTCGGGCGACGCCGACGCGGCGCGCAGGCCCGATGCGGTTGAAGGTACGGGCATCACGCCCGAGCAGATGTCGAGTCTGTAAAGGGGAGTGTTTGCGATGACCAAGAAACCAGCTGAAACCAACGCCTCCGCGGCCTCCGCGGCCGACAAGCCCATCGTCCGCATCTGCGACCTGCATAAGAACTACGACGACCTCGTGGTTCTGCGCGGCGTCGATCTGGAGGTGAAACGCGGCGAGGTGGTCGTTATCCTCGGGCCTTCAGGCTCGGGCAAGTCGACGCTTCTGCGTTGCGTGAACCTGCTCGAGCAGCCCACGAGCGGCAAGGTCTTCTTCGAGGACACCGAGATCACGGCGAAGGGCACCGACATCAACGCGATCCGCGCGAAGGTCGGCATGGTGTTCCAGAGCTTCAACCTGTTCCCGCACCTCACCGCGAAGGGCAACGTCATGCTCGCGCAGCAGAAGGTGCTCAAGCGCTCCAAGGAAGAGGCGGCCAAGATCGCGGTCGAGCAACTCACCAAGGTGGGGCTTGCCGAGCGCGTCGACTACAAGCCCTCGCAGCTTTCCGGTGGCCAGCAGCAGCGCGTGGCCATCGCTCGCGCGCTTGCCATGGATCCGCACGTCATGCTGTTCGATGAGGCGACGAGCGCGCTCGACCCCGAGCTCGTGCGCGACGTCCTGGGCGTCATGAAGGAGCTCGCGCGCGGCGGCATGACGATGA
>CAKUGU010000038.1 GCA_934654815.1 uncultured Ellagibacter sp.
GCTCCCGTCGCCGCCCTCCCTCTCGGGCCGCGGCGCGAAGATGTATACTACCCGCACTCCCCTGGGGCGTCAAGGGGGATCGGGGGGATTTTCCGGGAGGCTTCCTCGGAATCCGGGCGTTTTCCCAGTGTTACCTGGGAAAACGCTGTTCCCCGCCGCTTTTGGGCGCTTCACAGTTCCTCCACAACTTGCGAGATAACCAGCCGGAGCGCGAAAATGCGGGCATTTGCAGGCAACAATGGAACTCGACGCGTTACCACGATCGCAGACGCTGCTCGACCGCTGCTATCTGGTCTTCCGGAGTGCTCGCCCCCGCGGTGATGCCGACGGTTTCGCAACCGTCGAACCAGGAGCGGTCGAGCTCCTCGGCGCTTTCTATATGGTGGGTATTGCCGCACACCGCCGCGCAGATTTCCGCGAGCCTCGTCGTGTTCGAGGAATTGCGCCCGCCGATCACGACCATCGCGTCGACGGCCCTTGCAAGGTCGGCGGCCGATTCCTGACGTTCGCGCGTCGCGAGGCAGACCGTGTCCTTCACCTCGACCTCGACGGGGAGCTCGCCCAGCGCCGAGAGCACATCGGCGAGCGCCTCGCGCGTTTGGGTGGTCTGCACGACGACGCCGACCTTGCCTTCAAGGTGCGCCGGCACATCGGCGGCCGACCCCGCGACGACGACGCGGCCGCCCGCCTCCGTCGCATAGGCGACGAGACCCTCCACCTCGGGGTGACCCGCCTCCCCCACGACCACGACCTGTCCGCAGCTTCGCGCAAGGCGCGCCGCAGCTTTCTGCGCGCGGGCAACATGGGGGCACGTCGCGTCGACGATGGGAAGACCGCGAGCCTCGATGGCGCGCCGCACGTTCGGGGTGACCCCATGGCTGCGGATGATGATCGTGCCCGTTTGCGCCTCGGCGGGCGCGTCGACCGCCCGGATCCCCCGGCGGGCAAGCTCCGAGACGACGTGCGGGTTGTGGATGAGCGGCCCGAGCGTGGACGCGCCGCCCTCGTCGTTCGCCGTTTGGAGCGCCATGTCGAGCGCACGCTGCACGCCGTAGCACGCGCCCGCCCGTTTCGCGCGAATCACCTTCATATTATGCAGCCTCGCCTTCCGGCTTCTTCTTGGACGCCTTCGCCTCTTTCGCAGCGAGGATTTCCTCGGGCGTGTGCTCGGGGATCTCATGGGCGGCGAACACGTCCGTGAAATCGCGGCCATCGGGGAAGAGCGCGACCATGTCGACCTTCTCGCGAGGGATGCGCTTCGAGAGCGCGAAGCACTCCCGCATCGCGTACCAGGAGCAGCCGTCGAGGCGGTCTTCCTTCGGGAGGAAGTCGAAGTCGCTCACGAGCAGGGGCTTTCCGAACTCGATCGTGATCTTGGGGAAATGGATGCACTTCCCCTTCTGCTTGACGTACTCGGCGTTGCGCACCGTCATGGGGAGGATGGGCGCGTGCCCCATCTTCGCGATGAACGCGGCGCCCGAATGGATTTCGGGCGTTTTCGTCCCCTTCCCGCGGCGCGTGCCCTCGGGGAGGATGCCGACGAGCTCGTTGTTCTTGAGGTTGCGCGTCGCGCGCTTGATGGCGACGCGGTCGGCGGTGTCGCGCTTGATGGGGAACGCGCCCACGCGCGAGAGGATCTGCCCTACGAGCCCGTGTGCGTTGTCGAAGAGCGACTCGCGGCCGAGCAGGCGCACCCATTGACTCGGGCGGCACGCGAGGTACATGCAGGCCACGTCGAGGAACGACGTGTGGTTGGCGACGAGGAGCACACCCGATTTCTTGTTGAACGCGCGCAGGTTCTCGCGCCCGTCGACGCGGTAGCGGAAGCAGATCTTGAACACGAAGGCGATGATGGCCCACGCGATGTTGCCGAACCAATGGGGGATGTGCTTCTCCGTCGACGTGCCGCCGAGGGGCATGTCCCACATTTTCTCGTAGGGAAGAAAAACGCTCATAAGTAAGTCCTTGTCGATTGCGCCGGGGCGCCTGCAGCGGACAGGGCGCCCCCAAACGTGCCAGCTGACGCGCCGTTAGCGCTCGTTCGCCTGCGCCTTTTTCGCGAGGCCGCAGATGAAGTCGATGATTTCCTCGACCGTCTTGCCCGTCGAGTCAAGCATTTCAGCATCGTCGGCCGGCACAAGCGGCGATGCGGCGCGGGATGAGTCGATGTCGTCGCGCTTCTTGATATCGGCGAGCACCTCGTCGTAGTCGACCGACCCGATGCCGCGCTCCTCGTTCTGTTTGACGCGACGGGTCGCGCGCTCTTCGGCACTCGCCGTGAGGAAGACCTTCGCCGGCGCCTCGGGGAAGACGACGGTGCCGATGTCGCGGCCCTCTACCACGTAGTCGCCCGCGCGTCCGATGCGCTGCTGCTGGGCGACAAGCGCCTCGCGCACCGCAGGATGCGCAGCGCACGGTCCGACGGCGCGGTCGATTTCCGCCGTTCGGATGGCGTCGGTCACGTCGGCGCCTGCGATGAAGACCCGCTTCGGCGCGGGGTCGCCCGGTTCGTGCCCGAAGTCGATCTCGTTGTCGCGCGCGATCGCGCCGAGCGCCTCGGAATCGTCGAGGGACACGCCGTCGGAGAGCGCCTTCCACGCGACGGCGCGGTACATCGCCCCGGTGTCGAGGCACGAGAAGCCGAGACGCTTCGCTACTTCCTTCGCGACGGTTGATTTGCCGGCCCCCGAGGGGCCATCGATTGCCACGATCATTTACTCTGCCAGCCTTTCTATATCGGCACGGAAATTCGGATAGCTCACGCGCACGGCCTCGAAATCGCGGACGCGCACCGGAGCGTGCCCGGTGAACCCGACGAGAGACCAGGTCATCGCGAGACGGTGGTCGCCGAGCGAGTCGAAGAGCACGCCTTCGGGCACCTTGAAGCCGGGCTTGCCCTCGATGTGGAGGTCGTCGCCCTCGGACCAGGCGCGCACGCCGACGAGCGCAAGGCCGTCGATGATGGCGGCAAGGCGGTCGGTTTCCTTCACGCGCAGCTCGCCGACCTCGTGGAAGACGGTTTCGCCTTCGGCATGCGCGGCGACCAAAGCGAGCACCGGGACCTCGTCGACGAGGGAGGCGATTTCGCGCCCTTCGACCTCGCACGAATGGAGATGGGGCGTGTAGGAGACCGAGACAGTGCCGCACGGCTCCTCGCCGGTGGTGCCCGCAGGCGTCGTCGACACGTCGGCGCCCATGCGCTCGAGGACGCGCACGAACCCGATGCGGGCGGGGTTGAGGCTCACGTTCTCGATATGCACGGCGCTTCCCGGCATGATGGCCGCGGCGCATGCGGCGAACGCGGCCGACGATGGATCGCCCGGAACGTCGACGTCGCAAGCATGAAGGCGCTGCCCACCCGCGACGGACGCCTCGCCGGGAGCCGCGTCGACGCGCACGCCGAAACCGGGGAGCATGAGCTCGGTGTGGTTGCGGGAGGGGGCGGGCTCGTGCACGCAGGTAGTGCCGGAAGCGAAGATACCTGCAAGGAGGATCGCCGTTTTGAGCTGGGCTGATGCGACGGGAGAGTCGTAGTCGAGCGCGCGCAGGGAACGCGTGCCCGCAATCGCGAGCGGCAAGGTCTTCGCGCCCTCGGGCGTGAAGCGCGCGCCCATGAGCTCGAGCGGATCGGCGATGCGGCGCATCGGTCGGCGGCGCAAAGAGGAGTCGCCGGTAAGGTCGACCGAGACGTCCCATGGGGCGAGCACGCCCATGAGCAGGCGCACCGTCGTCCCCGAGTTCCCGCAATCGATGAGGCCCGCGGGTTGCGCCGGGCCGCGCTCGCCCCACCCCATCACCGTGCCGGCGAGGCTGCCGTCGGGCTGTTTCTCGAGCGAGACCTTTGCGCCGAGGGCGCGTACGGCGCCGATCGACGAGCGCACATCGGCGGAATCGAGCACGCCCGAAAGGTGCGACGTGCCTTCGGCCATGGCCGAGAAAAGCACCGCGCGGTGCGAGATGGACTTGTCGCCCGGGACGCGCACGGCGCCGCGCAACGGGTTCGCGAGCGGCTCGATGGCCGTGACGGGCGCTTCGGCGGCCACGGTTTCGCTAGTCGACATGGGTGTACTCCTTCGGGGTCAGCGGATTGAACGACACCGAGAAGCCGGCTCCGATGAGCTTGGAGGAGAGGTTGCCGATGTCGCCCTCGTCGGTGAGGACGAGCGAGAGCACCGCTCGGTCCTCGGTAATGTGGTCGATGTCGATCGACTGGATGTTGCAGCCCGCCGAGCTCGCGATCGTGGTGACCTCGGCGACCACGCCCTTGCGATCCGACATGGGGATGCGCACTTCGAGGAGCTTGTCGGTGGAGGGCACCCACGCGGCAGGGAGCGCGCGGCGCGCGTCGGCGGCTTCGGCGAGCAGGCGCGTCGTCTGCTCGCGGTCGCGGTTCTCGATGGCGCTGGCGAAATCGCCGACGATGCCCTGCATCTCGCGCAGCCCCGACGCGAGCGCGTCGGCATTGTCGAACGCGATGCCGCACCAGAGCTTCGCGGACCCGGCGGCGATACGCGTGGAGTCCTTGAAGCCGCCGGCGGCGAGGCGCATGAGGGACTGCTGGGCGTCGGCGTGGCGGCTCGCGAGCTGCATGAGGGACGCGGCGACGATATGCGGCACATGGCTGACCACGGCCACCGCACGGTCGTGTTCCTCGGGGGCGAGCGCTACCACGCGCGCGCCGAAGCTCGTGATGAGTTCGTGCAGGCGTTGGAAATGCTCGGGCGGCGTATCGGGATCGGGGCAGAGGATCCAGTTCGCGCCTTCGAACAGGTCGGCGCGGGCGCCGTCGATGCCGTTCTTCTCGGAGCCGGCCATGGGATGCCCCGGCACGTAATTATGCTTATGCGGCAGGATCTCGGCGGCCGCCTTAAGGATGTGGGATTTCGTGGAAAGCGTGTCGGTCACGACGCCGCGATAGCCCCATTCGGCGAGGCGCTCGAGGTAGCCGTCGACCGCGGCCACCGGGGTTGCGAGGACGACGAGCTCGGCTTTCGTCTTCACGAAGTTCGCGAACGCCTCGCCGTCGGGGGCGCCGGCCTCGTGCACCCAGCCGCGCGCCACCGCTTCCCCGCAGCTGCGCGCGTCGACGTCGACGCCGAAAAGCTCGATGCCGGGGTCGGTCTTCGCGATGGACGCCGCGAGCGACGCGCCGATAAGCCCCAGCCCGACGATCGCGATGCGGTCGAAGCCGTGGGGCTGAGAGGTTGTCTGTTCATCGGACATGCGGATTGCCTTTTCTTCTTCTCGCGCCTGCGGCCCCTGTGGCTGCAGGACGGCGATGGATTATTGTACCCCGTCTTCGCCTGCGCATGCCCGGCGAAGCGCGTCGACTTCGGGCCCGGAAAGCTCGCGCCACGAACCGCGGGCGAGATTTCCCAGGTCGAGCGGCCCGAACGACGCGCGATGGAGCGCGATGACGGGATGCCCCACCGCTTCGAGCATGCGGCGCACCTCGCGCTTGCGCCCTTCGCGCAAGCCGACGAGCACGTAGCTTCCCGTCTTCTCGCGCACCGCGCGGGAGCGCTTGCCAGTGTGCGACGCGGCAAACCCGCCCGCCCCCTCGCCGGTGCCGATGGCGCGCGCCGCCCACGAAGCGTCCTCGCCGCGCAGAAGCTCGGCGCGCGCGGGAAGCGTCATGCCGTCCGAAAGACGAACGCCGCGGCGGAGCCTTTCGAGGGCGCGAGCGTCGGGCGAGCCCTCGACGAGCGCGATGTAGCGCTTCTCGACGTGGCGACGCGGATGGAGCAGCGCGTTGCCGAGTTCGCCGTCGGTCGTGAAGAGCAGAAGCCCCGTCGTGTCGCGATCAAGCCTTCCAACAGGGAAGACGCCGGGGAAACGGTCGGTCGGCACGAGGTCGGCGACTGTGGCGCGGCCCTGCGGGTCGTCCATGGTGGTAACGTAGCCGGCCGGCTTGTGGAGCATGATCGTCGTATGCTCGGGCACCAGACGGATGGGCACTCCCCCGTCGACGCGCACTTCGCACGCGTCAGGATCGACAGAGACACCGAGCTCGGCCACGACGCCGTCGACGGTGACGCGCCCCGCCGTGATGAGATCCTCGGCGTGGCGGCGGCTCGCGACGCCTGCGCGCGCGAGGAATTTCTGGAGTCGCATGACCATGGGCTACTCGTCTTCCGTCTCGAACACGAGGTCGTCGAAGTCGACCTTGTCGACGACCCCGAACGCCGACCCCATCGCTCGGGCGAGCGCATCCTGGGCGCTCTCGCCGGCCGCGCCAGCCTCACTGGCCTCGCCAGCCGCGTCAGGCGCGCCGCCAGCTTGCCCAAGATCGAGTTTCCCCTGGTCGCCAAGCGCTTCAGGTGCGGTATGCCCCGCGAGCGCCGCACCGGGGGCCGCGCCGCTCATGGCGCCCTCATCGTCATCGTAGACGACGCGATCGAGCACGTCTCCCTCGTCGGGCTTGGAAAGCGCCGCGCCCGACGCCTCGCGAGACGTCGACAAGCGCTCGTAGATGAGCGCGCGGGTGGAATCGTCGGGCGCGAAATCCGCAAGGTCGGGCAAATCGGCGACGGAGCGCAGGCCGAATTTCTCAAGGAACGCGCGCGTCGTTGCATAGAGCATCGGGTTGCCGGGGGCATCGGAGGCCCCTGCCTCGCGCACGAGCCCCTTTTCCATGAGTGAGTTGATGGAGCTGTCGGAGTTCACGCCGCGCACGCTCGCCACCTGCGCGCGCGTGGCCGGCTGGGTGTAGGCGACGATCGCGAGCGTTTCGAGGGCTGCCTGCGAGAGCTTGCGAGTATCCCAGGAGAGCACGTATTTCTCGAGGAGTTCGTGGTAGGCAGGGTGCGTGTAGAGGCGCCACCCGCCCGCGACCTCGCGCAGTTGGATGCCGCGGTTCTCCGACTCGAGCTTGTCGCGCAGATCGACGAGCGCGCTCTCGACCTCGCGCGGGTCGACCTCGAGCATGTCGGCAAGCGCGATGGTGCCGACAGGCTCGTCGGTCACGAACAGCATCGCCTCGATCGCGCCTTGAATCTGGCTGTGGTCAAGTCCTTCGAACATCGTTATTCCTCCTCGCCCACCGATGTGAGCGCGTCGTCGCCCGTCAAATCGAGCTCGCCTGAACCCTCGATGTAGTCGATCGAGATGTCGCCGAACGTTTCTTCCTGCTCAAGGCGCACCATGGACCGCTTGTACAGCTCGAGCACCGCGAGAAACGTGACGACCACGACCGGTGTGGGCGTTCGCTCGTTCACGAGCTCGGAGAAGCGCAGGTGCTTCTTGTTGGCGATGCGCTGGTGGATGGCCCGCACGTGCGTTTCCACGGGAATGGGCTTGGCGGCGATGTGCTCGCTTTCGAGCAGGAACACGTCGCGGCGAGCCATGGCACGGGCGCACGTGAGCGCGAGGCTGTCGAGCGTCACGTCTTTCAGGTAGTCGGGCATGAGGTTCAGAAAACACGCGTCAGGGCCGAAGGGACGCGTGCGCATACGGCCCTCGGCGATGAAGCGGGTATGGAGCGCAGCGGCGGCGTTCTTGTACTGCTTGTACGTGAGCAGCCGTTCGACCAGGATGTCGCGCGCCTCATTGGGGGAAAGCTCGGCGATGTCGTCGTCGATTTCCTCTTCCTGCGAGGGAATGAGGCTTTGCGCCTTGATCTCGAGCAGTGTCGAGGCAACGAGCAGAAAGTCGCTCGCCACGTCGAGATCGAGGTTCTTCATACGCGTGACCTCGGCTAAGTACTGGTCGGCGATTTCGGTGATGGAGATGGCCCCGATGTCGACCTTCTGGCGGCTAACCAGATAAAGGAGCAGGTCAAACGGCCCCTCGAAGCTTGCGGTTCGAACTTTGTACGACACGATCGCGCTCCTTTAGGAGATCCTGAACGGGAACAGGAGGTTGGCCACGTTGCCCGCCGTGAAGTCGAGGTAGGCGCCGATGGGGTTCACGTGCAGGACGTAGGGCAGGATGATGAGCACGATCATGAACACGGGCAAGGCGTAGCGCTGCACTTGGTAGTACGCGGGCAGATGCTTCTTCGGGACGAGAAGCGCGAGTACCGACGAGCCGTCGAGCGGCGGGATGGGCAGCACGTTGAAGAAGAGGAGGCAGAGGTTCACGAGGGCGAACAGGGGAAGGAACGTGAGGTAGAAATACGAGAACAGCTCGCTTTGCATGACAAGCGAGGGCGCCGCGCCGTAGAGCGCCCACGCGACGACAGCCGCGAGCGCTGCCATCGCGAGGTTGGCCGCAGGGCCGGCGACACCCACGATGACGTCGCCGGTTTTCGGCTTCTTGAAGTAGGCGGGGTTGTAGGGCACGGGCTTCGCGTAGCCGAACACCGGGCCGTTCATGGCGAGCATGCACAGCGGCAGGATGACCGTGCCGAACGGGTCGATATGTTTGAGCGGATTTGCTGTCAGACGGCCGGCGCGCTTCGCCGTGGGATCGCCGAGCTTATAGGCGGCGAAACCGTGCGCCACCTCGTGAAACACGATAGCGGGTATGAAGCTCAGGATAGAGCACACGATATATGCGAGATACTGCGTTGACATGAGTCAACAGTGTAGCGCATGGACGCCACGCGGCAGGGCGTAAAGCAGCCGAGCGCGAAAAGTGCAGATTGACGGGTCGCGGGCGGGCGCAAATAGATGAGAGTCCGAACGGCCAGCAACGGCAGCGTTCTTGCCGATTTCAAGCCCGCCGGTGCGGATGTTTCTGCCGATTTCAAGCGTGCGAGCACTTCTTCAGCATTGGTCGACGGGTTTGCAAGAGGAGGTGGCGGCGAACGACGGGTTTGCGAGTGCGAAGCGAAAAAGGGCGACCGAGATGGCAGCTTGTGCCAGGTTTTCAAACGACAGAGAGGATTCCATCCCTCAGGTGGCGGCGAGTGACGGTTTTGCAACGGCTCATGACATCGGACGGCAGGTTTGCAAATCGGGATGGCAGTCAACGCCGGGTTTGCAAGGGAAAACAACTTCGGGTTTTTGCAAAACCGCCACAGGCTGCCATTTGGGAGGCAATTTTCGACGGCCGTTTGCAAAAGCGGCACAAGCCGCCATTTGCAAGGAGATTTCGAGGGACAGCGGCGCACCACGCTGCCGAAGGCTTACCTCATCCCCGGCCAGGCTTGCTGACGGAGGGCTTCGTAGGTCGCGATGGCGACGGCGTTCGAGAGGTTCAGGCTACGTTCGTTCTCGCACATGGGGATACGCACACAGGAGTCGAGGTAACGTTCGATGATTCCCTCATCGAGCCCACGACTTTCGCGCCCGAACAGGAGGAATGCCCCTTCCCCGTACGGGACCTCGGCGTAGTTGCGCGAGACATGCCCGGTGAGCAGGTGAAGCTCGTCGTTCCCATGCGCCTCGAGGAACGCGTCGACGCACGGCCACTGCACGATTTCCACGTCGTCCCAGTAGTCGCACCCCGCACGCTGAAGGTTACGCTGCGTGAGACGGAACCCCAGAGGCTCCACCAGATGCAGGACCGAGCCCGTGCAGGCGCACGTGCGCGCGATGTTGCCCGTGTTCTGGGGGATCTCAGGTTCCACAAGCACGATGTTCAAGGGTTTCACTGCCTGCCTCTTTCCACACTTCGCTCAATCATTCACAAAGACGCCGATGAGCGTCGGGCGGATTCCTCCATGCTCAAACAGTCCTGCTCGCACGAACAGCCCACTGGGCTGTTCGGCTCGTGCGGAACTGCGCGTGGAGGAAACCGCCCGACGCCACGCTGCAGCACTACCGCTTTCAATATGCAAGAAGTCCATGGAAAGCATCGAGGCGCCGCCCCGCGATTCACTAACCCTGAATCAAGCCTGCGCCTTCTGCTTCTCCATCTCGGCTTCGAGTTCTTCGTTGAGCGTGAACCATTCTTCTTCCGCGGCAGCGATGCGCTTCTTCAGCTGCGCGTGCTCGGCAATCGCATCGGACGAGGCATCCTCGTTGATGTAGAAGTCCGGGTCGGCCATGAGCTTGAGCAGCTCCTCCATGCGCGCATTGTCGCGCTCCATCTGCTTGTCGAGCTCGGCGATGCGCTTGCGATGGTTCTTGAGCGCAGCGTAAGCGCGGTTGCGCGCCTCGGCCTCGCGGCGCTTCTGCTCCTTCGTCTTCGGAGCGCTGCCGCGCGGCGCGGTGAGCTCGTTCTTCGCGGTCGAACCTTTCGAAGCGCTCGACGAAGCGGCGTTTCCCGAGCCGGTCTTCCCCGAAGAGGGGGCCTTCCCCGCCGCCTTCATGGCGTTTTTCGCCTTGCCGCCCGAGCCGCCCATGACGTCGTCAACGAGCGAGTGCTCGCTCGGCTCGGGGCCTTCGAGCTGGCCGCTTTTGAACAGGTAGTAGTCATAATCGCCCGCGTAGTTGGTGACGCGGCCGTCCTTCACCTCCACGATGCGGTTCGCAACGCCCCTGATGAGGTGGCGATCGTGCGTGATGAAGAGCACCGTGCCCTCGAAGGCGTTGAGCGCCTGCTCCAGAACGTCGGCGCTCGCGATGTCCAAATGGTTGGTCGGCTCGTCGAGGCAGAGCAGCGGGCGCGGGGCCACGAGCATCTTCGCGAGCGCAAGGCGGCTCTTCTCGCCGCCGGAAAGCACGCTCACGCGCTTGTCGACGTCGTCGCCGTTGAAGAGAAACGCACCCAAAAGCGTGCGGACCTGGCTGATATTCCAGCCGGGAGCCACGTGGTCGATTTCCTCGAACACGGTGTTTCCCGAGGTCAGTTCCTCAAGTTGATGTTGAGCATAGTACGTCTTCGACACGTTCGTGCCGTATTTGATGGTGCCCGCGTCGGGTTTGAGCACGCCCGCGATCATCTTCAGAAGCGTCGACTTGCCAGCACCGTTCGGGCCGACGAGCGCCACCTTCTCGCCGCGATAGAGCGAGAAATCGAGCCCGCTGTACACATGGTGGTCGCCGAAGGACTTGGAGAGCCCCTTCGCCTGGACAACCATGTCGCCGGTGCGCGGCGGCTGCTTGAAGTTGAAGTGCACCGTCTTCTTTTCCTCGGGGATCTCCACGAGCTCGGCCTTGAGCTTCTCGAGGCGCGCCGCGCGCTCCTGCGCCTGACGGGCTTTCGTGGCCTTGTAGCGGAACTTCTCGACGAACGCCTCGAGGCGCTTCACTTCCTCGATCTGCTTGGTGCGTTCCTGCTTCAGGCGCTCGATGCGCTCGGCGCGCTGCTTCAGGTAGGCGGAGTAGTTGCCTTTGTAGAGGTTCACGCGCTGGTTGTCGACCTCGGCGACGCGGTCGACCATGTTGTCCATGAACGCACGGTCGTGGCTGACTACGATGACCGTGCCCGAGTAGCTGCGTAGGAAGCTTTCGAGCCACTTCACGCTTTCGAGGTCGAGGTGGTTGGTGGGCTCGTCGAGCAGGAGCACCTCGGGGTTGCGGATGAGCAGCTTCGCAAGCGCGATGCGCATCTGCCAGCCGCCGGAGAATTCCGTGGTCAGGCGCTTCATGTCGCCCTCTTTGAAACCGAGGCCGAACAGCACGCTTCGCACCTTCGCCTCGATGACGTAGCCGCCGAGCGCCTCGAACTCGTCGCGCGCGCGGCCCGCCGCCGCAAGCTCGCGCTCGGTCGCGTTGTCGCCAAGCGATTCCTCGAGCTTGCGCAGGCGCTTTTCCGCCGCGAGGACCTCGGTCTGCGAGGCCATGACCTCGTCGAAGATGGGCTGCTCGCCCATCTCGATCGCTTCCTGCTCGAGGTAGCCCACGCGCGCGCCCTTCGCGAACAGGACGCGACCCTCGTCAGCGTCTTCCTCGCCCGAGATGATGTTGAGCATGGTGGTCTTGCCGGCGCCGTTCGGGCCGACGAGCGCCAGGCGGTCGTATTCCTCAAGCTTGAAGGTGACGTCGCTGAACAGGACGCGGCCGCCGAACGACTTGGAGATATGCTCGAGCTGGAGAATCATGGGTATCGTTTCGTCTTTCTGTAATGCGTGAAGTACAACCTATTAATGATACCCGAGAACGCGCTTGCCCGCCCAAAGTAGATGCCTGCTCTATAAAACGAACGCCTGCAGGAGGCGCGCACCGCCCGCCGCGGAGAAAGCCGAAGCGGAAGCGGCGCCGCATACGAAGATCGGCTCAATCGCCTCGGTGTTCCCCGAGTCGACGTACCTGCGATGCGCCGTGCGCTTCTACCGCAACGAGGTGCACTGCAAAATCACCGGGTATGGCACTGCGAACCACAAGGAAGAAGCGCACGGGGAAACAAAAATTGGAGGCCATTGGGAATAAACCGCCGACTCGCCATTCGTTATTCCAACGACACGGTAATAATGCCCTCTTCTATCCAGCCTCCTGATAACGTTCTGCCGACGCGCTTGCCCAAACCAATCTGCCTAGGTTCGTTACATTCCTCTTTGGCGACGAAATCGTTGCCGGCAATAGCATTGAGACGGCGCCCTCTTGTCAGTTGGACGCCCCATGCGAAAATTTCCAGGATAAGAACCCCCTGCAACACCCGTTGCCACCATTTGCCTATTTCGTCACCGCAGCATTTACGGCCGCAACTCCGTTTACGGCTACGCCCAACGACGACGGCTCTGACCCGAGCCCATCATATTCGCCATTTCCAACCTCTGAGTTTCCACATTCGACCATGATGCTCACTGCTCTTTTTTGTGGGCAGGTATCTAAATCGTGATTTCCGTTAGCACTGAATCCGGGCCCTGAAACTCATTGGCTGAAGCATGGGCCTTTTTGCGAGGAGCGGATTGAGGAATCGCTTGTCGGGCCGAATCCAAACGGACCGCGATTGAAGAATCACCGGCAGCACACACCTCTCACGGGCGTTCGTTTCAGATTGATTCGTTTGAGACCCCGCGCGTGCCGATAGGGCGAAAAGGCCGTTGGAGGGAGTGCCGGCAAATCGCGAAGAGGGGAAGCCTGCAAAATGGAAGGGACGCCCTTTTCGCCTTGTCGACATGCGCGGGGAAAGCAAAGTCGAGCTATTTGAGAAGCTTTATCTTGATCGCATGAGCGGGGCACGCCTCGATGCACGCACCGCACTTCGAACATTCGGGAATGCGCCCCGTGTGCGGGTCGAGCTTTTCCGGGCACGCATCGACGCACGCACGGCAGTCGACACCCTTCTCGCGCAAGCACATGCCCGGGTCGACGCGCGGTCGCAGCGTGAGATTCGCGTTCGCGATGAGCGAGGTGAGCGCGCTTATGGGACAGATCTTCGAACACCACTTCCGAAGCACCGTGAGCTCGAGCACGAGGATGATCGGGAACACGACGAGCGCCCAGGAGGGTTCGTTGAATTGGAACAAGTGCCACAAGCCGATGATCGTGGCGAACGTGAGGCCGATGGGGCACACAAGGCAAAACACCGGGAATCCGAACACGGCAGCCGACGCCAGCGTGCCCGCGAGCACCGCATGGCGCGTGTCGAGCTGCACGCCATCGCGCGCACCGCCGACGGGGGCGAGCTTGCAAGCATGGCCGCACGACGCACACGAGGAGGATGCGTATTCGGCGCTGCAGACGCTTCCGCTCGCGGCCGAGCACCCGCTCTCGCATGCGACGACGCCACCCTCGACACCGACTTTCGTGAGAGAAATTCCTTCGCCGTGGACAAAATCGGGCGATATGCGAACCGCCGTTTCGCTTGAACCAATATTTTCCGCCTGAACGGCCCCCGTTTGGGCGCTTTTCTCCCCGATTTCGCCCGATTCAAAGAGAGAAGCCTCGCATTTCGCATCTTTTTGTCCATCGCGAGGCGTTTTTTCGGAAGAAGTCTTCTTTTTCGGACGAAAGAACCTTTGCAGCCACGGGATGGGGCATCCCCAGGCGCAGAACGCCTTGCCGACGACTGCGACGAGCACGACCATCGCCGCGAGCAGGATGATCGGATGCAGCATGAATTCCTTCGCGCCGAACATGGTCTCGAGCGCGCCGAGCGGGCAGATGGCCGCAATCTGGTCGATGCCGAACGCCGAGGGCGTGCCCGACCCGATTTTGAAAACGAGTCCCGCAACTACGAATGCGACGAGAGCCCAGGCCACTATCGCGCGCGCCCGCTTGAACCCGAAACGTTTCTTCATCGGGCGTCATCTCCTTCTGCCATCCCCCCCGTCGCCGCTGCGCGCACGTTGATGCCTCGGTCGGTGCCGCCGGCGAAGGTGAGGTAGCTATTCGATGGGCAGGCGTACTCACACGCACCGCATCCGTTGCATTTCGCCTCATCGATGACGGGGCGCCCCGACGCATCGAGGGAAATGGCCCCGTACGGGCACGCATCGACGCATACACGGCACCCGCCTTGCAGCCACGCGATGCAGCGATCGCGATCGACCTCGGCCACGCCGATGACGCGCGAGGTGTCGCGAGCGCCGAGGATGGCGCCTGCCGGGCACACGTCTTCGCACTTGCCGCAGAAGTCGCACGCGCCTTTATGGAAATCCATGATCGGCGTACGCCAGTTGAGCAGGTCGTCTTCAAGCAGGCCCGTGCGCAAGCACCCCTGCGGGCAAATGCTTTCGCAACGGTTGCACTTCAGGCACGTCGCCCTGAAACGAGAGGCGTCCTGAGCTCCCGGCGGGCGTAAAAGCGCGTCCGTCCCAGGCGTCGCCGCCCAAGCGACGCCGCCGAGCGCGAACATCGACGCGAAGGCCCCGCCTCCCGCGAGGAAGGCGCGGCGCGTTATAGGTTTCGACATAGTATCTTCAACCGCCTTTACGCCCCGTGCGCCTAAGCAGCCTTGGCCGACGCAAGCTCGCCGACCGCTTCGGCCATATCGGCGATGACCTCGGTCTCCATGTGGACGAACGAGCGAATCACCTGGGAAACGCCGCGGTAAAAGCGGGTCTCGGCCACATCATCGACCGCATCGCAAAAATCATCGATCCAGTTCAGCTGGTGATTCTCATGGAATTCGGCCGCCTTTTGCGAAAGCGCGCAAGCACGCTCGAAGTCACCGGAAAGGCATGCTGCGTTGGTGCGCTCGAGAAGCGTCGCCATGAACTCGAACTCGAACGACAGATGGTCTTCGGGCGTGTGGAGCTCCTCGTCGGGCTGGATGTGCTCGGCACAGAAGGACTTGTACACCTCGTCGCGCGCGTCCTGCATCAAAAGCCCCATCTCGGAGGTGAACACGCTTTCGAACGGCGTCGCCGCGAACGACTCGTAGTTGCCGGCCGCGAGAAACGTGTGCGCGTAGTCGACCGCAAGCTCCTGGCGCGTGCCGGTGTTGCGGCGGCGCAGGTAGCGATCCATGTCCCCGTATCCTGCGGCAAGCCCATCGTCTCCCGCCGCGAGCGACTTCAAGTCGAGGCTCGCCAAGTGGTCGATCTGCTCTTGGGAAAGCTCCTTCCACAGAAGCTCGGCGAGCATGCGGTAGTATGCCGCGCGCCCGGCGTTGACTTCGATGAGCTCGGTCACGCTCACCTCGGTAGCGTTGTCGTTCATGGATGTCCCCTCTCGTTTCGAATGATGACTCTTCCGTTGTTTCATCCGAAGATGCGCTCTCAGGCAAGCGCCCCCTCGGATGAAAGCCCGGCCCCGCTCTGGGAAGAACAGGACCGGGAGCTTTCAGATCGCCGTAAGGTCCCTAGATAACCGTCATGAACAGGTCGGCAACCGGAACCGTGACAAGCCACATGATGCAGCGGTACGCGATCGCGCCAACGAGAGCGCACACGCACGAGGCGGCACCGAGGGCAACGAGGCTCTGCATCTTCTTGGGAAGCAGGGCCCCCGCTGCGCACGGAACCACGCCGCCCGCGACGACCGCAAGCGCAAGCAGGGCGAACACCGCGCCGTCGGACGCGCCGGCGGAAAGCGTGTAGGCTAAAGCGCCCACCGCGGAAAGGGCACCGCCTGCAAGAAGCGCCGTGGCGTAGGGCTTCACGTCGAGCGACGTTTCGCCGGCGTCTTCGCTCTTACCGGCGACGAGACCGACCACGGTAAGGTACGCGCCCACGCCCGACGGGATCGCCGTGAGCATGTAGCCGAGCGGAAGCAGCTGGGTGTTCCAGTTCGGACGCGCGCTCATGAGGTAGGACTCGCCCGCCATGAACGACAAGAGCACGCCGAACACCGCGCCGATGACGGCGACGACCTTGCGAGCGGTCGCGCCCGCGCGGCGCTTCAGAAGCACAAGGTAGATCGCCACGCACACGATGAGGCAGCCGACGAGCACGGCCTCGGTGAAGATGCCCGAGGTGGGATGGCTCAACGCGCCCATGATGCGATCGGGATGCGACAGATGGGTCACCGATGCCAAGCCGCCCACGATGGCGATGACGAGCGACGCCACCGCGGCGGGAAACGCCGCCTTCTTCGCGCGACCGAGGAACTCGTCGGCCGCGACGCAGACGAACAGCCACGCCGCAAGGCCCGTCAGAGTCGTGAACAGAACCAACGACCATTGGATTTCCATGCCCTTACGCCTCCTTCGCGAACCATGCCGGATCGGCGCTGTCGGATGCCGGCGAGAGCTCGTCGACGTCGTGCCAGGTCGCGATCTTGCTCGACAGGATGTAGCGCGTCGCCGGCTTGTTGCCGACGTCCTTGAGCGAATGCACCGAGTCGGAATCTGCCGCGGCGATCGCCTTCGACACGTCGGAATCGGGGTCGTCCAAATCGCCGTAGAAGCGAGCGGACGCGCAGCATGCGGCAACGCATGCGGGCTCTTCGCCCGCCGCGGTCAGATGCCCGCACAACGTGCACTTCTCGACGGCCTTCTCCGCCGCGTTCCACGAGCGGACGCCGTAGGGGCAGGCCATCATGCAGTACTTGCAGCCGATGCACTTCTCCTTGTCGACGAGCACCTTGCCGTCGGCGTCGCGATAGCTCGCGCCCGTCGGGCACACGTGCACGCAGGGTGCATCCTCGCACTGCTGGCACTGGACCGGCAGCCAATACTGCTCCAAGTCGGGGAAGGTGCCGTGCGGCCCCACCTGGATGACGCGGTTCCAATATTCCCCGAGTGCTATGCCGTTCTCGTTCTTGCATGCCACTTCGCAGGCATGGCAGCCGAAGCAACGGTCGAGGTCAACAACTAGACAATAGTGACTCATGACTGGTAAAACGCTCCTCCCGTAAAGTCAGTGGGCTCGGGCATCCAGGGCTCGAAGTCGGTCGGGTCGTACCAGACGCCTTGGGGCTTCTCGGCCTTCTCGACCTTCACGTGGATGCCGCGCAGGGTGTAGGTGCCGAACTCGGGGTTGAAGTAGCCCGTGTTCTTGGTGAGAACGTTCATGTTCTCGGTCGTCCACGACTTGCGGCCGTCGGAGCCGTCTTCCAAGAACTCGGGGTTCCAGAAGCGCTCCATGTAGACGGACCCTTCGGCGATGCCCTTGGTCACACGCGCAACGCCGTAGATGCCGTCCTTCACAACCGACTGGCCGTTTGCGGTGAGTTCCTCGCCCGGGGCGAACTCAGACGGGCCGTCGGCGGCGTTTTTGCTCTTGGCAAGCGTCGTCTTCTTGTCCACGCCCGTGGTGATGTCGCGGAACACGTCCTTGCCGTCGGTGCGGGGCGACTTGACGTTGACCCAGTCCCCGTCCTTGATGCCGTACTTCTCGGCGTTCTCAGGGCTGATCCACAGCTCCGGCGCCGGGTACAGCTCACGCAGGTAGGGGTTGTTGCGCAGCGTGCCGTGGTGGTAGTACGGGATGCGGCCTTCGGTGAGGCGCAGCGGGTACTCGTCGCCGAAGTTCGTCTGGTCTTCGGGCTCGAAGTAGTACGGCATGGGGTTGTAGTCCACGAGCGCCGCGGGCATCTCGAACTTCTCCTTGCCGTGACGACCGATGTAGAGCATGGTGTCGGCATATGGGCCGCACTTCTTCGGATCGTCCTTGATGTCGGAGGCGCAGGTGGAGAAGCCGGTGTAGGTGACCTTGCCGTCGTCGGCCGCAGCCGCCGCGAGGTCGCCCTTCTTGCCGCCGGCGCCGCCGCCCGCGTTCACCTTACAGTAACCGTCGTAAGTCGTGCCGCCCCAGTACTCGTCGTCGGTCGCCCATTCCTCGGGGAACACTTCCTTGGCCTGCTCCATCGTGGTGACGCTCGGGTCGCCGCCCTGGGTCGCGACCCAATCCCAGTACTCGTTGATGGTCTTCCAATACGGCGGGACCATGGGGCTGCCGATCTTGTCGGCGTCCATGCAAGCTTCCATGTTCGGGTCGTAAAGGTCAGACGTCGGGTCGGACATCGCCTCGGCGATCTTGCCCCACATCATGATCTCGTCGGCAGCCTCGAACAGGTTCGTGACCGGCTTGCGCATGAGGTTCACGTTCAGACGGTTCTGCGCGAAGGCGTTCTCCAACCACTCGCACACCGGAAACACGATGTCGGCCGCTTCGGTGGTGAAGGAGGTCGGGTACATGTAGCCGTGCACGATCAGGTCGAACTTCGGGAAGGCGTCGACCCACGACGAGGAGTTGCCGAGAGCGGCCATCTTGTTGCCGGAACGCTCGATCCAGACCTTGGGCTGGTAAGGCTCGCCCGTGAGGATGGCCGAGAGGATCGTCGGGATGTGGCTGTGCATCCAGCCGCCCAAGCCCTTGTGCTCGGCGTAGCCCAAACGTTCGAGAACCGCTTCGTCGTCCATGAAGTTGTACGTGGTCTCCCCGATGAAGCCCGAGGGGAAGATGGTGGATTCCGCGGAGGAAAGGCCCTTCGAACCCTCGCCGCCCACTTTGTTCGCAGGGCAGCCCGGATGCCACAGGTGCGCCGTCATGCAGTCGAGCGCCGCAGCGCCGATAGCCGCCTGGGCCGAGCCCGGGTACATATCGGTCGCCACGCCGAGGGAGATGCCGCCATGCGGGCTTGAGCAGTAGATCTCGATGGCCTCGACGATCTTTTCCTTCTGGCAGCCGGTGATCTTGGCGACGGTGTCGAGGTCGAATGCCTCGCAGCGGTCCTTGTAGGCCTGGAACGCCGTCTTGCAGGTGATCGTGGTGCCGTCCTTGAGCGTCACGTCAACCGTGCCGAACAGCTGCGGATGGTACGTGCCGTCGTTGTCGGGGCCGAGCGCGAAGGCCTTGGTGACCGCACCCTTCTCGGTGTCGAAGTAGACATAGCCCTCGTTTTCGGCAGTGACGTCGGAGAACACCTCGGAGGCGCGCAGAAGCCGGCCGTCTTTGGTGATGTCCTCGGCGACGGGCGGCAGGCTCACTTCGTCGCGCGGGTCGACGAGGAACGGCAGGTTCGTCCACTGTTCGCAGAAGTCCTCGTACCCGGGGATCTTCTCGTAAAGCTTGTTCTCGATGATGTAGTGCATCCAACCGAGCATCATCGCCATGTCGGTGCCGGGCTTGATGGGCAGCCACACGTCGGCCTTGGAGGCGTCGGCGTTGAAACGCGGGTCGACGACGACGGTCTTGCAGCCGTTCGCACGCAGCTCCGCCACACAGCGACCGGACGTCGAAGGCGAATGCCATGACGGGCCCGTGCCCCAGATGACGTACGCTTCGGTGATGCCGCCGTAGCGCGCCGGCTTGTAGAGCTCGGAGCATCCGGAGTCGGCGATCGAGGTGTCGCTCAGGCCGTTCACGAGCGGCATGGTGTAGTTACGCGGCAGATAGCACTGCGCGCAACCGGGCTCGAAGACGTTGCCCGCGCCCCAGAAGTTGCGGAAACGCGGCGGGCTGAAGAACTGCGGGTTGCCACCGCCGCCGGTCGAGGTGAGCAGACCGTGCTTGCCGGTCTTGTCGCGCATATCGATGAGCGCCTGAGCGACGGTCTTCGCCGCCTCGTCCCAGGTGATGCGCTCCCATTTGTTGCCGGGCTTCTCGCCCACGCGCTTCATGGGGTACTTGTTGCGATTCGGGTGGTAAAGCGCCTGCACGCCGGACAGACCCTTCGGGCAGATGCGGCCCTTCGACATCGGGTCGATGGGATCGCCCTTCAGCTTGATGACGCGCCCGTTGCGCACCGTGGCGATGACACCGCAGTTGGCGATGCATGCACGGCACGAGGTGCGGACCTCTTGGACGTCGTCATCGGCCCAAGCTTTGTCGCTGTGCGTCAGATTGTGCGCCGAGCCCAAGCCCAGCGCCCCAACCGCTCCGGTTACGGCTGCCGCTTTCATAAACGAGCGGCGCGACATAGTCAAAGACACAGCTTTCCTCCTCCTTCTTTCTTTCCTCTTCTTTTTTCACGCTTACAGATAGAGAGCGCTAACAGGAAGCCTTATGGGCTTCGAGCAGCGATTTGCCTGCGTCGGTCGCGACCCAGGCCCCCCTCCAAACAAGCGCTCCGGCCTTGTCGAGCTTGTCGACGTAGAAGTCGGGCGCGAGCTGGTGCGAATGTGCCACCACGTCGTGGGCGAACTCGGGGGTGGCGTTGAAATATTCTTTGATTTCCGGGAACGTGCGCGGGGTTTCGCAGAACTCGATGAGAGCCCAAAACGTATCCGCGCGGTGCGGGTCTTGCGCGAGCTGCGCTTCGAGGCGACGCTCAGGGGCCAAAAGCCCGACCGCCGCGCGTCCCGCCGCCGTGGCATCGATCCGATACGTGGCGACAAGGTCGTCCTGCTCGTCGCGAGAAAGCTCATCGAGCGTTTCGGGCGCGATAGGCTCGCCCGCCGCATCGAGCAGCGTCTCTTCGAGCCCGCCTGCGCGCACGAGCATGCCGATGAGCTCGAATGGCGTTTGGATCACATGGCTGTAAACGACCTCGTCGCTTGCTGCGATGAAGTCCTCGACTTCGGCGAATTCATGGGGCTCTTCGCAAAACACGAGCGTTTTGTAGAGAATCTCGCGAAGGGAGTTCTGCGCGCCGATGCATGTGATCACCGCGTCGAGCGCCTCCTCGTAGGTGCGCGAATTCGACGCGCCGCACGTGCGGGCGCCCTCGCCGTTAAGAGCATTTCGCGCGCTTTGGCCGTCGCGGTTCTGCTCGACGGTCGCTCCTTTTTCCGCATACGCCTCGAAGCTTGCGGGCGCGTCGAATTTAGGGAAGCGCTTCTCGCTGAGTTTCATGTGTTCGTCCCCCTCTTCTCGTCCTGCGGGCCCTCTTACCCGCAGACGTCAAAGTTCATGGCGCTCACTATAGGAAGGAGGCGTTTTCCCTGCATAGACAATAGTTAACTATTCGTTTGGCAATCGATAGTCAGTCAATGACTAGATAAAACGAAACCATTCGCGTTAGAATTGGCCCGTTCATGAAAAGCATGGAGGGGATGCTCATGAAGCAGACGCAGCAGGCTTCGGGGAAAGCCGCGACGAACCAGCCGAATACGGGCAAAACCGCGAAGAAGCCTTCCTGGCTTTTGCGCGGAAGCACCGCGCTTGCATCGATAGACCGCCAAGTGCCGGGACTTACCTATTTGGGACTTGGATGCTGGATCGCCTGGAACACCATCGGATTCTCGGGAGCGTTCTGGCTGCACGACACCGACACGAGCGTGCGCTCGGAAAACCTCATGATGGTCCATCTCGCCGCCTGTGTCGTGACGCTGCTTTTGTTCGCTGTGTTTTCGAAGCGGGCCTCGAAGATCGTGGCGAAAAACGCGTTCACCTATGCCGGAGCCGCTATCGCGTGCCTGGGAACGCTGCTCATCGTCATAACGCGAGAGGAGATCCTGCCCAATCAGTACCTCTTTTACGGAGGATGCATCCTCTCGGGCGCGGGCACAACGACGCTCTTCATGCGCGCGGCCGCTCTCTTCGGCACGCTCGCACCCCATCGAGCGCTCTACACGATTGCCATGAGCGAGCTCTTCTCGATCATGGTGTTCTTCGTGCTGAACGGATGCCCGAACGAAGTCGCAAGCGTATGCTTCATCATGCTGCCGCTTTTGTCGGCGTTCTTCTTCAGTCTGCGCAGCAGAAACGTGCGAGGGGAAACCCAGGTGCTCACAAGCGAGGTCCCCATTCCCCGAAAGTTCGGCGTGCTTTTGCTATCCATCGGGCTGTGCTCGACCGCGCTTGAGCTTATCCGCTCCTACATCCTCATCGGCATGCCGCCGACGGTAAGCGTTTCAAGCACCGCCGTCGCGCAATTCGTCGAGATATTCGTCCTGGCCGGCATCGCCCTCGCCATGCTGCTCGCACGCGGCAGCCGCGACGATTTCGGAAAGCTCTACTCGATCGCCGCAGGAGGCTTGACGCTGCTCATCGTCGTGGTGTCGATCCTAAATTTTAATCTCAAATGCACGTTTGATGCATTCAGTCTTGGAACGAGGCGCGCCGATTCGTGACCCCGACC
>CAKUGU010000039.1 GCA_934654815.1 uncultured Ellagibacter sp.
ATGAAGGAGCTCGCGCGTGGCGGCATGACGATGATCGTGGTCACGCACGAGATGGGCTTCGCCCGCGACGTGGCCGATCGCGTCATCTTCATGGACGGCGGTGTCATCGTCGAGCAGGGCACGCCCGACGAGGTGTTCGACCATCCGAAGAGCGATCGAACGAAGGACTTCCTGGGACATATTCGCTAGCAGCATGAACGGGGAAATGAGCATTTCCCCGTTCTGCCTATTGAAGGCGTACGGGTGCAGGGCGAATAGTAAACATGGATACTGCCGCAGTCGATTCGACGTCGCCGTCGAAGAAAGGGGCTTCAAGACATGTTTATCGATTTCCCGGAGTCGGACGTGAAGGTGCAGGGACTCGACGAGGTTTCGATTCCCTCGATGTACACCGTTCGCCAAGTGTTCGACGCGTCGAAGGTCGACGACGTCGTAGGGGAGCTTCAGGCCCAGCTCGACGCCTTGCCGAACCATGATTCCTATGCCGGCAAGCGAATCGCCCTCACGGTGGGCAGCCGCGGCATTCCCCATCTGGTCGACATGGTCCGCTGCATCTGCGACACCCTGAAGGCATGGGGCGCGTCGCCCTTCATCGTGCCCTCGATGGGTAGCCACGGTGGCGCCACGGCGGAAGGCCAGCTCGAGATGCTCGCGGGCTACGGCATCACGCCCGAAAGCATCGGCGTGCCCATCCCTTCCTCGATGGAGGTCGTCCAATACGCCGAGCTCGACGGCATCCCGCTCTACTGCGACGCGAACGCCGCTGCCGCCGACGGCATCGTCATCTTCAACAAGGTTAAGCCCCATACGGAATTCCGCGGCGAGCACGAAAGCGGTCTGGCGAAGATGATCGCCATCGGAATCGCCAAGCACAAGGGCGCGGCGATGTTCCATTCCTTCGGCTTCGACCGCTTCGGCGAGCTGATTCCCCAGGTCGCGGAGAAGTTCGTCGAGCATATGCCCGTCGTTTTCGGCGTCGGCGTGGTGCAGAACGCCTTCGACGACATCTGTGCCGTCGAGGCCTGCGAGCCGCAGGATCTGCTCGCATGCGATAAGCGCCTGCTGCGCGTCGCCTTCGACCGCATGGCGAAGTTCCTCTTCGACCACATCGACCTGCTCATCATCGACGAGGTCGGCAAGAACATCAGCGGCAACGGACACGATCCCAACATCACGGGCCGAAACCTCGCGGGCAACTTCTCGCAGATGCTCGACCTTAAAAAGCTCATGGTTCGCAGCATCACCGAGGTCTCGCACCATCATGGCGCGGGCCTGGCCTGCGCTGACGTCGTTACCCGCAAGCTTTTGAGCAGCGTCGATTGGGGCGCGACATGGACGAACGTCATGACGACGGGAGTCACCGCCGGCGCGAAGATCCCCTTCTACACGAATACCGAGGAAGAAGCGGTACGCGTCGCGCTGCGCACGTGCCCGGGAATCGATTTGGCGAACCCGCGCGTCGCGCGCATCGTCAATACGCTCGAGATGGACAAGATCCAGGTCTCGAAGGCGATTTACGACGAGATTCGGGAACAGCCCGATATCGAGTACGTGAGCGGCCCCACCCCCATGGAGTTCGATGCGAACGGCGACATCGTCGGCTAGGGCACTCGGTTGCGGGAGAATCCGGCTTGCGGAGAGCGAAAGACGTTCGGCTGTGGGGATAGTCTGGTTGCTGAGAGCGGAAGGCGCTTCGGCTGCGAGGCGCGGAAGGGCGTCTCGGATGACGGGGCGTTTCGTTTGTGGGGCGCGGATCGGCGCTCCCGACAAGAATAATCGCCTGCTTTTTCCTGTTTCGAGGACGCTGGGTATGGCTCGCGCAGCCGTCGACGGGTTTCGGTCGGCGCGTCGATGCGCGAGTGGGCTGAAAGCTTGGACGCGTGTGCCTCTGGCGCATCGATGTGCGAGAGGGTCGAAATGCCCAGGCGCGTGCACCCCTGGCGCGTGTACAATAGCTTCCGTTTGAATGTAGGCGGCTCTTGAGTTTCCCCGCGGCGCGGGCGCATGGGGCCTCGCATCGCGAAAGGCGCAGGGATGGAAACGGAAGCGGAAACGTGCCGGTCGGAGGCGAAGCGGGGGGCGCTAACTGCGGCGGCGTGCTACTGCATCTGGGGTTTCTGCCCGCTGTTCTGGTCGCTGCTCGGCAACGTGGACTCCGTTGAGATCATCGGACAGCGAATCGTGTGGTCGCTCGTCCTCACCGTTGTCGTCTGCAAGTTCATCTTGAAGGTCGACTTCGCCGCCCTTCTGCACAACGCCCGCGCACGGCGCTTCCTTATCCCGTCGGGCTTGCTCATCATGGTGAACTGGAGCCTTTACATCGTTGCGATGGTGACGAACCGCGTGGTGGAGGCGTCGCTTGGGTACTACATCAATCCGCTCGTGACGATCGTTCTGGGGCTCGTGGTGTTCCGCGAGCGCTTGACCCCGTTGCAGGTTGCGGCGACGGTGCTGTCGGCGGCGGGCGTCATCTACTTTGCCGTCGACTACGGCAGCTTCCCGTGGATGGCCCTGGCGCTCGCCCTCACGTTCGGGGTGTACGGCGCCGTGAAGAAGCGCGGAGGGTACCCGGCGGTGCCCTCCATCGCGGTCGAAGGCGTCGTGGCGCTGCCTTTCGCCATCGTGGCGCTAGTCGCGATGGCCGTGGTGGGGCGCAGCGCGTTCTTCTCGCCCGACATGTCGCTTGCGGCCTGGCAGACGCGCGCCCTTTTGGTCCTTACCGGCCCGATCACGGCGGTGCCACTCATCCTCTTCGCGACGGCGGCGAACAAGACGCCGCTCTCGCTTATCGGTTTCATCCAGTACATCAGCCCGACCATCAGCCTCCTCTCAGGCGTGTTCGTACTCGGGGAGCCGTTCACGAGCGCCCATATGATGTGCTTCGCCTGTATCTGGGCGGGAGCGGCGCTCGTCGTCGTAGACGCGATACGGAGCCGCGCGCGTTAACGGCAAAAACGTGCAGGCATAAGAAAAGCCCCTCGTTTGAGGGGCTTTTCTTTGCGATTCGCTTGGTGCCTGCCGGCGCTTACGAAAGGCCGAGCAGGGTGGAAAGCGAGTTCAGGAAGCTCGACATGTTGCGGTAGCACATGAACAGCGTGATCACGATGAACACGACGCCGCAGATGTTCGCGAAGGCGTGGTTGCGCCATTTGCCGAGGTCCTTGCCGTTCGCGACGTACATGACGAAGAACGCCATGATCGGCAGCAGGATGGCGTTCGCGGCCTGCGCGACCAGGATGAGCTCAGTGGGGCTCTTGCCTAGGGTGACGGCCATGATGCAACCGAGGACGAGCACGATCATCCAGATGACCTTGAACTTGATGTCCTTCAGGGTCTTGCCCCAGCCGAGCACGCCGTTCACTGCGTACGCTGCGGAAAGCGGGGCGGTGATGGCGGAAGAGAAGCCGGCGGCGAGCAGGCCGATGCCGATCATGACCGTCGCCCACGAGCCGAGCAGCGGCTGAAGCGCTACGGCCATGTCCTTGCCGTTCGCGACGGTGACGCCGGTCGCCGCGTGGATGTTGGCGGCGGCGCAGACGAGGATCGCCATGGAGATGATGCCGCCGAGGCCGATGGAAAGCACCGTGTCGAAGCGCGCGTCGGAAATCTGCTCGGGGTCCTTGAAGCGCTCGGCGGCGCCGGACGCATGGAGGAACAGGTTGTACGGCACGATCGTGGTGCCGATGAGGCCCACTGCGGTGAGGATGCCCTTCGAGGCGTCCTGGCCCTCGGGCAGCGCGGGAGTGAAGAGCCCTGCCGCGACCGCGCCCCAGTCGACGGGCGAGAACAGCGCGGTGATGAAGAACACGAGGCCCATGAAGATGACGATCGCGGTCAGGATCTTTTCGACGAGCTTGTAAGAGCCGATCCACATGCAGATGAACGCCAGGATGCCGATAACGATGACGACGGGGATCATCGGGATGTCGGCGATCGCCTGGATGCCCAGGATGCCGCCCGTGATGTTGCCGGTTTCGTAAGCGGTGTTGCCGATGAAGATGGCGATGATAACAATCACGATTGCAATCCATTTGAGCACTGGATGCGAAATGCGATCGCGGATGTTCTCACCAAGGCCTTCCTGAGTAGCGATGCCGATGCGCGACGCCATCTCTTGGAAGATGATGGTCGCGACCGTTGCGAACAGCAGGCACCACAGCATCGTGTAGCCATAGCTTGCGCCCGACACCGTGCACGTGGTGACCGTGCCCGGGCCGACGAAGCCCGCTGCCACAAGCGCGCCAGGGCCGATGCTCTTGAACTTTTGAACGATCGAGCTTGCCATATCCGCTCCTTTCCTGGAGATCCGAGCCGCCTTTTCAAGCGGTTGTGAAGAAAACGTGTTCCACTTTAGCAGAATGTAGTGACCAGCTTTATGACAGCTTGGTTAACAATGCGCTATGGGTTCGTTTTTTCGGCGGCGAGGAGCGGATACGGCAGATGCGCAGGTTAGAGGCGGGTTATTCGCTTGCGGGTCGAAGCTCGATGCCTGCCCGCGTGAGCGCTTCCCTGATGTCGCGGGCGAACTCGAGCGCGTGGGCGTTGTCGCCGTGCACGCAGATGGTGTCGGCTGCGACCTCGATGGTCTTGTCGGTCACGCTCTCGATGGTCCCCTCGCGCACGACGCGCACGACGCGTTCGACTGCGAACTTCTCGTCGGCGATGGTGGCGTTTTCCTGCGAGCGCGGCACGAGCGTGCCCTCGTCGGTGTAGTTGCGGTCGGCGAAGAACTCCTGCGCCACGCGAAGGCCCGTCGCCTTGCCGGCACGCGCGAGCTCGCCGCCTGCGAGCGCGACCAACGTGAGGCTCGGGTCGAAATCGGCCACTGCCTGCGCGACGGCGGCGGCGAAGGGTGCGTCGACGGCTGCGCGGTTGTACAGCTGGCCGTGGGGCTTCACGTGCGCGAGGCGCACGCCCTCGGCGCGGCAGAACCCGGCAAGGGCACCCACCTGGTACAGCACGTACGCGTACGCCTCATCAGGGGAAAGCGCGAGGTCGCGGCGGCCGAAGCCCTGCAGGTCGGGGTAGCCCGGGTGCGCGCCGATGGCCACGCCCGCTTCCGCTGCGAACTTCACCGTGCGGCGCATGACGACGGGGTCGCCCGCGTGCATGCCGCATGCCACGTTCACGCTTGTGACCAGGGGAATCACCTGATCATCAAGGCCGAGCTCGTACCGTCCGAAGCTTTCTCCCAAATCGCTGTTCAAATCGACGCGTGCCATGTTCCATCCTCTCCTTGTGAATAAGGCCCCGCGGGCTTGCGCTCTCGGGGCCTTATGCTCGTTATCGGCTTATTGTACTTGTTCGCCTACATGATGTTGCCGGCAAGCGCGTTCGCCATGATTTGCGCAACCTGGCAGCGCTCGACGGTTCCCTGGGGCGCCAAATCACGCGTGCCGTCGTGATTGTCGATGCCGTTGATGACGCCCGCGTCGACGGCCCAGACGGCGTAGGGGCGAGCCCAGTTGCTCGTCTGGTCGGTCCCCTGGAGCGCGTCGTACTTCGCGCTGCTCGCGGCGCTCACGTCGGCGCCTGCGGCTATGGCCATGACCTTCGCCATCTGCTCGCGGGTGAGCGCGTCGTCGGTGCCGAAGAGGTTCGACCCGTCGTCGTAGCCGGTCATGATCCCGTGCGCGACGCACCAGTTCACGGCGGCGGCGTACCATTGGCCCTGGTCGACATCGGGCTTGTCGCAGGGCACGGACACCTCTTCGTTTCCTAAATAGTTGTAGAGCACGACGGCGATCTGCGCGCGCGTGGTTGCCTCGGCGGGGCGGAACTCGTTCGTGCCGCCGATGCCGTGCATGATGTCGCGCGCGACGACGAACCGCACGGCGTCGTAGAACCAGTCGCCCGCGGAAACGTCGGTGAAGCGCATGAGATGCTCGCGCTCGTTCAGCAGGTACTCAACCGCGGCGCCAGCGTCGATCGCGCCGTGCGATCCGCTCACCACGCCTGAGGCATCGGGGCGTGTATGGTCGTTTTCGGCGTCGTCGATGGGCTTCGCGGTTGCGTAAATCGCCTCGCACGCCTCGTCGACCGACACGCTCGGGGCGGCGGAGAACAGAAGTGCGAAGACGCCTGCGGTAAGCGGCGCAGCCTCGGACGTTCCGCTCGCGCGGGAATACTTCGTGGTGGCCGCGTAGCTTGTTGAGCAGATGGACTGACCGGGGGCGCTGATGTCCTTGCTCGGGTTGTAATCGGACCAGACGATGTTCTTGCCTTCCGTGGTGAGGGCGGTCACGGCGACGCACTCGTCGAAGTCGGCGGGATACATATGCTTGGTGTTCGGCTTGCCGGTTGTCTGGTTGCCGTTGCCGCCCGCGCACACGGTGACGATGCCGTAATCGTTGCGCGCGGTCTTGATGGCGGAATGGAGTGCGTCGTCGTTGAGGGAATCCCCGTAGGCGCCGAGGCTCATGTTGATGACGCGCAGGTTCGCGATGGACCCGGTTTTCACCTGGTCAAGCAGGTACGTGTAGCCGGCGATCACCGAAGCGGTCGTCGCTTTCTGGCTTGCGGTGTCGCCCCAAACCTTCACGGGCACGATCTTGGCGTTGTACGACCCGCCGGCGATGCCGCGCGAGTTGTTCGCCTCGCCGGCGATGATACCGGCCACCGACGTGCCGTGTCCCACGGTGTCGCCGGAGCCGCCGTTCGCGTAGAGCGGTTCGTTGTTGTAGGCGTCCCAGGCGACGCCGTGCAGGATGACGTTCTCCAAATCCTCATGGTCGCCGCGTGCGCCCGTGTCGAGCGTCGCCACGGTGACGGCGCCATTCGACTTCGCGAGATCCCACGCGTTCATGATGCCGGCGTTGTAGAGCCAGTACTGGTTGTACGAGGCGCTGGCGTTCGACACCTGCGCGTAGGGGTCGTTCGGCATGCTCGTGGCCGAAAGGGTGGAGATGCCCGCGTCTTCGCCCACAAGCCCGTTTTCGCCCGCAACTTCGTCGTCAGTCGCGCTCGGCACGTCGTCTACCAGGTCGTACACGTAGTTCGGCTGTGCCTTTTCCACGCCCGGAACCGCTTGCGCCGCGGCCACGGCGTCGGAAACGCTCGCGCCGTCGGCGATGCTCGCGGTGACGACGGTGCTGCCATCTGTGTCTTCCATCTGCCCGGCAACGGAAAGCCCCGCGCCTGCGAGTCCCGCGGCGAGCGCGTCGTCGCCGTCTTCGGAAAGAAGGCTCACCGCGTTGTCGTCAAGGGTGAGGAGCACGCCCTCGGCGTCGACGCCGTCGATGACTCCGTCGAAGAGCGCGGGGTCGTTCTGCGTCTGCGCGCCGTCCGTGCTGGCGGTAACCGCAAGCGCCTCCGCGGCCGACGCGTCGCCTTCCGCCCCAGCCGCGAAGGCGATGGCGGGTGCGGGGAAGGTGATGCCCGCCGCGAGCAGGCAGGCGAGCAACGTGCGTGAGAATCTGCTGGTCATACGCATGGAAAGCGGAACCTATCCCTTCAGATCGACGTTCTTCGTGTCGGTGATGAGCATGCATCCCGGCGCGTGCGTGATGGCCAGCGGCGGCTTGGAGTTCATGACCACAGCCTGAGGCGTCACGCCGCAGGCCCAGAACACGGGCACCTCGCCCTCGTGGATGTCGACGGGGTCGCCGAAGTCGGGCTTGCCGATGTCTTTGATGCCGATGACCGACGGGTCGCCGATGTGCAGCGGCGCGCCGTGCACCTTCGGGATGGCGCCCGAGATCTGCACCGCCTTCACCACCTGGTTATACGGGATGGGGCGCATCGACATGACGGTGTTGCCCGACATGGACCCCGCCGGCGTGCACGGCACGTTCGTCAGGTACATGGAGACGTTTCTGCCCTGGGTGTTGTGGCGCATCTCGATGCCGGCTTCGATGAGCTCGCTTTCGAACGAGAACGAGCACCCGATGACGAACGACACGAAATCGTCGCGCCAGTACGACGATACGTCGGTGACTTCGTCGACGAGCTTGCCGTACTCGTAGATGCGGTAGCGCGGGAAGTCGGTGGCGATGTCGCAGTCGGTGGCGCAGATGGTGGTTTCGCGGGCGCCGGTCTCGGTCACCTCGAGAAGCGGGCAGGGCTTGGGGTTGCGCTGGGCGAACAGGAGGAAGTCGTAGGCCTGTTCCTTCGGCAGCACGATGAGGTTCGCCTGCGCGTAACCGGGGCACAGCCCGCTCGTGGGGGCGGTGAAGTCGCCCTGACGGATAAGATGGCGCGCCTCGCGCGGCGTGGCGGAAAGCATCTGCTCCCACACGGCGTCCGCAACGCCTTCGGGTTTCTTCGGCGCCGGCATGCTGATTCCCATGGTGCTTCCTCTCTCTTGCGGGCGGCGTCGGGGGTGCCCGCGCGCCGCTTCAGGTATGGTTGCGTGGTTGCAAAGAAGACGGCGGGGCGGCCAGGGGAAACAACCCCATGCCGCCCCGTGCGTTCCCTACACTTCTCCTGCGAGGAACTTCTCGATGAACCCGGTGTCCGCGAGACCCTGGCAGAACGTCTCGTTCTCCAAGATGGAGTACTGGAAGTCGAGGTTGGTCGAAACGCCCACGATGACCATCTCTTCGAGGGCGGTGCGCATCTTGGCGATCGCCTCGGTGCGGTTGCGCCCTAACACGATGACCTTCGCGATCATCGAGTCGTAGTACGGCGTTATCTCGAAACCGTCGTAGGCCGCGGTGTCGACGCGCACGCCGTTGCCGCCGGGCAGGTGCATCTGCGTGATGACGCCGGGCGAGGGCATGAAGTTCCGCTCCGGCATCTCGGCGTTGATGCGGCACTCGATGGCGTGCCCGTGCAGCTGGATGTCTTCCTGGGAAAACGACAGCGGCTCGCCCGCCGCAACGCGGATCATCTCGCCCACGAGGTCGGTGTGCGTGACCATCTCGGTGACGCAGTGCTCGACCTGGATGCGCGTGTTCATCTCCATGAAGTAGTAGTTGCGGTCGGTGTCGAGGAGGAACTCGATGGTGCCTGCCGTGGTGTAGCCCACGGCGCGCGCGGCCTTCACGGCGTCTTCCATCATGCGTTCGCGCAAATCGGCGTCGAGCGCAGGGGAAGGGCTTTCCTCGATCATCTTCTGGTGGTTGCGCTGCACCGAGCAGTCGCGCTCGCCTAAGGCCACCACGTTTCCGCAGGTGTCGGCGATGATCTGCACCTCGACGTGGCGCGGGTTCTGCACGGCGCGCTCCAAATACATCGTGTTGTCGCCGAAGGCGTTCACGCTCTCGCGCTGCGCGATGTTGAACATGTCGGCGAAGTCGTCTTTGCTTTCGGACACGCGCATGCCCTTGCCGCCGCCGCCCGAGGAGGCCTTGATCATGATGGGCCAGCCGATCTTGCGCGCCTGCTCGAGCGCCTCGCCCATGTCGTGCAGTCCCTTTTTCGTCCCAGGGACGACCGGCACGCCCGCGTCCATCATGGTGCGGCGGGCCTGGCTCTTGTTGCCCATGCGGTCGATGACCTCGGGGGTGGGGCCGATGAAGGCGATGCCGTTGTCGCGGCACATCTTCGCGAAGGTGGAGTTCTCCGAAAGGAAGCCGTAGCCGGGGTGGATGGCGTCGGCGCCCGTGCCCTTCGCCGCCGTGATGATGGCGGGGATGTTGAGGTAGGAATCGCGCGCCTGAGCAGGGCCGATGCAGACGGCTTCGTCGGCGAGGTAGGTGTGCAGCGATTGGCGGTCGGCGGTGGAGTACACCGCGACCGTCTTTATGCCCATGGCGCGGCACGCGCGGATGATGCGCACGGCGATCTCGCCACGGTTTGCGATGAGGACCTTGTTGAACATGGATGCCCGCCGCCTACGCGCCGGCTTCGGTGGTGATGCGGAAGAGCACCTGGTCGTATTCGACCTGCGTGCCGTTCGCCGCGAGCACCTCGGTGACGACGCCGGGCGCCGGGGCCGTGATCTCGTTCATCATCTTCATGGCCTCGACGATGGCGAGCGTCTGCCCGGTGAGCACTTCTTGACCCACCTTCACGAACGGCTCTTCGTCGGGGGAAGGCGACACGTAGAACGTGCCGACGAGCGGGCTTTTCACGAGCGTGACGGAGTCGTCGTCGCCGGCAAGCGGCACGCTCTGCGCGCCCGAGGTGACGTCGTCGTGCTCGGAGCGCGCGTCGAGCAGCTTGCCCACGCGCTCGGCCATGAGCGGCAGCGCCGCCTGCGAAAGCGGGCCGCGGTTGCGCTCGAGCTCGATCTTCACCGTGCCGTCGTCGAAGCGCAGCGCCGACAGGTCGCCCTCGTCCATGAGCGCCATGAGCGAGCGGATGTCGCGGCTGCGCTCTTCGCGCAGGTCGGCGGCCTTTTTCTCTTCCGCGGTCGCGCCGTTGTTCTCGTCTGTGGTCTCAGCCATTGTTCCTCCTATGCGTTATCGCCGGCATGCGCGGCGTGGGTTGCGTCTTCGAATTCTATCCAAAGCTTGTTTCCAGCGCTTTTCTTGGCCTGCGCCTCCAGGATCGGCGTGAGCCTTCGCGCGGTGCGGCGGGGCGAGATGCCCCCGTAGCACGGGCGCTTCACCATCTTCGCGAGCGCGCGCATGTGCTTGCGCTCGGCACGGTAGAGCTCCTGCGCCTCCTGCACGCTTATGCGCGTGAAGCGCACCGAGCGGCCCGGGCGGCACTGCACGAGCTTGGGGATGTCGACCGAGGCCACCGTGCCGATCTTGGCGTAGCCGCCGGTGGTTTGGCGGTCGGCGAGCATGATGATGGGGCGCCCGTGGTTGGGCACCTGCACGGCCCCGAGCGCGATGCCGTCGGAAATGATGTCCGACCCGTCGATCGTCTCGATTTCCGGGCCTTCCAGACGGAACCCCATGCGGTCGCTCTTCGAGGTGGTGGTGTAGGTCTCGCCGTAGAACGTGGCGACACCGTCTTCGGTGAACATGTCCTCTTGCGGGCCGGGAACGACGCGCAGCACGGTCTCGTCCTCGGTAAAGCCGTAGTAGTCGTCGGGCGGGACGGCGTGCGACCCGAGGTTGGCGATGAAGTCGACGGTCGGCGTGCGAAACGGCAGGTAGTCGCCCGAGGAAAGCGCACGTCCGTGCCAGCCGCCGATGCCGCATTTCAGGTTGGTCGACGTGCTCCCCATGACCCGGGGAACATCGATCGACCCGCCGGCGATGGCGAGATAGCCGTACACCCCGGTCTTCGGCGCGCCGAAGGCGAGCACCGACCCGCGGCGCACCATGAGCGCGCGGTACATCGGGGCGGGCTTGCCGTCGATCGTGGGCGAGAAGTCGCCGCCCGTGATCGACACGAAGGTGTTGGTGGTGAAGCGGATGGTGGGCCCTGCCAGGCAGAACTCGAGCACGGGGGCGTTCTCGTCGTTGTCGAGGAGAAGGTTTGCCGTGCGCGCGGCCCGCTTGTCCATGACGCCCGACGGCGAGAAGCCGCTTCCGAGGTAGCCGCGTCGCCCGAGGTCCTGCACGGTGGTGCAGATGCCCGGCTTGTTGACGGTTGCGCCCATGGCTATTCCTCCTTCCCGTGTTCGGTTTCGACTACGTAGGTTCCCGTGTCGACCTGCGTTTCGATGCGGCTGTATTCCTGCGGCGTTATGGGAACGAAGCGCAGGTAGTCGCCGGCGGCGTAGAGGATGGGGCGCTCGCGGTCGGGGTCGTAGGGTCGCACCGGTGTGCGGCCGATGATGCGCCAGCCGCCCGGCGAGGCGAGCGGGTAGATGCCCGTCTGCGCGCCGCCGATGCCCACCGCTCCCGGCTCGATGCGCGTGCGCGGGACCGAAAGGCGCGGCGTGTGCAGGCGCTCGTCGAGCCCGCCGAGGTAGGCGAACCCGGGCAGGAAGCCGAGCATGTCGATGAGGTAGTCATGCTCGGTGTGGATGCGCACCACTTCTTCTTCGGACACGCCGGCGTGCTCCGCGACGTCGGCCAAATCGGGCCCGAAGTCGCCTCCGTAGCACACGGGGATCTTCACGATGCGGTGGACGGCGCCGCGGCTCGCCACGAGCCCGCGGAGCTTCCCGCGCACGCTCGCGCACAAGTCGTCGAAGCCGATGACGCACGGGTCGTACACGATCATGAGCGTGCAGAAGGTGGGGACGAGTTCCACGACGCCTTCGATCGGGTCCGTCTCGAGGGTTTGGGCGGCAGCGCGGATGATGCCGTTCGTCTCGACCGAGATGACGTGTGAGAATTCGAGGTTGATGGCCGAATCGCCGGCCACGGTTATGTCGAAACCTGCCATTGTCCCTGCTTTTCTTCGCTTTTGTCGGGTGGAGTGGTTGTCCCAGCGCTTTGCGCGGCGCCTTTACGCTACCCTGCGAGGTGAAACGAGTTGTCGCACTGGCAAGAATAGATGAGCTTGGGGGGCTTCGCCTCCGAGGCCGACGGTTTTCAAGGGATTTTAACATAGATGGAAAAGGTGCTTTTCTCGGCGGCGTTCTTTGTTGCCTATACGATACAAGCGGTCACCGGGTTCGCGGGAAACATCTTCGCGATGCCCGTCGGCACGCACGTGATGGGGCTTTCGAGCTCGGTCGCGGTGCTCAACGCGATGGGGTTCTTCGCGTGCGGCCTTCTCGCGGTCATTAACTACAAGCATATCCACTGGCGTGAGCTCGCGAAGATGACGCTCGGCATGCTGCCGTTTTTAGCGCTCGGCATCTGGCTCGACACCGTGCTGCCGCTTCCGGTGCTCTTGCGCATCTACGGCGCGATCATCGTGTTCATCGGCTTGCGCAACCTGCTCTCGAAGCACCAGCGCTTCCTGCCGAAGTGGCTGCTCGCGGTTATCGTCGCGGCGGCGGGCCTCATCCAGGGCATGTTCGTGTCGGGTGGGGCGTTCCTCGTCATCTACGCCGTGCAGAAGATCAAGGACAAGCAGCAGTTCCGCGCCACCCTGTCGGCGCTGTGGGCCATCCTGAACTTCCTGTACGCGGCGCTCGCGCTCTACCAGGGACATTTCACGTCGGAAGTCGTCATGACGGTCGGCATCTGCATCCCGCTCGCGGTGATCGCGACGTTTTTGGGACAGGCGATCCAAAAACGCATCAGCCAGGAGAAGTTCTTGAAGCTCACCTACGTGCTGCTTCTGCTCGTCGGTGTCGTGCTTCTGGCCACGTCATAGGGGCGTGGGAAAGTCACAGAGGCTGTCACGGATACCGGTAAAAACTCTGCTGCATTAGAGAACGATATAACAAATAATCAAAATTTCTATTGCAATAGAAATTCGTTATCTTAAACGCTATAATTTCTATTGTAATAGAAATTTTGATGAAAGATAGTTCCCATGGAATACGTGCATCGTCCTGAATACGAGAACAAGCTCAAATCGCTTCGCGATACCGAGGAGGTAAAAGTGCTCGTAGGGGTTCGTCGTTGCGGCAAGTCGACTCTGCTTCAATGGCTTCGAAGCAGCCTCGTCGACGACGGGGTGCGGGCTTGCAATGTATTCTACCGACGCATGGATTTGTTCGGCATGCCTGTGAATCCGGATGCCGATTGGCTGATAGGCGAGATATCGAAGGCTCTTGAAGAGAGCGATCCGAGCCAGCCGCTCTATGTGCTTCTCGACGAAATTCAGGACGTGAGCGGTTGGGAACGTGTTGTTCGCCAGCTTCATACGAGGCAGAATACCGATGTGTACATAACGGGATCGAATGCCTACATCCTCTCCTCCGATCTCGCAACGCTCATCGGGGGGCGGTATCTGGAAGTGAAGGTGCAGCCGCTTTCCTTTTCGGAGTACCTCGATTTTTCCCGTCATTATGGGCTGGCGTTCCAAAATGAGGACGCGGCGTTTGCCGAATATTTGCGCTACGGAGGCATGCCTGCGCTGTTCCATCTGAAAGATCGAGGCCAGGAGCAAATCGCTCAGCTATTGAAAACGATATACGAGACGATCATCCTCAACGATGTGGTCGAGCGAACTCGAATCGGCGATGTCGGCTTGCTTTCAAAGCTCGTCCGCTACGTGTTTTCGACCTCGGGGTCGCTCTTTTCTGCGAATAAGATCGCGAACACATTGACAAGTTTCGGTCGCAAAACCCGCTTGGAGACAGTCGAGGCGTATCTGCGTGCGTTGATCGACGCTCTGATCCTTCATGAGTGCGAGCAAGTCGGCTTGGCGGGTAAGGACGTTCTCCGTCCGCAGCGTAAGTTCTATCCTGTCGATACGGGGCTAAGGAATTTAACAAGGGGATTCGTCTCGGGAGATGTAGGGTTTCAAATCGAAAACGTGGTCTGCAATGAGCTTTTGCGCCGCGGCTGGAAAGTTTCGGTCGGCTCTCTTCGCGCAGGGGAAGTCGACTTCGTTGCCGAACGTGTGCAATCTCGCGTTTATATGCAGGTGACCGAATCCCTTGTCGATCAGGGCGTATACGAACGCGAAATCGCTCCGCTTCGGGCAATCGACGACTCATGGCCGAAATATATACTAACGGCCGATCGGCTTCGATGTGGAAGGACCGAAGAGGGGATCGCTATCGTGAACGTGATCGATTGGCTGCAGGAAAAGTAGGGCGAAAGCGATCTTTCGCGGGAGAAACTTTTCCGCGAGCGGTGTTGCGTTAGTCGTACAATAGGCGAAAAGACACGTATTCGTGGAAGGGGTCAATCATGCCTACCATTCATCTGTACCCGCGTATCTTCGCGTCGCTCGATGGGGGAGCGACTCAGGAAGTCGTCGCCCGCCGCGCCGTCGCGATCGCTGAGGCGAACGAGGCCGACCTTCTGTTCGGCCACGTCGTCGATTCTGTTCCGTTCGAGGCGAACGGCGCCGATTTCGATGCGCTCTGCGAGTCGCGCAAGGAGCAGATCGAGCAGGATCTGGCCGATGTTTTCGAGGAGGCTCGCAACAGCCCGCACATCAAGTCGGTCGAGCTGCGCGTCCGCGCCGGCCGCGTGACCGACACGCTCGCCGAGCAGCTCATCGAGCCGTTCCGCCCCGACCTCGTCATCTGCGGCGAGCGCGGCCTCACCAACATGCAGTACGCGTTCGTTGGAAGCGTCTCCAAGTTCCTCATCCGCACCGTCCGCTGCGACGTGCACGTCGTCAAGGCATAATCGAAGGTAGTAAGAAGGGTTTTCATGCTGAACAAACGAGCCACCGACCTCGGGTCCGCCCCTAACAAGATCCGCGAGCTGTTCGCGTACGGCCTTGCCCGCAAAGCTGAAATCGGCGAGGACAAGGTATTCGATTTCTCCATCGGTAATCCGAGCGTCCCGGCGCCCGACGCGGTCGCGTCGACCATCGCCGAGCTCATCAAGGAGCCGCCGTGCGCGCTTCACGGCTACACGCCGTCTCCTGGCGCCGACGGCCCGCGCCAGGCGGTGGCCGCCAACATTCGTCGCCGCTTCGGCATCGACGCCACGCCCGGGCAGGTTTACCTGACCGCGGGCGCCGCGGCGGGCCTTGCCATCTCCATCTACGCGATCACCAACCCCGGCGACGAGATCATGGTCGTGGCCCCGTACTTCCCCGAATACGCCGTGTGGACCGAAACCGCCGGCTGCACCTGCGTCGAGGTTCCCGCGCACGAGCCCGATTTCCAGATGGACATCGCCGCGATGGAGGCCGCGATCACGCCGAAGACGGCGGGCGTCATCATCAACTCGCCGAACAACCCGGTGGGCGCGGTGTACACGCGCGAGAACATCGAGGCCCTCGCCGCGATGCTTTCCCGCAAGGAAGAGGAGTACGGGCACCCCATCTACATCATCAGCGACGAGCCGTACCGTGAGATCACCTACGGCGCCGACGTGCCCTACGTCCCGTGCCTCTACAAGCACACGATCGTGTGCTATTCGTACTCGAAGTCACTGTCGCTGCCGGGCGAGCGCATCGGTTACATCTACGTGTCCGACCTCATGGACAACGCGAAGGACGTCTACACCGCGGTGTGCGGCGCTGGGCGCGCGCTCGGTTTCATCTGCGCGTCGGTGCTGTTCCAGCGCGTGATGGAGCAGTGCGTGAACGAGCCGTCCGACGTGGAGGCGTACCGCGCGAACCGCGAGCTTCTGACGCAGGGCCTCTCCGAACTCGGTTATGAGTTCGTGGAGCCCGACGGCGCGTTCTACCTGTGGGTGAAGGCGCTCGAGCCCGACGACGAGGCGTTCTGCGAGAAGGCGAAGAAGCACGAGCTTCTGCTCGTTCCCGCGACGTGCTTCAAGTCGCACGGGTGGGTGCGCGTGAGCTACTGCGTGTCGGCCGATGTGATCAAGCGCTCGATGCCGGCGTTCAAAGCGCTCATGGAGGAATACAAGTAAGCACAAGCAGACACCGCAAGCTGTCTCTTTGAGCCGAGGGGGTTTCGGGGCGCCTGTTTTCAGGCGTACCCGAAGCCCCCTCGGTGTTTGATGGGGTGGGGAAGGACGCTTGCGATTGGATTGCGTGCGCGGCACACGGCGGCGGCGAGCGCAGGCGGTGCGGCGCGAGGGGCGTGCATGCGTGGTGGCGTGACGCAGGCCGCGTCTACGAGGTGTACTTCTCCATGTAGTCGAGGATTTCCTGGCGCGAATGCAGGCCCGTCTTCGCGTAGATGCGCTTGATGTGCGCATGCGCGGTGCCGGGGCTGATGTAGAGCTCCTCGGCCACGCGCTTCTGGGTCCACCCGAGGGCGTACAGGGCGAGCACCTCGATCTCGCGTTCGGAAAGGAGGAACTGCTTGCCGACCTCCTCCGCGTTGTGGCGCATGGTTGCCTGGCGGATCTCGGCGAGGCTCTCGTGCTCGTCGAGGCCCATGAGCTTGGTCACGGTGCTTTTGCGCGATTCCTCGGCTTGGCGTTGCTGCTCTTCAGGTGTTTCGGCCTCGAACTTGCGCACCTTGAGGAATTGCGTGAAGGTGACCTGGGTCGACAGCACGATCATGGCGAACACGAACGACAGCATGAGCAGGTCGTTCTCCGAGATGGCGGGAATGCTCAAAAGCGCGATGCGCGCGATGGCGCGGCACCCCAGCCACACGATCCAGCCGCCGAGCGCGTAGTAGTAAGGGCATCTCCAGCCGTAGGTCATGAAGGCGATGATGATGTACCAGGTCAGCGCCACGAGAATCGCGTTCAAGGTGCCGGACAAAACGGCGCCGATGTCGAGCATGTCGGGAAACGCCGAGTACAGGATGAGCGCGAAGACGGCGAGCGCCTCCATGACGAGGAACACTCCGACCGTCATGACGCGCTGGTGTTGCTTGATGACCAGGTAGATGATGGCGATGGCTAGCGCGATCGTGAGCACGCTTTGCGCGATGTGGGTTATCGGGGTGAACAGGATCGGCGCGCCGTCGGGATACCCGCGCAGAAAGCCGTCTGCCACGGCGAGCACGCCGATGCTTGCGGCGATGGTGGTGAGGAACATCTTGCTCGACATGACGGTTTTCGTGAATCCGAAGAAGTCGGAATCGGACGAAAGCTCCGAGATATCCTTCGCAAGGGGGCGTTTCTGGGACAGGGACATGCAAGGGAACTGCCCCAAAACAAGGACTGCGGCGATGAAATTCGACACTTCCCGGGGGATGAGAGCTGTGAAGTAGATGATCACTTCGCTTATGGCAAGGGCCCCGAACGTGTAGATCACGGCATTCAGACTCGAAGAACCCCGTGCCTTCCGAAGCCAATAGGTAAGCGACGCAAGGCCGCTGATCGTGCAGAGCGCGCTTAAGAGGAAGTGCAGCGAGAAGCCGCTGTCGGGCAGGAAAACGTGCAGGGCGCACATCCCGAACAGCGTCGCGGCCTCCACGAGAAACGACGTGACGGCTATCTTCCAGACCGCCTTCTTGTTGAGGTGGCAGTTGGTCGCGGCGATGAGCAGCATGAGCACCGCGAACACCCCGATCGCGACAAGCGTCGCGCCATCCGAGAAAAACCCCTCGTCAGTGTGGCGATAGCTGCCGTAGCTGCCGACGATGATGCCCGCTCGCCCGAACGCGAGCCCGAGGATGGAAGGCAGGAGAACCCGGTGTTTCTTCAGCGCGTCGAGGAAGGAAGGAACGGCTTCTCCCGATGCCGTCGCTGGGCGAGCCACCCCGAAGAGCGGTTCGAACCCGACTTCGCTTTTGCTTGCGGTGCTTTCGGTCTCATCGTTCGCGGCGCTTGCTTTCGCTCCCATGTCGTCCCTCCCCTCGAGTTTCGGCGTTGCTGGAACATGCGTGTATGGAATCGCCTGATTAGGGCGTGATTATCCCTAAAGAGGGTACTAATTCGCCTTAAAAAGCGGCATTATCTTAACACGAAGCGTAGGTGAAGGCGTTTGCTCAAAATGGCTTTACCGAATATTGAAAAAATCGATAAAGGGGGACGCTATGGGGGAAGGACGGGATATCTACCACGAGCCGGCCGACCGCGCGCTCATTCGCACGGCCGACGTGTACCAGACCAATCTCGACGAAGGCGTTGCCGGGTATTCCGATACGTTGCTCTCGATCGTGGCCAACTTCACGAACAGCGGCAAACCCGAGGGGTACAATGCCGAGGGCATGGTCGGCAAATCGAAGCGCGGTGAGGTCGCGCTTCGGCTGTTCGCCGTGGTCGGCGAGCCGGAAGACGGCGGGGAGCCGCGTTTTTTGCGCGCCGGCTTCAAGACGCGCGGATGCTTGGCCATGACGGCGTGTGCGAGCGTGATCTGCACGATGATCGAGGGCAAGACGTTCTCGGAAGCACTCGCCATCACGTCTGACGACGTGCGCGCCGCGGTCGACGGCGTGCCCTACGACAAGGTGCACACGACCGTTTTCGCCGTCGAGGGCGTCCGTTGCCTCGTGGGCGATTGGATGTACCGCTCGGGCGCGAAGCTGGCGGAACTGAACGAAAAGCTGCCGTGCGACCAAAGCTCGGTGGAGTGCATCCTGTGCGAGCATTGTTCGCTGCGCGACACGCGCTTCGACATGCTGGTCGACGAGGCGCGCGCGAAGGAGGCGGTTTCCTAATGGCTGGGGAAAACGAGACGGCTTCGGCAAAGGCCGCTGCGCCTGAGGCTGCGGCGGACGCGGCGCCGGGAATTGCTCCCGAGAATGCGTCGGGTGATGGGGGGCAGGCGTCGGCGGGGGTTGTTTCGCCTGATGTCGAAACATCTTCCGAGGCGTCGGCGCCGATCGTCGAGAGCGCCGAGGAACAGGCGGCGCCTGAGGCTGCCGGTGAGCCGGCCGAGAGCGCCGAGGCGCACGAGCCGACTGCCGAAGAGCGCGAGCTTGCAGAAAACAACGCGCTCGCCGACGTGTTCGACGACGTGCGCAAGCAGTCGGCCGACAGTTCGCTTGTGACGCCCGATAGGTGGGTTGATCAGGGATTCGTTCCTGATCATATGACGGCCGACGAGTTCGAGATGCTCGTGTACGAGTACCTCGAGGACTACCGTCGCGACCATAAAGACGAAATCGCGGAGGAGAAGCGCGAGCGCGCCGCGAAGCGCAATTCCGTGCGCTCGGCGACTCATGCGGTGGGCGTGCCGCCGAAGATTCCCAACAGACGCCTTGCCCAGAAGGAAGCCGACGAGGAAGCTGCGCGCGAGGAGGCTGCCGCAGAGTCGGAAGACGGTCGGGCGAGCTCCGGCGCTCCGGCTGCGGGCGGTGCGGCGAAGGCCGAGCCCGCAAGTGCGCTTGCTGCGGATACCGCCTCGGTTTCCGCGAGCGTCGAACCGGGGTCTTCAACCAGGGACGCCGGGCAGGCGGGCACGTCACGCGTTGCCGATACGCCGGTTGCGCCTGCGGACGCGGGCGCCGACTCCGACTCCGACGATCCGTTTGCGGGGCTTAAGATCCCCGAGGGCTATAAGCTCGTCGAGTTGGAAGGCGAGTACGTGCTCGTTCCCGACGAGGATGCCAAGCCCGTCCGTAAGGAAATCCACTGCGAGCACATCGTGACGCTGGTCGGGCAGCACAGCTACTACCTGTACGATTCCGACCTCATGACGCAGAGCTATGCGCATTGGGCCTTTCTGGCGGCGGAGGACAACCCGCTCGCGACGTTCGTTGACTGCGTGCGCGAGGAAGGGCGCGTGTACCCACGTCCGCTCTCCGCGTCCGACCTGGCCAACGAGCCGTTCCGCATGAGCGCGAGCAAGGTCGAACAGACGTGGGGCGAGCTCATCGAATCGGGCGACTATCCCGACATCGAGCGCTGCGAGGCGTCGAACGGCGACGTGTACTTCTTCTCGACGCTGTACATGACGCGCGTGCTGGCGGAGTCGCTCGCCGAATACGAGTCGGTCGAACGCAAGGCGAACGTATAGCGCGGAGTAATGGTGGAGGGCGTTTGATGCGCCCTCCACCATTTTCGCTCTATGTGGCGTTGGCGCATTTTCTTGTTGCTTTTCGGATTGGATGCAGCTTTGCTGCGGGTCCCGGTCGGCAACGCGAGCCGAAAAGCAGGTTATCAGAACAAAATAGAGGGTCGGTCGGCCGAAGAGGGTTCTCGAGTGCTTTCGGGAGACGCTCGTCCAGAAGCTGAAACGCGGGCATGCGGCAAACATGCCGGTGGGCGTATGCGCAATCGAGCGCTACTTGAAGATCACCCACTTGCACAGGCAGAATCCCCAGATGCCCTGCATGGCCATGGTTATGAACTTGCCGATCGTTTGCGGCAGGCCGAAGGCTGCCGATGTCGCTCCGATGAACCAGGTTCCGAACAGGAAGTTCCATACATAGAGCGCGACGAACAACGCGACGCTGCGCCAGAAATTGGTCGATGCCTTAAAGGTGACGTTGCGATTCATGAGGAAGTTGAACGTGCCCGAGCACGCCACTGCGATGCCATTCGCCACGCCCGTCGCGATTCCAACCGCTTGCATGACGGCGAACACGCCGAACTCGATGAACGTCTGGGCGATGGAAACGCCATAGTACGTCATGGCCTGGCGAAGAAATCCGCCCGCCTTCGATGGCTTCTCAGCTGCTGCCTGCTCCTGCACGATGCTCACTCCGCTAAGTCCGCTACGTCTTTGCCGGGTATCCATTGTAGGCATGCGGCCGGAACTGCCTCTCTCGCCGCCGTCAATGCCATGAAATCTTCTTCTCGCTTAGGTTCGAAAGGCGCTTGAGACGCAGCGAAATAAAAAAGTTGTCATTTGCGCAGGTTTCGTCTGCGGGTCTTGCCGTACGGTCCTTGTGTTTCGGTAAAAGCCCAGGTCGCGAATTGTCGGGTCGGGAGGCGTCACCGCCCGGCATAGAAAACCTGCGCAAATGACAACTTTTTTATTAGGAGGGCCAGGCGAGGTTTCAAAAAAAATCAAAAGCCCCTGGGAACCTTTTGCGCGTTTGCGGTTGGGCCCCAGGGGCTTTTGTGAAGGGAGGGCGGGGAATTCGTGGTTCAAGCTCTTCACGGCTTTCAGCTCACATTCCCCATTGCGTTCGAAGCCATGCAGGTGGGCGGTTCCCGCGAAACCGCCCACCATATGTTGCACGTCGTGTTACGGCAGCAGGTTCAGGCTCTTCAGGTCGTCCTCAACGTCGCTCATGCCGTAGTACTCGAGGCAGTCGGCCGTCGGGCAGCCGAGCTGGCTATCCCAGCCGAACTTCTCGTACAGCATCGTGAGGCCCTTCTGGAAGTCTTCCTTCTCCATCTTGTCGGTGCCTTGGGTGAAGGGCTGCTTGTCCGGGTCCTTCGTGAACGGCCACTCGGTGATGGTGTCGTGGACCTTGCGGAAGTCGTTGCAGCCCATCTTGCCGTCGGTGCCGACCATGCCGCGGGCGGTGTTGGCGCGCTGCAGCGTCATGATCTTCGCGCCGGCCTTGTACAAATCGTCGGTGGTGACGTCCTCGCCGGTCACGGCTTTGAAGAACTTGGCCTCGAGGTCGAGGTCGCCGCGGTAGTTGCGGTCCTTCGACGGGCTCTGGGCCATCGGCCACACCCAGTTGCACAGGGTGAGGGAGTCATGCAGGACGTCGGTGACGATGGACCACCAGCAGAAGTTCGCCTTGTGCTCGTTCATCGGCGTGTAGTTCTTCTCGGCATCGAGAGCGTCCTCGCCGCCCCACAGCTCGGCAGCGATCTGCTGCTTGAGCTCGTGCGGAAGGCCGCACTGCAGCATGTTCTGATGCGAGTGGATCAT
>CAKUGU010000040.1 GCA_934654815.1 uncultured Ellagibacter sp.
CCGTCGAGCTGCACCATCGGGCGCAGGTCGGGCGGGATGACCGGGATGACGTCCAAGATCATGTCGGAGGGCTTGTTGTCGGACTTCAGGAACGCGTCGACGACCTTCAGACGCTTGATCGCCTTCGCACGCTTCTGGCCCTTGCCGTTGGCGATGGTGTCGCGCAGCTCTTCGGCGGCCTCTTCGAGGTCCATCGCGTCGAGCAGGTCGCGCACCGCCTCGGCACCCATGCCGCCGGTGAAGTAGTTCTTGTAGTTCATGCGCATCTCGCGATAGAGCGCCTCTTCGGGAACGAGCTGCTTGGGCTCGATCTTCATGAAGGCCTCGAAGGCGTCCTGACGCAGCTGCTTGCGCTCGATGAACTCCTCGTGGATATCGGCGATCTCGGCCTCGACCTCTTCGGGGGTCAGGCGCTCGTCCTCGTCGATCTCGTCGACGAAGTCGTCGTCTTCCGGCACGTAGTCGGTGCCCAGTCGGCGCGTCGCCTCGATGAGGCGGTCGCGCTCGGCGTCGAGTTCCTCGAGGTCGGCGGCAAGCTCGTCACGGAGCTCGTCAGCGTCCTCGTCGCGGCCTTCCTTGTCGACCGAAGTGATGATGGAGCTGGCGAAATACAGCACCTTCTCCAGCTCTTTCGGCGGGATGTCGAGCAGGTAGCCAAGACGGCTCGGGCTGCCCTTGAAGTACCAGATATGGGACACAGGCGCAGCGAGCTCGATATGGCCCATGCGCTCGCGGCGAACCTTGCTGCGGGTCACTTCTACGCCGCAGCGCTCGCAGACGATGCCCTTGAAGCGAACGCGCTTGTACTTGCCGCAGGCGCACTCCCAGTCCTTGGTAGGACCGAAGATCTTCTCGCAGTACAGGCCGTCCTTTTCGGGCTTGAGCGTGCGGTAGTTGATGGTCTCGGGCTTCTTGACCTCGCCGTGCGACCAGCTGCGGATATCGTCGGCGCTCGCGAGGGAGATGCGAAGCGCGTCGAAGTTGTTCACGTCGAATTCGGTCATCTCTTACTCCTCTCCACCGATAAGGTCGTTGGTCGTATCGTCATTAGATGAATCGCCCATCAATTCTCCCAGTTCAGCTGCGATGTCATCGAGAGCCTTGTCGGACTCCTCCTCGGTCAGCTTGGCGTCGGCGGCGATCGCGGCGAAGAGCTCCTGATCGGAATCGTTATCCTCGGGCTTCTGCTTCACGCCTTCGTCCTCGCTGATGGGCTGCATGTCGTGCCCCTCGAGCTCGATGTTCAAGCACAGCGACTTCATTTCCTTTACGAGAACCTTGAAGCTCTCCGGCACCTCCGCGGGCGGGAGATTCTCGCCCTTGACGATGGCCTCGTAAGACTTCACGCGGCCGACGGTGTCGTCGGACTTCACGGTCAAGATCTCCTGCAGCACGTTGGAGGCGCCGTACGAGTAGAGCGCCCACACTTCCATCTCGCCGAAGCGCTGGCCGCCGAACTGGGCCTTGCCGCCGAGAGGCTGCTGGGTGATCAAGCTGTAGGGGCCGGTCGAGCGGGCATGGATCTTGTCGTCGACCATGTGGCCCAGTTTCAGGATGTAGGTCTGGCCCACGGTGATCGGTTCGCGGAACTTCTCGCCGGTGCGGCCGTCGTACAGCCAGGTCTTGCCGGTGCGGGACAGCTGCGGCACGAACTCGTCGCGCGCCTTGTCGCCGTACTTCTTGTGATTGATGTTGATGAGGTTCTTGTTGGCGTGCTCGATGGCGTCCGAGATCTCGTCCTCGGTCGCGCCGTCGAACACCGGGGTGGCCACGTACTGCGGGCCCTCGACCGGCTCGTCGGTGTCCTCGTCGGACCAGCCCCACTTCGCCGCCCAGCCGAGGTGGTTCTCAAGCAGCTGGCCGACGTTCATACGGGAAGGAACGCCGAGGGGGTTCAGCATGACGTCGATCGGGGTGCCGTCGGCGAGGTAAGGCATGTCCTCGACGGGCAGCACGCGGGAGATGACGCCCTTGTTGCCGTGGCGGCCGGAGAGCTTGTCGCCCTGCTGGACCTTGCGCTTCTGGGCCACGAAGATGCGGACGAGCTCGTTGACGCCGGGCGCCAGCTCGTCGCCGGCAGCGCGGCTGAAGCGGTGGATGCCGATGACGCGTCCGCCGGAGCCGTGAGGCACCTTGAGCGAGGTGTCGCGGACTTCGCGGGCCTTCTCGCCGAAGATGGCGCGCAAAAGGCGCTCTTCAGCGGTGAGCTCGGTTTCGCCCTTCGGGGTGACCTTGCCGACGAGCACGTCGCCGGGGAACACCTCGGCGCCCACGCGGATGATGCCGTCCGCGTCGAGATCGGCGGTCATGTCCTCGGACATGTTCGGGATCTCGCGGGTGATTTCCTCAGGGCCGAGCTTCGTGTCGCGCGCGTCGACCTCGTACTCGGAGATATGGATGGACGTGAGCAGGTCTTCGGCAACCACGCGCTCGGACACGATGATGGCGTCCTCGTAGTTGTAGCCTTCCCACGGCATGTAGGCGACCATGAGGTTCTGGCCGAGCGCCAGCTCGCCGCCGTCGCACGACGGGCCGTCGGCGAGCACGTCGCCCGCCTGGACCTCGTCGCCCTTGCGGACGATCGGGCGGTGGTTGATGCAGCCCGACTGGTTGGAGCGCTGGAACTTCGGCACGAGGTACTCGTCGTACTCGCCGTCGTTGTTGAGCACGATGATGGTCTGGCCATCGACGTAGTCGACGACGCCCGGGTTCTGGGCGATGAGGATCTCGCCGGAGTCGACCGCGATGCGGTGCTCCATGCCGGTGCCGACGAGCGGCGCGTGCGGCTTGAGCAGAGGCACTGCCTGACGCTGCATGTTCGAGCCCATGAGGGCGCGGTTCGCGTCGTCGTGCTCCAGGAACGGGATGAGCGACGTCGCGACCGACGTCATCTGACGCGGCGAAACGTCCATGTAGGTAACCTGCTCGGGCGGCACTTCCTCAGGCTCGCCGAACACGCCGGCGGCGTCCTTCGTGCGGCAAAGCACGCGCGTGGCCTTGTGGAACACGCCGTCCTTGTCGGTGGTGCCGAACTCGCGCGTCTCGAGGTTGAACTTCTCGTTCGCCTGGGCGATCGTGTAGTTCTCTTCCTCGTCCGCGGTGAGGTAGTCGATGTCGTCGGTCACCTTGCCGTCGACGACGCGGCGGTACGGCGTCTCGATGAAGCCGTAGGGGTTGATGCGGCCGAAGGTAGCGAGCGAGCCGATGAGGCCGATGTTCGGGCCTTCAGGCGTCTCGATCGGGCACATGCGGCCGTAGTGGGAGTTGTGGACGTCGCGGACTTCGAAGCCTGCGCGCTCGCGGGACAGGCCGCCCGGGCCGAGTGCGGACAGACGGCGCTTGTGCGTGATGCCTGCGGCGAGGTTCGCCTGGTCCATGAACTGGGACAGCTGCGAGGAGCCGAAGAACTCCTTGATGGCGGCCACGATCGGGCGGATGTTCACGAGCGACTGCGGGGTGATCTCGTCGGGCTCCTGCATGCTCATGCGCTCGCGCACCACGCGCTCCATGCGAGACAGGCCGATGCGGAACTGGTTCTGGATCAGCTCGCCGACGGTGCGGATGCGGCGGTTGCCGAAGTGGTCGATGTCGTCGATGCTCACGCCGTCGTCGCCGGCATGCAGCGCGATGATGTACTTCATCGTGCGCGTGATGTCCTCATCGGTGAGCGTGGAGGCATCGTTGTCGGCGTCGAAGCCGAGCTTCTTATTGATCTTGTAGCGGCCGACTTTCGCCAGGTCGTAACGCTGCGGGTTGAAGAACAGGCCCTCGAGCAGCGTGCGGGCGGAATCGATCGTGGGCGGCTCGCCCGGACGGAAGCGCTTGTACAGCTCGATGAGCGACTCTTCCTTGGTGGTGGCGGGGTCGCGGTCGAGCGTGCGCAGCACCATGTCGTCGGAACCGAGGAGCTCGATGATCTCGTCGCGGGTCTCGGCCAGGCCAAGGGCACGCACGAGCAGCGTGGCCGGCTGCTTGCGCTTGCGGTCGATACGCACGGAGAGGATGTCGCGCTTGTCGGTTTCGAACTCGAGCCATGCACCGCGGCTCGGGATGATCTTCGCGTTGTAGATGGTCTTGTCGGACGTCTTGTCGCGCTCGGCCGAGAAGTACACGCCAGGCGAGCGAACGAGCTGGGAGACCACGACGCGCTCGGTGCCGTTGATGATGAACGTGCCGCGCGGGGTCATGAGCGGGAAATCGCCCATGAACACTTCTTGTTCCTTGATCTCGCCCGTTTCGCGGTTGATGAAACGGATCTCGACGAAAAGCGGCGCCTGATACGAGACGTCCTTTTCCTTGCATTCGTCGACCGTGTACTTCGGCTCGCCGAAGTGATGGTCGCCGAACTCCACGCACATGTCCTTCGTGTTGTTCTCGATAGGAGCGATGTCCTGGAAGGCTTGCTGGAGGCCTTCTTCCTTGAACCACTTGAAACTATCCGTCTGGATTGCGATAAGATTAGGGACGTCCATTACGTCCGGAATCTTCGCGAAGCTTCTGCGGTTCCTATAAAGGCTGGTGGGAGCGCTAGTTTTTCCTTGGGCCACGAGGCTTTTCCTCCTTCACGCACGCACTCATTACCGTAAAAAGTTGCAATCGAAAAGAATATTATGGAAATGGCAAGTCGTCAAGGAAAATTTTTACGAACTGTGGAAGTTTTTTGTTGTTTTACCGTTTAACCTGGGGAAACGCCGTTGAAAAAACGGCGTTTCCCCAGGCGCTTCCCATTTTAGGAGAAACCCAGCTCCTCGCGCCGAGCGCAGCAGGCGGCAAACCTTCGCGCCAAGCGCAGCAACCGCTTTGCGGCAACCTCGCGGCAGGTTCGGAAGAAAGCCCCTCATTGTGCCGACTTTGAGTAGGCTTTAAGGTTTATGCCTCAACTCCAGCTCCGTGGCCGCTTTTTCGCCCCGCGGACGCTAGAATACGCTGCGAGGAAAACGAAGGTGACCCGAAAGCACGACATAGACGGTTCGAATCTGGGGGCAGACGAGCCGCTTTCCGCCACTGCGAACGCCCGCGAAATCGAGCACGCGCGCACTACCGCGCGCCGAAATGGGTTCGCCGCGACGAAAAGCGCGATCGCCGCATACGCCCTTTCTTTCGCCGTGCCCTTTTTCGTCGTGCTCGCCGCCTTCTGGTTGAACGGCATCTACCCCTTCGGCGACACGTCGGTCATGATGTACGACATGCCCGTCCAGTACGCGCAGTTCTTCGGATGGCTCTCGAACGTGCTCTCGGGCGACGGCAACCTGTGGTATTCCGCGAACGCAGGGCTCGGCACCGGCACGCTTGCCCAGTTCACCTACTACCTTTCAAGCCCGCTCAACCTGCTCGCCGCCTTCTGGGCGCCTGAGGACATGCCGTATTTCTTCAGCGTGCTTTACCTTATTAAGATCCCGCTGTGCTCGGTCGCCGCGCTCGTGTACCTGCGCGGGCGCTTCAGCGCCGACATCGCACACGGCGGCGCGCGGGCGCAGGTGCTCGGCGTGGTGTTCGCCTGCGCGTACGGCCTTACGTCCTACGTCACCGGTTACGCGAGCAACATCATGTGGCTCGATGGCGTGATCATGCTGCCGATCGTCTGTCTGGGCGTGCATCGCCTCGTCGCCGGGCGCGGGTGCGCGCTTCTCTTCGCGAGCGCGGCGTGCGCCATCCTCTTCAATTGGTACACCGGCTACATCGTGTGCTTCTTCTCGGTGTTCTACTTCGCTTACGAGCTTATCCGCCTGCGCGATGAGGTGCGCGGCAAGCGCGTTCGCACGGCGCTGCGGTACGCGGCGACCATGCTGCTTTCCGTGGGAGCTTCCGCGGTGCTCCTCTTCCCCACGCTTCTGGCGCTCCTCGGCGGGAAGGGGTCGGGCGCCGGCCTGTCGTCGCTTATGGGGTCTGGCGCCATCGCCATCAACCCCATCAACCTGGCGAGCTTCTTCACCATCGGCACGATCCCCGGCATCACCGTGGCGAAGGCCACGCCCGCGCTCGTCATCTCGGCGGCGGCGCTCGTGGGCTGCTGCGCGTTCTTCTGCGACGCCGGGCGCCCGCGCGCAGACCGCATGGCAGGCGCCGGCATCGTCGGCATCTGCGCGCTCGCATTCGTGCTCATCCCGCTGAACACGGCGTGGCTTGGGTTCGTACCCGAGTCGTCCTACACGGGGCGCATGGGGTTCACGCTTCTGTTCGGCATCGCGGCGCTCGCGTTCGAGGGAACCTTGCACGCCGACGCATACTCGATTGTCAAGGGCGGCGCGCTCGCGTTCCTCGTCGTCGGACTCGCCATCTTCAACGTGTGGTACCAGACGCTGCAGCTGCGCCCGAACGCGACTTACGACGCCGCCGAGCTCGCGCTCATCGTCGGGTTCACGGCCCTGTTCGCGCTCGCGACGCGCTCGTCGCGAGCGCATGAGGACGATTCGGATGCGAGCGAGCACGCACCTGCACGCCGCCGGGCCGTGCAGGTGTCGCGCGCGGTGCAGACGGCGGGCGTCTGCCTGCTCGTCGTGCTGTTCGCGGGCGAGCAGGTCTTTTCCGCGCGCACCGAGTTCGCAGTTTGCAACGTGAGCGCGAGCGCCTACCACGACGCCGTCTCCGAGCTCGAGGATTTCTACGCCGACATGCCGACCGACAACGGGTTCGTGCGCACCGGGCAGGTCGCCCCCTACACCGGCTCCACCAAGGCCGGCGGCTCGGATTGCACGCCGCTTCTGCTCGACACGGGCTCGTTCGACATCTACTCCTCCACGCAGGAAAGCGATATCCAAACGCTTTTGCAGCATCTGGGGTATTCGAAGATCACGCCGTTCGGCACCTGCTACGCCTCGCCGAACACCGCGGCCGACGCGCTGCTTTCGGTGACCGACATCGTGAGCGAGTCGCAGCCGCCGCGCACCACCGAGGAAAACGACGGCAGGACGCTGCGCGGCACGTACCGAAAGTGGGACACGACGTCTTCGCTCCCCCTCGCGTACGGCATCGCCGACGGCGCCGCAGCCCAAAGCATCGCCTGGACCGACGATCCCTTCGCGAACCAGGAGCTTCTCTACGGCACGCTCACGGGAGCGAACGCCGACGGCCTTTACCACGCGGCGGCGGTCGAGGAAACCCAAGCCGGCGCCGACAACCAGCGCGCGTTCACCATTACCGCGCAAAGCGACGGCCCGATCTACCTTTACTGCCCGAGCATCTACCAGCTCGACGTCGCCGAGAACGGCATCCTCTGCTACCTGAACGTGAACGGCCGGGAAGTCCAGCGCGTCGGAGGGCGCGGCTCGTGCGACATGGTGTGCATCGGGACGTTCAACGCCGGCGACCAGGTGAACGTGTCGCTTACCGCTTCCCCTGCCGACCAGGTCACCACGAGCAGCCATGGCCAGAACCGCACCGTGAAGTCGTCCTTCCTCGATGCGTCCGTGCAGGACCTCATCGTCGCTCAGACGCTCGATTTGAACAAGATGGACAGCCTGCTTTCGCATCTCGACGCCGCGGGCAGCTCGACCACCTCGTTCAGCGACGGCAGCGTGAGCATCTCGTTCAACGCTGCGCGAAGCGAAACCGTACTCGTTTCCATTCCCTACGAGCGCGGCTGGAGCGCGACGGTGAACGGGCGTCCCGTCGAAATCGAGGAGCTCGCCGGGGGCGTTCTCGGGATCGAGGTCGGCTCCGGAGAAAACACGATCGAGCTTCGTTACACGCCGTACGGGCTCTATCCGAGCCTTGCGATCAGCATCGCGAGCCTTGCCGCCTTCTGCGCATGGCGCGCGATCTCGAAGCGGCGGGGCCGCACCGAAGGCAAGCAAGCAGCAGGCAGCAACGACGAGAAAGAGCACTGATGAGCACCAAAACCGACACGTTCCCCTACGACCTTTCCTTCGTCGTTCCCTGCTACAACGAAGTCGACAACATCCGCCTGTTCGAGAAGCGCACGTTCGCCTGCTTCGATGAGGCCGGGGTGTCGCTTGAAATCGTGTTCGTGAACGATGGCAGCGAAGACGGCACGGGCGAGCTTTTGCGGAAGGTGATCGCCGAAACCGACGCCGCGCATCCGGTGCAGGCCGTGTCGTTCTCCCGCAACTTCGGTAAGGAGGCAGCGCTCTACGCCGGCATGGAGGTGGCGCGCGGGAAGTGCGTGTGCCTCATCGACGCCGACCTCCAGCAGACCCCCGAAGACGCCCTACGGATGTATCGCCTGCTCATCGAGAAACCCGAATACGACGTGGTCGCCGCCTGCCAAGTACAGCGCCGAGAGAGCTTCGTGATGAAGCTGTTCAAAAACGCGTTCTACAGCGCCTTCAACGGGGTGTGCCATGGCATGAGCATCCCCGCGAATGTGAGCGATTTCCGGGTGTTCCGCCGCAGCGTCGCGGATGCGCTGCTGTCCCTTCCCGAAGGGCAGCGCTTCAGCAAGGGGCTGTTCGCGTGGATCGGGTTCAACACGCTCGAGGTTCCCTACGAGCCCGACGCACGAGCGAACGGCACGAGCAAATGGTCGGTCCGCTCGCTGTTCCGTTATGCGGCGAACGGCATCTTCGATTTCACGACGTGGCCGCTCAAGATAGCCGTGTGGCTCGGGCTCATCACGTCGCTGTGCGGGTTCGCGTATCTGCTCATCATCATCTTCAAGTACGCACTGTGCGGCACCGACGTCCCCGGTTTCCCGACGCTCGCGTGTCTCATCCTGCTGTTCGGCGGCCTGCAACTCACCGTGCTCGGCGTGATCGGCGAATATTTGGCGCGCAGCTACATCGAGGGGAAGCGCCGCCCGCTCTACATCGCCAAAGAGCACCTGAGCAACGAGGAATAGCGCATCGGCCGCGACGCGTGTCCGCTACAGCTTCCCGTCACGCAGGGCTTTGAGCTTCTCGAGCGTATCGGCGGATATGCGCTCGCCGAGCGTGCGCTTCTGCGCGACCTTCGGCGTCTCGTCGAGGCGGGCCTGGTCGTAGTATTCCCCCACCTCATAGCTGAACCCGTTCGCGCTCATGCGGTCGACGCCGCCGCCGAACACGGTGTCCTGGATCGTGGCATCGCTCGTGACCACGAGCGTCTCGACGTTGCGTTCGCGCGCGTCGTGCGCGAGCTTCTCGATGACCTTGTCGGCGCTTTGCCCTGACGGGCTGAACATGATCTGCACCCCGCCGACGACCTGGACTTCTCCCGTCGAGAACTCGTTTTTCGCACCATCGAACACGATGATCGCGCGCCAGTCGCGCCCCGCGAAGTTCACCACGTCGTTGATGAGCCGCTCGCGAGCCGTGTTGAACACGTCATCGGTGTAGTCGGGGCCGAATGCGATCGTTTTGTACCGCTCGCCCGACCGGAGCACGTTGTACCCGTCGACGATGAGCAGCTTGTTGCGTTTCCGTGCCATCGTTACTGCTGCTGACGAAGCCATTCGTACATGAACACGGTGGAGGCCTGCGCCACGTTGAGCGACGAGACCTTCCCCATCTGCGGCAGCTTCACCGCGAAGTCGCAGTTCTCGAGCACGAGGTTCGAGACGCCTTCGCCTTCCGACCCCATGACGAGCGCGATCTTGCCCTTGAGGTTCGACTTCCAGACGACCTCCTGCGCGTGCTCGCTCGCGGCGCAGACCCAGAAGCCCTCTTTCTTCAGGCGCTCGATGGCCTGCGAGAGGTTGGCCACCTGCGCCACGTTGATGTGGGCGATGGCGCCCGCCGAGCTTTTGTAGGTGGCGGCGGTCACATGGGCGGAGCGCTTGTTCGGGATGACGATGCCAGCGGCACCGACCGACTCGGCGCTGCGCGCGATGGCTCCGAGGTTGCCCGCATCGGTGATATGGTCGAGCAGCACCACGAGCGCGCCTCCGTTGTGCTCTTCGGCGCGCGCTACCGCTTCTTCCAAGATGGTCGTGACGTTCACGTAGTCGAAGGGCTTGGTTTCGGCCATCACGCCCTGATGGCTCCCCCGCTCCGACAGCTTGTCAAGGCGAGCGCGGGAAACGGTCTGCACGGGAACGCTGCGCTTCTTCGCCTTGCGGAGCACGTCCTCGATGAGCGGGTCGTGCTTCACGTTGTCGGCCAGAAGCACGCGCTTGCAGGGCACGTCTGTCCTAAGCGCTTCGATGACGGGGCGCTTGCCCTCGATGTAGTCAGCCATTATGTTCGCTTTCGTCGGGTTGGAGCGCGCAGATGCGCGGGTTCTTGATTTGTTCGACCTCTCAGTGTATCAAACGCTTCGCACCATGGCAGCGAGAACACCAGCGAATCCCTTAGAGAGCCGTGCCTTTCGTGGGAACCGTGAGCTTCGACATGTCGACTCCCTCGAGTTCCAACAAGGCGATCTTGCGCTTCAGGCCGCCCGCGTAACCTGTGAGGCTGCGGCTCGCGCCGACGACGCGATGGCACGGCAGGATGATGGAAACGGGGTTGTGGCCTACCGCCCCGCCGACCGCGCGCGCCGACTGCTTGCGCCCCGTGTCGGCCTCGATGCTCTTCGCGATGTCGCCGTAGGTGGTGAGCTCGCCGTAGGGGATCTCAGCGAGCTTCGCCCAGACGCGCTGGCGGAACTCCGACCCGCGCGGCGCGCACGGCGGAAGCGCGCCCGGGTCGCGTCCCTCGAAGTAGACGTCGAGCCATGCGCACGCCTGCTTCAGGATGGGGTCGTCGGGCGCTTCCTGCGACTGGTCGGCCAGGGTGTCGACGTCGTATTTCTGCCCCTTGAACCACAGCCCGATGAGCGCCTTGCCATCGCTTGCCAGCTCGATGTCGCCGAGCGGGGACGGGTAGATGCAGGTGAAGTCCATGTCAGCTCTCCTTCTTCGTTTCGCCCACCGTGCGCGAGCGCTTCTTCTTCGGCTTTTCGTGGGGCACCGACCACAGCGACATCACCGCGTACGACCGCCAGGGACGCCACGGCTGGGACAGCGCTTCGAGCTCGCGCGGCTTCAGGTCGGGGAACCCGAGCTTCACCCCGTAGTCGGTGGGGAGGAACGCATCGGGGTAGTTGTACGCGCGCATGAGCAGGTACTGGACGGTCCAGTCGCCGATGCCTCGGATGCCGCCGAGGAAGTCGGCCTCGGCGCGGACGTCGCCGCCGGGCCGCAGGGTAAGGGTGCCCTCTTCCATCGCCTGTGCGATGGCGCAGATGGCCTGCGCGCGCTGCGCGATGACGCCGAGCTCGCCCAAGCGTTCGGCGACACCGTCCGCGCAAAACGCGCTCGGGGCCGGGAACGCGCAGGTGAGCGCATCGATGGGGCCCGCAACGGGTTGCCCGAATTCCTGCGCAACGCGGCCGGCGAGCGTACCTGCCGCCTTCACGGTTATCTGCTGTCCCAAGATGGCGCGCACCGCCATCTCGAACCCGTCGAAGCTGCACGGTACACGGATCCCGGGAATATGGTAGGCTCCATCGAGCCGCGCGTAGAAGTCGGCGAGTCCTGTCTCCACGGCGCTCGGCACGCAGTCGGTATCGAGCAGGCGGCGGACCCGTGCGAGGACCGACGGGAGGTCGTCGAAGAGCTCGGGCGACACGGTGACCGCAAGCCGCTTCCTCTTCGGTTCGTCTGCGACCTTGACCCAGCCCGTATGCGCCGCGTCATCGCCGCGGACGATGCGGTAGTACGCGTCGCCCTCGACTGCCTCGACGCCCTCGATGGCGCGCAGCTTCAGGAAGGCGAGCAGCAGATCGAACCGATACGGCGCGCGGTAGCCCACGTGCAGCACGACCGGATCGCTTGCGTTCGCGGGTGTGGAGCCTTCCTTCGCTCGCTTGCGGAAGCGCGTCGGCTGCATGCGGTAGTTGTTCGCGAAAGCGTCGTTGAAGCGCCGGACCGAAGAGAAGCCACTCGCGAACGCGATGCGCGTGATAGGCAGGTCCGTGTCGGTGAGCAGGCTTTTCGCGAGCAGCAGGCGGCAGGTTTCGCGATACGCCGCGGGCGCGACGCCGTACGTCGCCTCGAACAGGCGGCGCAGGTGGCGCTCGGACATGCCCTGATCGGCGGCGATGCGGGCGATCGGGCTTTCGCCCGGATGTTCCCGGATGGCAAGCGCGGCCCGCGCGACCGCGCGATCGGCGTCGGGGGCGATGGGTTCGCCGGGCGCGAGCTCGGGGCGGCACTTCAGGCAGGGACGGTACCCGGCCGCCTCCGCTTCGGCCGCGGTCTTGAAGAACGTGCAGTTCTCGATTTTGGGGACCTTCGCCCAGCATATGCCGACGCGGCAGTAGATACCCGTCGAGGACACGCCCACGAAGAGCAGCCCGTCGAATCGCGGGTCGTTCGCAAGCAGGGCCTTGTAGCAGACGTCGCGGTCGGGAAGCTCGTCCCCCATGAACCACGAGGGGCTTACGTCGGCTTCGACCGCTGCGACCGACGGCTCGTCCCCAGTCGCAGCGGCCGCGTTCGCGGACCCGCCGCCAGCCGCAACGGCCGCAGTTAGCCCGCTCTCGGCCGTAACGCCCAACACCGGTTCGTCTTCGTTTCGATCGTTCGCGCTCATCAAGGTTTCCTTTCTTCCGAACGCAATGAAACCATAACGAGCGCAGCGAGACTAGCCATTTTCGGACATGAAAGCGAATCATGGAGTTTCGAGCGCGAGCGTGGTAGGCGCGCATAAACGCGAATGCGGGGCACCGGTTCGACCGATGCCCCGCATCTCAAATACGCCCAGGGAAAGACGACGCACGCAAGGCGAAGCGCCAAGCGCCTCGCCCGCGATCGCGCCCGCAAGCGCGCCCTAGCGCCTCTGGCTCTTTTCGCGGGCCTTGCGCTCGCCGAAGGAGCGGACGTCGTTCATGTTCGAGGGGCGCTTCTTGTTGCGCTTGGAAGCGGTCGCTGCAGCACCTTTGTTACCGGACGGCTTGGAATTGCGCTTGTCGTGCTTCTTGCCCTTGAAGTCGCGCTGGCCGTTGCGGCCGTTGCGCTCGTCACGGCCACCGCGCTTGCCGCCACGCGAGTCGTTGCGCTTGCCGCCGCGACCCCCGCGATTGTCGCGGTCGTCGCGCCCACGACCGTCACGCGAGTCGTTGCCGAAGCGCGCCGCGCGGCGCTCGGAACGGTTCGCGAACTCGCCCTCGCGGTGCCCGCCGCGACCGCCATGCCCGCGGCCGTCGTGCCTTTTCCCGGAGCTGTTACGACCCGAGTTGCCGCGGCCCTTGCCCTTCTTGTTCAGAAGGTCGCGATCAAGATCGTAGCTGTCGAGGTCCATGAAGGGGATCTCACGATCGATGAGTTTCTCGATGTCGGCGAGAAGGCGGCGCTGCTTCGGGCTCACGAACGAGATGGCGTATCCCGTCTCGCCCGCGCGGCCGGTGCGGCCGATGCGGTGCACGTAGTCTTCCGGGCAATCGGGAAGGTCGAGGTTGATGACGTAGTCGACGCTCGGCACGTCGATACCGCGCGCAAGCACGTCGGTCGCCACGAGGATATTCGCCTTGCCGCGGCGGAACTTGTCGAGCGCGCGGCGACGGGCGCCCACCGACTTGTCGGAATGGATGGACTCGGCCTCGTAGCCGTCCTCGCGCAGCGCCTTCGCGAAGTCCTCGGCGCGGCCGCGCGTGCGGGCGAACACGATGACGCGCTCGTGGCCCTTCTCCTCGAGCACCGCGCGCAGAAGCGCCGGCTTGTCGTCCTGCTTGATGGGCATCATGAACTGCTCGACCGTCTTGGCGGTTTCGCCCTTATGGGCGATTTCCACGATGGCCGGGTCCTTCAGGAGGTTGCCGAGGTTCTTCTGGATGGATTCATCGATCGTCGCCGAGAACAGAAGCGTCTGGCGCTCGTCGGGCGTGGCCTTCACGATGGTGGTGACGTCGGGCAAAAAGCCCATGTCGAGCATGCGGTCGGCCTCGTCGAGCACGAGCGTCTGGATGCTGGAAAGATCGACGACCTCGCGGGTCATGAGGTCGTTCAGGCGACCGGGCGTGGCAATGAGCACGTCGGTGCCGCGACGAATCTCCTTGATCTGCGGGCCGTAGGGCGCGCCGCCGAACACGGTGGTGACGAACTGGCCGGTGCAGCGCGCGATCTTCATAGCCATGAACGCGATCTGCTGCGCGAGCTCGCGCGTCGGCGAGACGACGAGCAGGCGCGGCGGGCGCTTATGGCTGCGGTCGCGCGTCATCTGGCTTAGCACGGGCAGCAGAAACGCCGCGGTCTTGCCGGTGCCAGTGCTCGCCGCGGCGATGAGGTCGCGGCCTTCCAAAACCAGCGGGATCGCCTGCTCCTGAACGGGCGTCGGCTCATCGTAACCGAGCCGTTTCACCGCGTCGAGGGCGTTTTCGGACAGGCCAAGGCTGGCAAAATTTTGCATGCTGATTCCCTTTTCTTCAATTGCCACGCAACGCCGCCCCGTGCGGCGTTTCCCGTGGGCGCACCCGCTCCCTGCGGTGTGCATTTGCGCTTAAGGCGAGCCGCTTTCTTTAGATTTCCGTCGGCGGCGACTGCAGCTGTTCGGCAGCACGATGCGCAATGAGAAAAGAGAAAGAATTTCGCTTGAAGCGACCTTGTATTATGCGTGAAACTACGCACCCTTGCCATCTTCGGCACGGGAAATCCACAGCATCGACGCGAAACAAGGGGCAGGCGGGAGCTCGAAGGAGCCGAAGCCCGTTCGCCCAAGCCCGCTATTTTCGCCGCCAGATGTTCACGATAAGCCAGATGGAAAGCACGAGCGACCCGAAGTAGCCGAAGAACGACAGCAGCGGAACCCCGAGGAAGCGCGGCTCCATGGCCGTTCCCGCCATGAGGGACGAGCCCACGAACAGGCCTGCGATGACCATGGCGATCGCGACGCGGTTGATCATGCGCGACAGGTGCGCGAGCGGCGATTCGCTGCCGATCACTTCCATGTTCATCTTCAGCTGGCCGCGCGTGAGCATCTTGAGTGCCTCGCCCGAGTACGTGGCCGCGTCGAGCGTGCCGCGCCCCGACGAGTACACGGCCCGGGCCAAGTCCTCGAGCGCGCCCGTCAGCTCCTCGCGTGTGCCCTTCTTGCCCTTGATGTGGGAATTGATGATGGCGACGATGTTCTGGTTCGGGATGTAGGGCGCCACCGTGCCCTCGATCGTCACGATGCCGCGCGACACGTTGGTCATCGACGACGGCAACGTCACCGAGCACTGGCGCGTGAGCGACATGATGTCGGCCAGGAATTGCCCGACGTCGATGTCGGCGACGTCGCACGACCCGTAGTCTTCGAGCAGCAAGTCCAAATCGGCAAGAAAACGCGCGTGATCGATCGCGGCGTTGTCCTTCTGGACGGCGAAGCGCATAAGCGCGTCTTTCAGGGCGCCGGGGTTCTTCAGCCCCACGGCCTCGATGATGGCCGAAAACCCGGCCCGATCACGCGGGGACAACCGCCCCATATTGCCCAGGTCGATGTAGACGATCTGGCCTGCGCGGATAAGGACGTTGCCCGGGTGCGGGTCGGCGTGGAAGAACCCGAAGTCGAGGATCTGCGTCGCGTAGTTGTCGAGCATCTTCGAGCCGATTTCCTCGAGGTCGTAGCCCGCCGCGACCAGGCGGTCGGCGTCCCCGATCGGGATGCCCTCCACGTATTCCATGACGAGCACGTACTCGCTGCACAGCTCGGAATACACCTTTGGGCAGCCGATGAACGCGACATCCCTGTTCAGCCGGGCGAACTCAGCGAGGTTCTCGGCCTCGCGGCGGAAGTCGGTTTCTTCCAAGAACGTCGCCCACATCTCTTCCACGACGGCGCACAGATCGAGCATCTGGTCGCCCTTCATGTAACGCACGGCATGGCGGGCGAGCATGCGCATGATGTCGATGTCGAGCGCCATCGTGGCCTTTACGCCCGGGCGCTGGATCTTGATGGCGACCACGTCGCCGTTGCGCATGACCGCGCGATGCACCTGCGCGAGCGACGCGCTGCCGAGCGGATGCGGGTCGATGGACGCGAACAGCTCCTCGCGCCTGCCGCCGAACTCCGCGTCGAGCGCCGCGATGATCTGCTCGAACGGCAAAGGGTCGCATTCCGTCTGCAGCTTGGTGAGCTCGTCGCAGAACGCCTTGGGGAGGATTTCCGACCGCGTGGAAAGCGCCTGCCCGATCTTCACGAAGCTCGGGCCCAAGTCCTCGAGCGTGGCGCGGAACTCCTCGGGCGTGAACCCGCTCGCCGCCTTGTGCTTCCGCAAGAGGGAGAGGATTTCGCGCATGCGGCGGCGACGGGCCTTCGGATTGAGCCCGAAACGGCCCTCGGGGTCGGCGTCGGCCCCGGGCGCGAAGAAATGACGAAGCAGCGTGTTCTCTGGCATGGGAAAGGCGCCTTTGCGGGGCTATTCCTTAGAGCCCTCTTCCGGAGCCGCCTGCGCGGGCTCGGCCACGACCTCGGCGTCGATCACGGTCTCAGCCTCGGTTGCGGCCGGGGAATCTGTCTCGGGCTCGGCGGGGTCAGCCGCGGCGGCAGCGGCGACCTTGGCGGCGGCCGCTTCGGCTTCGCGCTCGTTTTGCTTGTCGGCCATCTCGCGCACGATGTTCACGAACTCGACGCGCTCATCGGGGGTCATGACCGACATGCGCGCCTCGAGCGTGTCGCGCCTGATGGAGGACTCGACCTCGCTCGCGCGGTGCTTCAGCTCGGTGTTGATCTGCTTGCCCTGCTCGACCGTCATCTCGCCGCGGGAAACGAGCTGATCGACCAGTTCCTTCCCCTTTTCGGCGCCGATCGCGACCGCGCCGATGCCCGCCAGGAAAATGCTCTTGAAACCATCGCCCAATGTAGCCATGAGGCCCTCCTTCTTCCGAAGACGGCGCGCCCGATGCGCATCGGGCGCTTCATACACCCATAATGCAACATTTGTGGATAAAGGGCAAACGCACGCGCTCGGGCGTTGCCAAAGCGAAACGACCTCGAGGGACGCCCGCTATCGGACGCATACGAGAACGCGCCCGCAATCCGCAGGCGCGTTCTCGTTGGGAAGGTGAAGGTTCGGTGGGTCGGGCCTTCGGAAGGAAGGCGCACGGCAACCGCGCTATTCGGTCGCGGAGGCGACGGAAGCCCGCGGCGTCCGATTCGGCGCGCTCGCGTCGTTTTCTGCCTGCTCCTCGCGCCCCTCGACGAAGGTGGCGCCGACCACGGCCGCGAAGATGACGCCCGCGCCGACCCAACCGGCGACCGAAAGGGACTCGTCCAGAAGCGCTATGGAGAACAGCGCCGTGAATACGGGCTCGCCGGTGAGGAAAAGCGACACGGTGGACGACGGAAGGCCCGTGAGCGCGACGTTTTGCAAAGCGAAGGTGACGCACGTGCTCAAAATCGCAAGGAAGGCGATGACGCCCCAGGCCACGGGCTCGATCGCCGTGACGTCGACGACAGGCTCGACGGCGAGCGCCGCTGCGAGAGACAGCACGAAGGAGGCGATGATCTGCGTTCCTGCGATGGTCGAGGCCGAGAGCTTCTCAAGCCCCTTCTCGCCGAACACGAGCGACCCCGCGATGGCCGCCGAGGAAAGCAGCGCGAGCGCCTCGCCCGCGCCGAACGTGAACGCCCCGCCGTTGCAGCACAGAAGATACAGCCCGCCGACGACCGCCACCTGGAAGGGGATCATCGCGCGAGGGTAGCGCACCCGGCGCACGACCTTCGCGATGAACGGCGCGAACACGACGGGAAGCGCCACTAGAAAGCCGACGTTGGTCGCCGTGGTCAGATCGAGCGCCAAGTTGCAGGCGATGTAGCCGACCGCCAGGCACACCGCGGCGGGAACCCAGTCGCCCAGCTTGACGCTGCGCAGCTCGCGCGCCATGCGCGGGCCGAAGAAAAGCGCGAACACAGCGAGCGCCAGCCCGAAGCGCAGGACCATGCACCATAAAGGCGTCACGCTTTCGTAGGCGAACTTCGTGATGACGTTGCCGAAGCCGAAGATGACGGTCTGGACGATCACGCAAAGAACGAACGGGCTTTTCCGCCCCTGCCATTTTTCCGTCACGTCGTCTCCTTTTCCCTGCTCGCGCCGAAAGGCGGCGTTCGCCAAGCCCTGCGAACGAGGGCTTTCGCGAAGCTATGTCATCTGATGCGATATCGATGGTAGGGCAACGGTATATCCAAGTAAAACTTGTATTTCTTTCAATTAATTAAAGATATACTTGTTTAGCCAGGTCACATTACAAACGTAAGGGCAGAGGATGCGCAATCAAAAATACGAAGCGTTCCTAGAGGCGGCGCGAACGGGCAGCTTCAAGCAAGCAGCGAGCGAGCTCGGCTACACCCAGGCGGGCGTGAGCTACCTCGCGAACGCGTTGGAAAAGGAGCTCGGGGTCCGTCTGTTCGTGCGCGAACACGGCGGCGTTCGCCTTACCTCGGAAGGCCAGTCGCTTCTGCCGTGGATCCAGGAAGTGTGCGCGAGCGAGCGACGGCTCGAAGCGCACCTCGCCGACTTGAAGCACCTCGAAGAAGGCTCGCTTCACGTCGTCGCGTTCACGAGCACGCTCACGCAATGGCTGCCGCAGATAACGAGGCGCTTCACCGAGGCTCACCCCCACATCGACCTGCGCATCACCTGCTACGACGACCAGGCGCAACTCGAGCGCATCGTGGAGCGCGGCGAGGCCGACGTCGGGTTCGTGGCGCTTCCCGTGAAACAGCCCCTCGAGCTCGAGCTTCTGGTGCGCGACCCGCTTCTGGTCGCCATCGCGCCCGAAAGCCCGCTCGCGGAAAACGATCGCTTCCCCGCGAAGGCCCTCTCGACCGAGCCCTACATCAAGCTCGATTCAGGCGAGTACTCCGAGATGGACCGGCTGTTCCGCATGAACAAGGCGAAGCCGCGCGTGCGGTTTTCCATCGTGAGCGACTACGCCGCAATGGGAATGGTCGCGGCAGGGCTCGGGTACAGCGTGATGTCGGGGCTCGTGCTGAGGAACGCGCCGTTCGACCTGGTCGCTCTTCCCGCCGAGGTCCCGACATACCGCGAGATCGCGCTTGCTCAGCGCTCGAGCGAGACCGCGTCGGGCGCCGCCCGCGCGTTCGTCGAATGCACGAAAAGCTGGATCCGCGAAGCCTACGAAAACGATCCCGAGGCGCTTCTGCTGTAGCGAAGGCTCTTCGGGGCCGTGAAAGTGCTTGGGATTGCTTACGGCAGCGGAACCTCCCGCGCCGCCGCTACTCCCCAAGAGCGATGGGGACAAGCCCGGAAAGCGATTCGATCGCGTAATCGGGGCTTTCCGCTATGAGGGTCTCGCGGCCGAACATGCCCCACAGTGCCGCCACCGTCGTGCACCCGGCGCCCCGACCCGCCTGCAAATCGTACGGGCTGTCGCCAATATAGATGCATTCATCAGGCGCAACGCCCAAAAGCTCGCAACCGTGCAACACCGGCTCGGGCTCGGGCTTGTGCGCAGGGAACGTGTCGGGAGCGACGAGGCAGGCGAAGTACCCGTCGATTCCCGTGCTCTTCATAGCGCGAAGCGCGTTCTCGCTGCGCTTCGACGTGACGACACCGAGCGGCAACCCCGCCGCACGCAAGGCATCAAGCGCACTAATTGTGTCGGGAAACGATTTGATGAGCTGCGAATGGACGCGCTCGTTGTGCTCGAGGTACGTGTTGAACAGCGCGTCGTGCACTTCCTGGCTCCCGTCGGCCCAATCCCACATCTGCACCGTGAGCGGCTGGCCGATCTTCGCGCGCAGCTCCTCGTCGGGGATGTCTCGCCCCGTCACCGTCTTCGTTGCGTAGCGAAACGATGCGAGGATGAGTTCTTCGGTGTCGACAAGCGTGCCGTCCAAATCGAACAGCACCGCTTTGATGGAATCGGTCATGGAAATCCTAACGGGGAACGGAAGCGGGGAAGCATGTGCGCTTCCCCGCTTGGCTAATGATGGTATGTGGCCTCGCGTACTTGAAATACGCATCGGAAATCTTGGAGCGGCAATTGGATCATCGGGGCGGCTCGCAGCGTCGATACGCTCCTCCGACCGCGAGGCCGGCGGAACCCCTCTATTCGAAGATGCCGTCGAACGAGCCCAGGCCGGAAGGATGCTTGCGCGAGTTGCGCTTCGCGAAACGCAGAAGCTCGGCGATGGTGGCGAGCGACACGTCCTTCTTCTGGCCGGTGCGGCGCAGCTTCACTTCCACCTTGCCCTCGGCCAAGCCGCGCTTGCCGACGACCACCTGCAGCGGCCAGCCGATGAGGTCCGCATCGGCGAACTTCACGCCGGCGCGTTCCTTGCGGTCGTCGATGACGACCTCGAACCCGAGGTCGGCGACTTCCTTTGCGAGCTTCTCGGCGGCGGGCTGAACCTCGTCGTCGCCCACGGTGAGCGGGATGATGCACACGTGAGCAGGCGCGACGTTGAACGGCCACATGATGCCGCTCTCGTCGTTGTGCTGTTCGACGATAGCGGCGACGGTGCGGGAAACGCCCACGCCGTAGCAGCCCATGATGAACGGGTGCTCCACGCCGTCTTCATCATGGAAGGTGGCGCCCATGGTCTCGGAGTAGCGCGTGCCGAGCTGGAACACCTGCGACACCTCGATGCCGCGCGAGCCGGAAAGCGGAAGGCCGCACTCGGGGCAGCAGTCGCCCGGCTTCACGACGCAGAGGTCGGCCCAGTCGTCCACCTCGAAGTCGCGGCCCGGCTCGGCGCCGACGTAGTGGTAGTCGTCCTCGTTCGCGCCGACGACCCAGTGCTTTACGCCCTTCAGGCTGCGGGCAGCGACGATACGGGCGCCCTCCGGCAGCCCGACCGGGCCCATCGAGCCCTTATGCAGGCCGAACGCTTGCATCTCCTCATCGGTGAGCAGGGTGAACCCGGGCACCACGCGGTCGGCCTTGATCTCGTTGAGCTCGTGGTCGCCGGGGATGAACATGACGACGAGCTTGCCGTCGGCGTCCTTGCCCGAAAGCGCCTTCACCGTGGAGGTGGCGGGGATCTTCAGGAATTCCGCGAGCTCCTCGATCGTGCGCACGCCAGGCGTGTGGATCTTCTCGAGCTCGGTCTTGTCGTATTCCGTGGGACGTGCCAGGCATTCGCCAGCCTCGGTGTTCGCGGCATATCCGCAGGTGCAGTGCACGAGTTCGGCTTCGCCCGCAGGCGCGAGCGCCATGAACTCGGTCGTCACCTTGCCGCCGATCTGCCCGCCATCGGCCTCGACCGGACGGTAGTCGAGCCCGCAGCGGTCGCAGATCGTGCCGTAGGCGCGGCTCATGTCGTCGTAGGTTTCCTGCAGCGATTCCTGCGTGGCATGGAACGAGTAGGCGTCCTTCATGATGAACTCCCGGCTGCGGAAAAGCCCCAGGCGCGGACGGATCTCGTCGCGGAACTTCACCTGGATCTGGTAGAGCGTGCAGGGCAGTTCCTTGTAGGAGCGCAGCTCGTTGCGAACGAGCGACGTGATGAGCTCCTCGTGGGTGGGCCCGAGGCAGAAGCCGTGATCGTGGCGGTCGGTCAGGCGCATCAGCTCGGGGCCGTAGTCGTCCCAGCGGCCCGATTCATGCCACAGCTCGGCCGGCTGCAGCGCCGGCATCATGATCTCCTGCGCGCCGATCTTGTTCATTTCCTCGCGCACGATGTTCTCGACCTTCGCGAGGACCTTAAGCCCCAAAGGAAGGAACGTGTACACACCCGAAGCCGTCTTGCGAATCATTCCCGCGCGCAGCATCAGCTTGTGGCTCGCGATCTCGGCATCGGCCGGATCCTCTTTCAGCGTTGGAGCATACAGC
>CAKUGU010000041.1 GCA_934654815.1 uncultured Ellagibacter sp.
GCAGCCGACCTACCGCGCGCCGCACTGCTGCGGCATCACCGTCACCGTGCTGAACTACGGCTCGGCGTGGCTGCAGAAGCGTTTCACCAAGTGGCACTGAGCTCGCGTGTGGCTCCGAAAACGAGAGGGGAGAACCATGAATCAAGACGTGAAGAAGATGATAGACCGGGCGACCGACGAGTCGATGCGCGGGGCCGTCCAGCCCAAGGACGTCATCGTGTCGATGCTCGAACTCGATCCCGAATCCGAAGAGGTCGCCTACCTGCGTGAATGCGCTTCGAAGGTGGCTCATTTCGCATCGGGCAACAAATGCGGCATCTCGGGCGCCATCGGGGTGGACATGTGCAGCTGCGACATGAACTGCAAGTTCTGCTCGTTCGGTACTGAATGGGGGCTCGTCACCGAGGAAATCAAGTACACCAAGGAAGAGATCATCGAGATGGCGCGCGCCTACGTTGAAGCGGGCATCACCACGCTCACGCTGCGCTCCACCGAGTTCTACGACGTGAAGGTGCTTTCCGATTGGCTCGCCGACATCCGCGAGCAGGTACCGGGCGATTACCTCATAAACCTCAACGTCGGCGAACTCACGCCGGCCATGGCTGAAGCCGCTTACCAGGCTGGCGCCACAAGCGCTTACCATGTCTGCCGCATGCGAGAAGGCGTCGATACGCCCTTCGACCCGAAGCTGCGCGAGCAAACCATGCGTGCCATTTCGCAGTCTCCGCTTCGCTGGGGCACGTGCGTCGAACCCATCGGCATCGAGCATACGAACGAAGAAATCGCCGACAAGGTGCTTTACGACATGTCGTTCAATCCCTACAGCATGGGCGTCATGTTCCGCGTGAACGTCCCTGGTACGCCGTTCGAGGGTATGGAGCCGGTGTCGAAGCCGCGCATGCTGCAGATTTTGGCTGCGGTACGCATTGCTGTGGGTTCGCGCATCCATTGCATGGGATGCCATCCTGCCATTCCCGAAGCGCTTTATTCCGGTGCGAACGGATGCACGGTGGAGCGAGGTGCGAACCCTCGCGATACCGAGTTCAACGTCGACGAGTGGCGCGGCTTCACCGTCGAAGATGCGGTCGAGCGTATTCGCAAGGCCGGGTTCGAGCCGGGCATCGTCGATCCCGACCCACGTTTCCGCGCCGACGGGAAGAACTGGTGGAAGAAGGGCAACCCCGAGGACTACGTCATGCCTGATCCGCTCGTCTCGGCGGGTGCGGGTTGCTGCTGTGGCAAGCATTCGTAAGGGGTGCGCGGGTTTGCCGTTTGAAGTCTCGATAAAGCGATACATAAGCGATGGAGCTGCGCGCCTTACTTTCCCCGAGGACACGGTAAGCATCGATTTCGAGGCATGCCGGGGGAATGATGACGTGATCGAAGTTGTCGTTCCCGAGGGCGTGCGGGAAATCGCCCCCTATGCCTTTTCTGCATGTTTGAACTTGCGGTCTGTTATCTTGCCGGAAAGTCTTGAGAGGTTGGGGGCGTCTGCGTTCGAGCACTGCCAGAAATTGGAAGAGATTGCGCTGCCGTCGAAACTTACAATTGTTCCGCGAGGCGCTTTCAAGGGGTGCTTTGCTTTGCGCGCGGTTCATGGAGGGCGAGGCATCGTGGAGATCGGCGCGCAGGCGTTCATGAACTGCCGTACGCTTGCTACAGTGCCCGATCTGCCGAACGTTGAGTCCATTGGGCGGCGCGCTTTCGCGGGATGCCGCGAATTGCGTAGTGTCGAGCTTCCCAGCTTGTTGCGCATGCTCGGTGACGAGGCGTTTTTCAACTGCCCGAGCCTGGTTGAAGTTGGTTTTCCGGAAGAGATAGATGATGTGGGCAAGAATCCCTTCAAAAGTTGCCCTGGTGTGAACTCCGAAGATGCTCCTGAACGCGTACGAGGAAGGCTTTTCCCCGAATCCGTGTGATACGGGCACGAAACCGTGGCGCTCAAATCGTGCATTTTTCGAAAAACGCTCAAAGTGCGAGGGCTTGCTGTTTCGCGCGAGGCAAACCCGTCAATGGCGTCTTCGTGAACTGGGGTTTTACTAGCTCTTTCGAGGGCTTACCTCTTGTTCGGTAGGTAAGCCCTCGCATTTTGTCATCCTTTAATATGAATGGTCCGAGATGCCCTTCATTTACTCTGCATATGGCCTCGGGCTAGCCTCTCGCCGAGAATGATTCATCGGGGCGCATCATCCGGTTCCATAATGAGCTTGTGGTCGACGCCCACAGTGCCGCCCCTGGGTTGTTCACCATGGCTTTGTCTTTAGTCATAAGCGTGGTCACAGGCGCTTCTGAAAGCTTGTAGAAATACGAATCATGTCCAACGCACAGTCCCATTAGAACGTTGAGGTCGGTTTTCTCGGCATTGAGGCGCCGCACTTGCGTGAGGGGGTTGCAGGCTACGAGCCCGAAATTACAGCAGCTTTCTTCAAGTCCCATTTGGGCATTCGAGAGCGCGCCGACCTTGCAGGTGTAGCCCACCACTTCGTAATTGTGAATGCGCAGGATCTTGGCGAAGATTCGCGCTTCTTCTGCGACGCCCGCACAAAACGCGATGCCGATCTTCTTGTATCCCATGCGGTGCGCGTAGTCCATGGTTTCCTCTGCGCGGCAAAGCTGTTCAGCGAAACCTCGAGCGGTGGTCTTGGCGGTCGCTTTCATGAACTCGTAGGTTTCCGCATCAGCCTCGTAGTCGTCTCGGAGTGCGGAGATCTCTTCTTCGCTCATCGTCTTCGTTTCGCAGAATGAAGGGTAGTGGCCGTTGTTATGAGCGCATCCGAGTGTCGCGCAATCCACGCAGCTTGGGCGTGTCGGTCTTACGGAATCGGTTTTTTCGTTTTGATCGCAGCAGGACGTCATTTCGTTTCCTCAGTGTTGGTGTTGCCAGTTTGGGGTGTCGCCTCAGTATAAAGCTTCCGGTTGCGTGCGATGAGACAACCCCGTGTGCTTCTTGTCGGTTGGTTGGCATAACGCGTTAGATGTGCGATAATCCATTTTCGGTGCGCCTTCGGGCCGGTGCTTAAAGACTACTCTCCAAATCGGCCGCAACCGGAAGCGCGCTGCACACCGAAACGCGTGCGACAAGCGAACGATGGAGGAAAGTTAGTGGAAACAAAAGTAGAGGCATTGCAGGACAACAAGGTCAAGGTGACCGTCACCATCGATGCCAAAGAAGTCGACAATCGCATCAAGAAGACCTACAAGGACTTCGCGAACAAGTATAATTTCCCCGGATTCCGCAAGGGCAAGGCGCCCCGTCCCATCATCGACAGCGCGCTCGGCGCCGAGGCCGTTTCCGCTACCGTCACCGACGACATCGTCAACGGCAGCTATCCTCTGGCCATCGATTCCTGCGACCTGTATCCGGTCGGCAAGCCCGATTTCGACGAGCCGGCGCTCGTCGAGGGCGGCAAGCCCTACGAATTCGCCTTCACCGTCGAAGTGAAGCCGATCGTCGAGCTTTCCAGCTACGAGCCGGTCGAGGTGAAGCTCCCCGCCGAGGGCGCTTCCGACGCCGAGATCGACCAGCAGATCGAGGGCCTGCGCGACTACTACCACAAGTTCGAGAACGCCAACGCCAACACCAAGGTCAAGGCCGACTCCTACGTCGACCTCAAGATCAAGGCGACCGACGAGTCCGGCGAGGCGATCAGCTCCCTCGAAAGCGAAAGCCGCCTGTACCTCGTGGGCGCGGGCCTGTTCCCGGCCGCCTTCGACGAGAAGATCATCGGCCTCAAGAAGGGCGCCGTCGAATCCTTCTCGATCAACGTCGAGGACGCTAAGGAATCCACCCTCATGGCTTCCCTCACCGGCAAGACCGAGACCGTGAACTTCGAGGTCGAAGTCCTCGCGGTGAAGAAGGAAGTCCTTCCCGAACTCACCGACGAGTGGGTCAAGGAAACGCTCGGCTTCGAGAACGTCGCCGACCTGCGCGAGCGCGTCGCCGAGACCGTGAAGGAGCAGAAGGCCGAAGTCCTTCCGCGCATCAAGGAGAACACCTGCCTGAACGAGCTCGCCACCCGCTTCGACGTCGAGGTCCCGGCCGCCGTCCAGGAGGAAACCGAAGCCAAGCTCCTGCAGGACTTCTTCGCGCAGCTCCAGCGTCAGGGCGCGAGCTTCGACGCCTACCTGCAGCAGAACGGCCTCACCTCCGACCAGTTCAAGGCCGATGTGAAGCAGCAGGCCGCCGACACCGCCAAGCAGGATATGGCGCTCGACGCCTGGGCCGCCCACTTCGACATCAAAGCGACCGACGAGGACGTCCTCGAGGAGTTCAAGAAGTCCGGCGCCAAGAACCCGAAGGCCCTCATGGAGGAATGGCGCAAGAACGGCCAGCTCTACCTGGTCCGCGAAGGCGTCGTGCGCTCCCGCGCCGCCCTCGACGTGATGGACAAGGCCAAGGTCACCGAGTACGACCCGGCCGAGGAAGCCGCCAAGGAAGAGAAGAAGGCTAAGAAGTCTTCCAAGAAGAAGGCCGAGAAGAAGGAAGAGCCCAAGGCTGACGCCGAGGCGTAAAGAAACCTCTCCTTCTCAGGTTCCAACCGAACAAGACGGGGTCGGCGCATATACGTCGGCCCCGTTTTATGCTTATCGTGAACAGCATGTTTGCTGACACTTGCGAAAAGGGCCGCGCTGTTCCATCATAAAACGCAGACTGCAAAATTGCGCATCGAAGCCGGTGCGCGCATACATGAAAGCGAAAGCGAGGCCGTATATGAGCATCGAACGAGCATCTTCGGCGCTGATCCCCTACGTCATCGAGCAATCCCCGCGCGGCGAGCGCAGCTACGACATCTATTCCCGCCTGCTGAACGACCGCATCATCTTTCTGGGCGACCCCATCGACGATCAGGTGGCCAATTCCGTCGTCGCGCAGATGCTGCATCTGGAGAGCGCAGACCCCGAAAAGGACATCTCGCTCTACATCAACACCCCGGGCGGCAGCGTGTCGGCCGGCCTTGCCATCTACGACACGATGCAGTTCGTGAAGTGCGACGTGTCCACCATCTGCCTCGGCATGGCCGCCTCCATGGGCGTGCCGCTGCTCACGGGTGGCGCCAAGGGCAAGCGCTTCATCCTGCCGAACGCCCAGGTCATGATCCATCAGCCGATGGGTGGTACGGGCGACGGCCACACCCAGCAGACCGATATCCAGATCATGGCCGACGAGATCAAGAAGACGCGCGACCGCTTGGAGGGCATCATCGCCAAGCATTGCGGCAAGACGCTCGAGCAGGTTCACGCCGACTGCGAGCGCGACAACTGGCTCACGGCCGAAGAGGCGAAGGCGTACGGCCTCGTCGACGACGTCATCACGAGCCATGCCACCTCTTCCGATAAGTAAAAGAGAGCGAATACAGCTATATGACTAACGAACGCAACGGAGCCCGCGGCGGCTTCGAGGGAGACGAGGGAATCTACTGCGCCTTCTGCGGCAAGTCGCCCGACGAGGTGACCGCCATGATCGCCGGCCCCAACGGCATCTACATCTGCGACGAGTGCATCTCGGTATGCGCCGACGCCATGATGCGCGACCTGGGGCTTTCCGGGGCCTTCGGCCCGCAGGGCGAGGGCGCGCAGGCGCCCTTCGGCGGGCAGGCGGCCCACGGCGCGCAGGCGGGTTCCGCCCCCATCGTGCAGGCCGACTTCGAGCAGGAAGATCCCACCCCCGCCGACATCCTCGGCAACCTTCCCACGCCGCATGAGCTCTACGCAGAGCTTTCCGAGCACGTGGTGGGGCAGGAGAACGCGAAGCGCGCGCTCTCGGTTGCCGTGTACAACCACTACAAGCGCATCAGCCTTGAGGCCGAGGCGCAGGAAGGCGACGTCGAGCTCGCGAAGAGCAACATCATGCTGCTCGGCCCCACGGGTTCGGGCAAGACGCTCCTCGCGCAGACGCTCGCGCGCACGCTGCGCGTCCCCTTCGCCATCGCCGACGCCACCACGCTCACCGAAGCGGGCTATGTCGGCGAAGACGTCGAGAACATCCTTCTGAAGCTCATCACCGCGGCGGACTTCGACATCCCCCGCGCCGAAATCGGCATCATCTACATCGACGAGATCGACAAGATCGCCCGCAAGGCCGAGAACCTCTCCATCACGCGCGACGTGTCCGGCGAGGGCGTGCAGCAGGCGCTTTTGAAGATCGTCGAGGGAACCGAGGCGTCGGTGCCCCCGCAGGGCGGCCGCAAGCACCCGCAGCAGGAGCTCATCCACATCGACACGACGAACATCCTGTTCATCCTGGGTGGCGCGTTCGTGGGCCTCGCCGACATCATCGGCCAGCGCGTCGGCAAGAAGGGCCTCGGGTTCGCCGCCGAGATCCCGCAGAGCAAGAAGCATGCAGAAGCCGAGCTCCTCGCGAAGGTGCTGCCCGAGGACTTGAACAAGTTCGGCATGATCCCCGAGTTCGTCGGCCGCATCCCGGTCATCACGGCTTTGAACGAGCTTTCCGAGGACGACCTCGTGCGCATCCTCGTCGAGCCGAAGAATGCGCTCGTCAAGCAGTACACGAAGATGTTCGACTTCGAGGATTCCGTGCTCGAGTTCCAGGACGAGGCGCTGCGCGCGATCGCGCACGAGGCGCAGGAACACGGCACCGGCGCCCGCGGTTTGCGTTCCATCTGCGAGCGCGTGCTGCAGGACGTCATGTACGATTTGCCCGAGCATAAGGAGCCGACGCGCGTCGTCGTGCGCGCAAGCGACATCACCGGCGAGACGAAGCCCGAAATCGTCGCGCGCGAAGAGGCGCCGGTCGAAGAATAGGGCACGGGCCCAGCGCGGGGCCGCCCGATAAGGCGGCGGCCTCGCGAAAGCGCGATGCCTGGATATGCATAGCAGCAGTTCATCGAAGGAGTAAGCAAGCCCTATGGAAAACATGCCGAAGAACTATGACGCGGAAGCGGTCGAGCAGCGCATGCTCGACAAATGGCTTTCGGGCGACTACTACCGCCGCAATCCCGGCGTCGGCGATTGCACGGTGACCATCCCGCCCCCGAACGTCACCGGTAAGCTGCACATGGGCCATGCGCTCGACGACACCATCCAGGACACCATCATCCGCACGAACCGCATGCGCGGCGTCTCCACGCGCTGGATCCTCGGCACCGACCACGCCGGCATCGCCACGCAGACCAAGGTCGACAAGAAGCTCGCGTCCGAGGGCATCTCCCGCCGCGAGATCGGCCGCGAGAAGTTCGTCGACGCGTGCTGGGACTGGACGCACGAGTACGGCGGGCACATCGTCGAGCAGATCAAGCGCATGGGCTGCTCGATCGACTTCTCCGACCCGCACTTCACCATGGACGCCGACTACGCCACTGCCGTGCGCAAGGTCTTCTGCGACTGGTACCACGACGGCCTCATCTACCGCGGCAAGCGCATCGTGAATTGGTGCCCGCACTGCACCACCGCCATCGCCGACGACGAGGCTGAATACAAGGAAGAAGACGGGCACCTGTGGCATCTGCGCTACCCGCTCGTCGAATCCGTCGACGGCCAGGACTACATCGTCGTCGCCACGACGCGCCCTGAAACCATGCTCGGCGACACCGGCGTCGCCGTCTCGCCGAAGGACCACGACAAGGACAAGTTCGTCGGTGCCAAGGTGAAGCTGCCGATCGTCGACCGCGAGATCCCCATCTTCTCCGATTTCTACGTCGACGCGGGCTTCGGCTCGGGCTTTGTGAAGGTAACGCCTGCTCACGACCCCAATGACTTTGCCATGGGCGAGCGCCACGGCCTCGAGAAGATCAACATCTTCGACGAGACGGCGCACGTGGTCGAAGGCTACGGAGAGTTTTCCGGCATGAGCCGCGACGAATGCCGCGAGGCGATCGTCGCCTGGTTCGACGAGCACGGCCTGCTCGACCACGTCGAGGACCACCATCACTCCGTCATGCACTGCTACCGCTGTGACTCCACACTCGAGCCGTGGCTGTCCGAGCAGTGGTTCGTCGCGGTCGACAAGCTGAAGGGCCCGGCGACCGAGGCGGTCACCTCGGGGCAGATCACGTTCCATCCCTCGCGCTGGACGCAGACCTACCTCACCTGGATGGAGAACCTCAAGGACTGGTGCATCTCGCGCCAGCTGTGGTGGGGCCACCGCATCCCGGTGTTCCACTGCGAGGACTGCGGCTGGGAAGACGCGCTCATGGAAGACACCGACGTGTGCCCGAAGTGCGGCAGCCACCACGTGCACCAGGAAGAGGACGTGCTCGACACCTGGTTCTCGAGCCAGCTGTGGACGTTCGCCACGCAGGGGTGGCCGAACCATCCGGAGCGCCTGGAAGGGCACCATCCCACCACGGCGCTCGTCACGGCGCGCGACATCATCGCGCTCTGGGTCGCCCGCATGATCATGTCGTCTACCTACTTCCTGAAGGAGATCCCGTTCAAGGACGTCGTCATCTACGCGACCATCCTCGCGAAGGACGGCACGCGCATGTCCAAGTCGAAGGGCAACGGCGTCGACCCGATGGACCTCATCGCGAAGTACGGCGCGGATGCCATGCGCTTCAACCTGCTCACGCTCGTCACGAACAACCAGGACGTGCGCTTCGACGCCGACATCGACAAGAAGACCCATGCGCTCATCGGCAGCCCCCGCACCGAGCAGGCGCGCGCGTTCGTGACCAAGATCTGGAACGCGAGCCGCTTCGTTTTGGGCAACCTCGACGGCTTCACCCCGGGCGAGCCGAAGGCGACGACGCAGGCTGACGCGTGGATCTTCTCGCGCTTGGCGAAGCTGTCGGCGGCGGTCACCTCTTACGTCGAGACCTACCAGTTCGGCGAGATGGCGCGCGAGCTGCACAACTTCTTCTGGAACGAGTTCTGCGATTGGTACATCGAGTTCTCGAAGGCGAGCTTGAAGGAAGAAGGGGATGCGCGCCTGCAGACGCAGCGCAACCTCGTGTACGTGCTCGACAACGCGCTGCGCCTTCTGCATCCGGCCATGCCGTTCGTCACGGAAGCCATCTGGGAAAACGTCCCGAAGGCCGAAGGTGAGAACGCACCCGCGCTCATGGTCGCGAAGTGGCCCGAGCCCGATGAGCTCGCCCATTGGATCGACGAGGACGCCGAACGCGCGGTGAGCCTGCTCGTCGACGTCGTGTCGGCGGTCCGCTCGACGCGCGCTCGCTACGGCATCTCGCCGAAGCAGGAGCTTTCCGTGGTCGTGCGCACCAACGTCGACAACGCCATCGTGCTCGAGGGCCTGAAGAACCAGATCGCCTCGATGGCGCGCGCCTCCGAGCTCTCGATCGTTCCCTCCGATGCGCAGAAGCCCGCCGAAAGCGCCTGCGTCGTCGCGCACGGATGCGAGGTGTACTGCGTGCTCACCGGTCTCATCGACTTCGACGCCGAGCGCGCCCGCCTCGAGAAGGAGAGAAAGCAGCTCGAGAAGGACGAGGCGAAGTTCGCGAAGAAGCTTTCCAACCCCGGTTTCTTGGCGAAGGCCGCGCCCGAGATCGTGGAGAAGGACACCGCCAAGCTCGCCGACCTGCGCGACAAGCTCGCCCGCGTAGAGGAGCAACTCGCAGCGCTCGCGTAAAGGTCGCGCCGTGTGGGGCCTTAAGCATCCTCAGGTCTTAAGGCCCCGGCGCTTTTGCTATAATCGTTCGCTAGTTGCTCGAAGCGCCTTATGCCTTGGGCGCGAACAGGAAACGAGGAATCCATGTCCGAATTGATGTCGCAGCTGATCACGCCGGAACTGATGACGGCGTTCTCGATCTTCATCGTGCTGCTCGTGGTGCTTTACATCTTGTCGATCGTGTGGGTCGTCCGCGACGCCTACATGCGCGGCACGCACTGGTACGTGTGGGGCGTCGTCGCCCTCGTGCCGCTTCTCGGCGTCATCGCGTACTGCCTGCTTCGTCCGCCGCTGCTGCAGATCGACCGCGACGAGCAGGAACTCGAAGTGGCCTTGAAGCAGCGCGAGCTCATGAAGTACGGCGAGTGCGCGACGTGCGGCTACCCGGTCGAATCGGACTACGTCGTGTGCCCGAACTGCCATTCGCGCCTGAAGAACCTCTGCCCGAGCTGCCACCATGCGCTCGATCCGGCATGGACGGTATGCCCGTACTGCGCGACCCCGGTCGGCCAAGCGCATAACGGCGCCGCCCGTCGCCGCCCGCGCCCGCATCAGGCGGCGCCCGCGGCAAACGCGCCTGCGCAGGCTCAGCCGCGCGAGCAGCGCGCCCAGCAGCAGGTTCGCACCCGCGCCCCGCGCAAGCAGGAGCATCGCGAGGCTGAGAACTAGCGCTGCCGGCAACGCCGCAAGCGAAATCGAAACGATGAAGGGGCCTTCGGGCCCCTTCTTTTTGCGCAGGGCGTGTTGCCGGCCCCCGGCTCCGCCGAACACCGTCGTGTCTGACGTATAATCATAGGGTTAACAACGTTGTATCCCTCGAGTCACCATTCGGAGGTTCCCATGCTCGAAAGCTTGTCCGAGCGTTTGCAGAACATCTTCTCCGGCCTGCGCGGCAAGGGCCGCCTCACCGAAGACGACATCAACTCCGCCATGCGCGAGATCCGCCTGGCGCTTCTGGAAGCGGACGTCAACTTCAAGGTGGTGAAGCAGTTCTGCGCCCGCACGAAGGAGCGCTGTCTCACCGCCGAGGTGCTCGATTCGCTCACGCCCGCGCAGAACGTCGTGAAGATCGTGCTCGACGAGCTGACCGAGCTTTTGGGCCGCACCGATTCCAAGCTCGTCCTTTCGAGCCGCATCCCCAACGTCATCATGCTCGTCGGTCTTCAGGGCTCGGGCAAAACGACTGCCGCCGCCAAGCTCGCGTATCGCCTGAAGCAGGAAAAGCACTCGCCGCTGCTCGTGGCGTGCGACGTGTACCGCCCCGCCGCCGCCGACCAGCTCCAAACGCTCGGCGACGAGATGGGCGTGCGCGTGTACCGCGGCGACGGGAAGGACCCGGTCGCCATCGCCAAGGAAGGCGTGCAGGACGCGATCGACCACTTGCGCGACGTGGTCATCGTCGACACTGCCGGTCGCCTACACGTCGACAAGGACATGATGGAAGAGGCCGAGGCCATCAAGCGCGCCGTGAAGCCCGACCAGATCCTCATGGTCGTCGACGCCATGACCGGTCAGGACGTCGTGAACGTGGCGTCCGCCTTCGCCGAGCGCGTCGACTTCGACGGCGTCATCATGTCGAAGATGGACGGCGACGCCCGCGGCGGCGGTGCGCTTTCCATCAAGCAGGTCACCGGCAAGCCTATCAAGTTCATCAGCGCCGGCGAGAAGCCCGACTCGCTCGAGGAATTCCATCCCGACCGCATCGCCAAGCGCATCCTCGGCATGGGCGACATGGTGAGCCTCATCGAGAGCGCCGTGAAGGTCCAGCAGGAAGCCGAAGAGGCCGAAACCGCCAAGCGCATCGCGAAGTCGCAGATCACCTTGAACGACTTCATCGACATGAACCGCCAGATCCGCAAGATGGGCGGCATCGCCAAGCTTGTCTCGGCGCTTCCCGGCGGCGACAAGGCGCTCGGCTCGGGCCAGGTCGACGAGGGCGCGCTCGACCGCATGGAGGTCATCATCAATTCCATGACGAAGGAGGAGCGCACAAAGCCCGAGGTCTTGAACGGCTCCCGCCGTGCGCGCATCGCCGCTGGCGCGGGCGTCTCGGTCACCGAGGTGAACCAGCTCATCAAGAAGTTCAACGAGACCAAGAAGATGATGCGCAAGATGATGCCCACCGAAGCGGAGCTTTCGGGCAAGGGCAAGAAGGGGAAGCGCCGCCGCCGCTTCCCTGGCATGCCGGGCGGCATGAGCATGTCCGACATCAAGAAAGTCCAGGCAATGCTCGAAGAGAGCGAGAAATAGCAGGAAGCGCGCGCCCGCGGCCGGAAGAGGACGGACGCTTAAGGCGCGCAAGAGAAGGGGAGGGCCAACATGGCTTGCAAGGTTTTGGTGGTAACGGGAAGCCCGCGCGTGAACGGCAATTCCGACATGCTCGCGGACGCGTTCATCGAGGGCGCGAAATCGGCAGGGTGCGAGGTGCGCCGCATCGACGCGGGGCGCGCCAAGATCGCAGGCTGCCTCGGCTGCAACTACTGCTTCACGCACGAGGGCGAATGCGTGCAAAAGGACGACATGCAGAAGTTCTACCCCGACCTGCACTGGGCCGACGTGCTCGTGTACGCCACGCCCCTGTACTGCTTCACCTACCCGGCGCAGCTCAAGGCGTTCCAAGACCGCATGTTCTGCGGCATCGCCAAGTCGTTCGGCATCCCGCGCGTCGGCCTGCTTCTGTGCCTCGAGGACAAGGACATCACCGCGGCCGATTCGCTGCTCGACACCTACAAGCGCTCGAACGCCTACACGCACCAGGAAAGCATCGGCGAGGTCGTGGTGAACGCGGTGTTCGACAAGGGCGCCATCGCCGGCAACCCGGGGCTCGAGCGTGCGCGCGAGCTCGGCGCGAGCCTCGGCGAATAGCCGCCCGCCGTTTGTGTGCGCTTCATGCACACGAACTTGCTATTTTTCGATATTTCCAGTAATATAAGCAATCGCTGTGTTTTCCCGAGGCGTTTGCCCTCGTAAAACCGAGATGAGAGTTTAGAAATAAAGGAGTTCAACTTCATGGCAGTCAAAATTCGCCTGGCTCGTCACGGCGCAAAGAAGCGTCCGTACTACCGCATCGTCGTTGCCGATTCCCGCGCTCCGCGCGACGGCAAGTTCATCGAAGAGGTCGGCCGCTACAACCCGTGCGTCGATCCGTCGATGATCTCTGTGGACCTCGAGAAGGTCGACAAGTGGATCGCCAATGGCGCTCAGCCGACCGACACCGTCGTTCGTCTTCTTGAAACCGCTCGCAAGGAAGCGTAAACGGCATGTCTGAGCAGACGGAAGACCTCGTCGGCTTGGTTGACGCGATCGTGCGTCCCCTCGTGGACCACGAAGAGGACCTCGACATCACGGGAAGCGAAACCGAAGAAGGTTCCATTCTCGTCGAGATCCGCGTGAACGAAGAAGACGCCGGTAAGGTCATTGGCCGCCAGGGTCGTGTCATCAAGGCCATTCGCACGCTCGCGCGTGCGGCTGCATCGCATTCGGATGTTCCCGTCGACGTGGAGCTTGTCGAGTAGATGCGCGAATGGGCCGATGTCGCCTGGTTGGCGACTGCGAAGAATCTAGATGGAGGGCTCGTCGTGCGCAGCGCGTCGGGCCTTCCTTTTTTGCTTGAGGAAGGCGTCGAGGTCGCGTTCGTGCCTCCGGTGCTCGACGAGCCCCGTCGTGCGCAGGTGGAGGAAATCCGTCCGCGCGACGACGAGTCGGCCGTCGTGTGGTTCTCGGGCGTCGAGGACATCGACACCGCGAAGGCGCTCATCGGGTGCCACGTGCTCATGAGGCGCGCCGAACTGCCCGATCTCGCCCGTGCGCAGGCTGCGGCGCATTCCGACGCCGCGCTCGGCTGGGAGGTCCACGATGCGAGGGCCGGCCTTCTCGGCACGCTTCTGCGCGTGGACGACAACCCTGGGCAAAGCTTGCTCGTCGTCGCGCGCGCAGGCGGCGACGAGGGCCATCCCATCCTCATCCCGCTCGTTGACGAGTTCCTCGTGCGTATCGACGAGGAAGCCTGCCGCATCGACGTCGACGTCCCCGCAGGGCTTTTAGACCTGTAACTTTCGCGCGCCTCGCAGGGCTTCACACGCCCTCGGGCGCGTTTTCGTATGCCCGCAAACGAAGGGAACACCCGTGATCATCGAGACGCTTTCGACATTTCCCCATATGTACGACTCCGTCATGGGAACGTCCATGATGCGCATCGCGCAGGAAAAGGGGATCCTCGATTTTCACGCGTACGACCTGCGCGATTGGACGCACGACCGCCATCGCACGACCGACGACGACCCCTACGGCGGCGGCGCCGGGCTCGTCATGAAGTGCGAGCCGCTCTTCGAGGCGTACGACGACATCTGCGCGCGTCCTGTGGGCGAGGCGGCCGTCGCTGACGCTGCGGCAGGCGAAGGAGTCGCGCCAGGCGGTGCCGCCGCTTTCGCCCCGGATGCGGCCGTCGACGAAGCCGCCGCGCTCCCGAAGCCCCACACCATCTTCCTCGCGCCCCAGGGGCGGCGCTTCGACGACGCCTGCGCGCTCGAGCTTGCCGAGCACGAGCGGCTTCTGTTCGTGTGCGGGCACTACGAGGGCATCGACGAGCGCGCCTACACCTTGGCCGACGAGGTCATCTCGCTCGGCGACTACGTCCTCACGAGCGGCGAGCTCGCTTCCATGGTCGTGATCGACGCTGTGGTGCGCAAGCTCCCCGGCGTCCTCGGCGCCGAGGAGGGGGCCAAGACCGAGAGCTTCTCCGACGGGCTGCTCGAATACCCTCAATACACGCGCCCTGCGAGCTTCCGCGGCATGGAGGTGCCGGCCGTCCTTCTGTCGGGCGACCACGGCAAGGTCGCCGCATGGCGCCGCGAGCAGAGCCTCGAGCGCACGGCCCGTTTGCGCCCCGATCTGCTTTCCGGCGTCGAGCTTTCGCCCGCTGAGAGGGATTTTCTGCAGAGTTTGGGCCTTGAGGCTGAGCAATAGGGGATGCGCGGTATCATTTTCGTTTGTCACTGTAGCGAAAAGCCTCGACGCGCGTGATCGCGTGCGGCGCATTCGAAAGGACGAGAGCCCCACATGTTTTCCGGTCAGCATGCCGAACGCCAAGGTTCCAAGACCCTGCGCACTGTCACGAGCCTCGTCATCATGGTCGCTGCGGTCGTTGCCATCTCGTTCGGCCTGAGAACCTTCGTCTTCTCCGCCTACGAGATCCCCTCGGGTTCCATGGAAGACACCATCATGACCGGCGACCTCGTCTTCTCCGAGAAAGTCTCCTACTATTCGGGCGAGCCCAAGCAGGGCGACATCGTCACCTTCGAGGATCCGCTCGTCTCCGGGCGCACGCTCATCAAGCGCGTCATCGCCACGGGCGGCCAGACGGTCGACCTCGTCGACGGGAAAGTGGCCGTCGACGGCGTCGTGCTCGACGAGCCCTACACCGAGGGCAAGGTTTCCGAGCCCTTCCAGAAAACCGCCGTCTCCATCAGCTATCCCTACACGGTGCCGCAAGGATGCCTCTGGGTGATGGGCGACAACCGGACCAATTCCCAGGATTCCCGTTACTTCGGGGCGGTCGACGCCTCGACGGTGACCGGGCACGCCGTTTTCACCTACTGGCCGATCAACCACATCGGACTGTTATCGTAGATCACTCATCAACCAGGGCCCCTGGCGGCGCGCGCCTTCGGGGGCTTGAACAGACGAAAAGGAGAGACATGGCAACCGAACCTGTGCATGCCGCGAAGAGCGCGGCAGACGCGCCGACGTTCCAGGACATCATCATGACCCTGCAGCGCTACTGGGCCGAACAGGGCTGCGTCGTTATGCAGCCCTACGACAGCGAGGTGGGTGCGGGCACGTTCCATACCGCGACCACGCTCCGCAGCCTCGGCCCGAACGCGTGGCGCACCTGCTACCCGCAGCCGTGCCGCCGCCCGGCCGATGGCCGCTACGGCGAGAACCCCAACCGCATGCAGCACTACTACCAGTTCCAGGTCATCCTGAAGCCCTGCCCGGTCGATTCGCAGGACCTCTATCTCGGCTCGCTCAAGGCCATCGGCCTCGACCCCGCCGAGCACGACGTCCGCTTCGTCGAGGACGACTGGGAAAGCCCGACGCTCGGCGCCTGGGGGCTTGGCTGGGAAGTCTGGATGGACGGCATGGAGGTCACGCAGTACACGTATTTCCAGCAGGTCGGCGGCATCGAGGTCGACCCCGTTCCCGTCGAGATCACCTACGGCCTCGAGCGCATCGCCATGTACGTCCAGGGCGTCGATTCGGTCTACGACCTCGTGTGGTCCTACCTGCCCGACGGCACGCCCATGACCTACGGCGACGTCTTCCACGAGAACGAGGTCGAGTTCTCGGCCTACAACTTCGAGGTGGCCGACGTCGACATGATGCGCCGCAAGTTCGACGAGTACGAGGCCGAGTGCCATTCGTGCCTCGAGCGCAAGCTGCCGCTTCCGGCCTACGACTGCGTCATGAAGTGCAGCCACGCGTTCAACATCCTCGACGCCCGCGGTGCCATCTCGGCGACCGAGCGCGCCAACTACATCCTGCGCGTTCGCGCCGTCGCCAAGGCCTGCTGCGAGAGCTACCTCGCGGAGGTCGCGGGCAAGAAAGACACGTATTCCACGAAGGGCGAGGTGGCTTAAATGGCAGACACTCTGGATTTCCTGCTCGAGATCGGCACCGAGGAAATGCCCTCGGCCCCGCTTGCCAACGCGTCCAAGCAGCTTCCCAAGCTCGTCACGAAGATGCTCGACGACGCCGGGCTTTCCCACGGCGACGTCCGCGTCGTCTCCTCGCCGCGCCGTCTGGCCGCGATCGTCGCCGACGTGGCCTGCGCCACCGAGGCGGTGCACGAGGTCAAGCGCGGCCCCAAGGCCCAGATCGCCTTCGACGCCGACGGCAACCCGACCAAGGCCGCCGCGGGCTTCGCGCGCAAGTGCGGCGTCGACGCCTCCGAGCTTACCCGCAAGGTCGACGAGGACGGTAACGAGTACGTCTTCGCCGAGAAGAACGTGCCCTCCGAGCCCGCCGCGCCCATCCTCTCGAAACTGGGCCACGACGTCATCGCCGCTATCGAGTGGCCGAACTACCGCTCCCAGCGCTGGGGCTCCGAGCACGAGACCTTCGTGCGCCCGATCCGCTGGATCTGCGCGCTTCTGGGACCTGAGGTCGTGCCGGTGACGTACGCCGACGTGACGAGCGGGAACACCACCCGCGGGCACCGCGTCCTCGCCCCCGGCGAGCACGTCGTCGCGGAGCCGGCCGTGTACGAGGACGTGCTCAAGAGCGCCTTCGTGCTCGGGGCGGATGCTCGCGAGGCGGCCATCCGCGAGGGCATCGCCGCCATCGAGGCCGCGCGTCCCGGCTGCCGCGTCGACACGCCCAAGCGCATCTTCGACGAGGTCGTGAACCTCTGCGAGTGGCCGACCGTCCTCGTGGGGAAGTTCGACGAGGAGTTCCTCCGCGTCCCGCAGGAGATCATCTGCGAGTCCATGCTCTCCAACCAGCGCTACTTCCCGATCTTCGACGCCGCGGGCAAGCTCACTCGCGAGTTCGTGATCGTTTCCAACGCCGACCCGAAGGTTTCGGACACCGTCGTCTCCGGCAACGAGCGCGTCGTGCGCCCGCGCCTCGATGACGCCAAGTTCTTCTTCGAGGAGGACCTGAAGCACCCGATGGAAGACTTCGTCGAGCGCCTCGGCATCGTCACGTTCCAGGAGAAGCTCGGCACGACCCTGCAGAAAGTGCGCCGCATGGAGAAGCTCGCCGGCGCGTGCGCCAAGGCCGCGGGCGAGGACGAGGCTGGCATCGCGAACGCGGTTCGCGCCGCGCATCTCGCCAAGGCCGACCTCGTGTCCCAGGCCGTCGTCGAGTTCACCAACCAGCAAGGCGTCATGGGCGGCTACTATGCCGAGGCCGCGGGCGAGGCTCCCGAGGTCTGCGCAGCCATCCGCGAGCATTACCGTCCGCGCTTCGCCGGCGACGAGCTGCCCTCCGGCACCTGCGGCAAGTGCGTCGCCATCGCCGACAAGCTCGACACCTGTTGCGGCATCTTCGCCATCGACGAGCCGCCGACGGGCTCGTCCGACCCCTACGCCGTCCGCCGCGCCGCCATCGGCATCATCGCGATGCTTCGCACCATGCCGACGGTCGGCTTGAAGGACCTCATCGCGGCGTCGCTTTCGTCCTACACCGAGCAGGGGCTCGAGTTCGACCGCGACGAGGTCGCGTCCAAGGTCGAGCAGTTCTTCGCCGGCCGCCTGAAGACGATCGCGAAGGACGAGGGCATCCGTCTCGACTCCATCGACGCCGTCTCGTCCGTCGGCGTGATCGACCCGGCCGAATTCATCGCCCGCGCCCGCGCGCTCGACACCGCCCGCGCCGATGAGCCCGAAGTCTTCGAGGCGCTCGCGAGCGCTTTCGCCCGTGCCCATAACCTCGCCGACGAGAGCCTTGGGCAAGAGGTCGACGCCGCGCTGCTCGGCGACGCGGAAAGCGCCCTGCTCGCCGCGTGCGAGGAAGGGGAGGAAAAGGTTTCCGCGGCGCTTTCGCGCAAGGACTTCGACGCCGCCTGCGGCGCCCTCGCGGCCTTGAAGGAGCCCATCGACGCGTTCTTCGACGACGTCATGGTCATGGACGAGGACGAGAAGATCCGCGCCAACCGCCTGCGCCTGCTCAACCGCTTCGTCGGCGTCTTCGAGGACGTCGCCGACTTCGGCCTCGTGTCGAAGAAGGCGCACAAGTAATTGAAGGATTTCGTTGTGCACGAGAACACGACACCCATACCGACGATTCACGTGATCAGCGACTCCGTGGGGCTGACGGCGCAGGCGGTTGCCCGCGCCGCCGCCACCCAATTCGGCGTGAGCAACCCCTGCATCGAGGTCCTGCCGAAGGTGCGCAACGCCGGCCAGATCGAGCGGTTCTTCGAGGATCACGCCGCGCGGCACCTGAAGGAAACGGGCTCCGACCAGCTGCTCGTCTTCTACACGATCGTGAACTCCGATCTGCGCCAGGAGCTCTCCGAGTACGTGTCGTCCCACACCAACATCGTCGCGGTCGACCTCATGACCGACGCGATCAATGCGATCGCGTTCACGTCGGGCCTCGAGCCGACCGCGAAGCCGGGCGGGCTGCACGTGGCCGATCAGAGTTACTTCCGCCGCATCGAGGCCATCGAGTTCACCATCGCCCACGACGACGGGCGCAACCCCCAGGACCTCACCCAGGCCGACATCGTGCTCCTCGGCGTGTCGCGCTCTTCCAAGACGCCCACGTCGATCTACCTTTCCCAGCAGGGCTACAAGGTCGCGAACGTGCCGCTCGACCCCTCGACCGAGCCCCCGCGCGAGATCTACGACGTCGACCGCACGCGCCTGTTCGGCCTCATGACCACGCCCGACGTGCTCGTGAGCATCCGCGAGCGCCGTCTCGGCAACGCCGCCGGGGTCGCGAGCGAGTACGCCGACCCGTCGTTCGTCTACGAGGACCTCGAGAAGGCGCGCGCCCTCATGCGCAAGCTCGGCGCCATCGTCGTCCACACCGAACACCGCGCCGTAGAAGAGACCGCTCAGGAAATAATGCGGTACTACGAGCGTATCCATCCTGCTCAGACTGCTATGATTAACTAGTTCCCAAATTTGCGGCAGGGCCGTGAAGCGGTTCTGCCCGCGTGAGGGCGATAAGGTAACCGGAGCTTGTAAGGAGAACAAGGTGACCGAACCAGTGAAGCGCGTCTACGCATTCGGCAAAGACGCTCAGGGAAACAACGTAACCGAGGGTAACACCAACATGAAGGCTACGCTTGGCGGCAAGGGCGCGAACCTCGCCGAAATGGCCAATATCGGCCTTCCCGTCCCCCCGGGATTCACCATTTCTTGTCAGACCTGCATGGAGTACGCGAACGCCGGCAACGTGTGGCCGGAAGGCGTGCTCGACACCATCCACGAGTACCGTCTCGACCTTGAGCAGCGCATCGGGAAGAAGATCGGCGACGCCGAGGACCCGCTGCTCGTTTCCGTCCGTTCCGGCGCCCCCATGTCGATGCCCGGCATGATGGACACCGTCCTGAACCTCGGCCTGAACGACCAGTCCATCCACGGCCTCATCAAGCAGACCGAGAACCCCCGCTTCGCGTGGGACTCCTACCGCCGCTTCATCCAGATGTTCTCGAACGTCGTCATGGGGCTTGACGGCGACCTGTTCGAAAACGCCATCAACGCCATGAAGGCCGTCCGCGGCGTCTCTTCCGACACCGACCTCACCGCAGATGACCTGCAGGAACTCGTCGGCGAGTTCAAGGGCATCTTCACCGAGAACGTCTCGGGCGAGAAGTACCCCTCGCTCGTCGTCGACGGCAAGGTGGCCTTCCCGCAGGACCCGATGGTCCAGCTGAAGCTCGCCATCGAGGCCGTGTTCGGCAGCTGGAACAACCCGCGCGCGGTCCTCTACCGCAAGAAGAACAAGATCTCCGACGACCTCGGTACCGCCGTCAACGTGCAGTGCATGGTCTTCGGCAACAAGGGCAACACCTCCGCCACTGGCGTCGCGTTCACGCGCAACCCCGCAAACGGCGCGAAGGAGTTCTACGGTGACTACCTCGTCAACGCCCAGGGCGAAGACGTCGTCGCCGGCATCCGCAACACGAGCCCCATCGCCGACCTCAAGCACGTGGACGGCCTCGAGGAAGCGGGCCGCGAGCTCGAGGAGATCTTCGTGCTCCTGGAGAACCACTTCCACGACATGATGGACATCGAGTTCACCATCGAGCAGGGCAAGCTCTACATGCTCCAGACCCGCGTCGGCAAGCGCACCGCCGCCGCCGCGCTCCACATCGCCATCGACATGGAGAAGGAGGGCCTCATCGACAAGAAAGAGGCCGTCCGCCGTGTCGCCCCCGAGCAGCTCGACCAGCTGCTTCACCCGCAGTTCGACAAGAACGCCGACTACGACGTGCTCGCCCGCGGCCTGAACGCGAGCCCCGGCGCCGCCGTCGGCGAGGCCGTGTTCTCCTCGGCCGACGCCGTCGCCGCCGCCGAAGCGGGCAAGAAGTGCGTGCTCGTCCGCTGGGAAACCAACCCCGACGACCTCGCCGGCATGATCGCCGCCGAGGGCATCCTCACCTCTCACGGCGGCAAGACCTCGCATGCCGCCGTCATCGCCCGCGGCATGGGCGCTCCCTGCGTCTGCGGCGTCGAAGCGCTCAAGATCGACGCTGAGAAGAAGCAGGCCACGCTCACCGGCACCGACATCGTCATCCACGAGGGCGACATGATCTCGCTCGACGGCACCTCCGGCATCGTCGTGCTCGGCGCCGTCGACCTCGTCATGCCCGAGCTCACCGGCGACCTCGACACCATCCTCGAGTGGGCCGACGAGTTCCGCACCCTCGGCGTCCGCGCGAACGCCGACAACCCCGAAGACGCCAAGCTCTCCCGCGATTTCGGCGCTTCCGGCATCGGCCTGTGCCGCACCGAGCACATGTTCCTCGGCGACCGCAAGCAGATCATCCAGACGTTCATCCTGAACGACGACGACGCCGTCCGCGAGAAGGCCGTCGGCGAGCTCTTCGAGGCCCAGACCGGCGACTTCTACGGCATGTTCAAGGA